>CAZACF010000098.1:0-6375 GCA_964483565.1 uncultured Syntrophomonas sp. | reverse complement strand
TAATCATGTTAAAGAAACAGTAAATTCAGTCTTTGATCCATAGTACCAGAATCGACCGTATGGATTACATAATTTAGGTAATTTACTCACATGCCATTACTTCTGATATCATATTTAACAAAGGAGGCTAACATGTGAGTTCCGATGTGCTTAATGAGAGGTGGTTGATAGTTTGAGTGTAATTACATCAAAACTAATCGAAGTTCTATATTCTGTCATACCAATCACAGCTTTTGTAATCCTTCTGAATTTTACGCTAACCCCAATCGACGAACCTCTCTTGATCAGATTCCTCCTTGGTGCGGTCTTGATCATTATTGGATTGACAATATTCCTATTGGGAGTTGATATCGGCATTACGCCGATTGGTAATATGATGGGAAACAGCATTGTAAAATCAAACAGAGTCTGGATAATAATCGTAGCAGGATTATTGCTGGGCTTTTTTATTTCCATTGCCGAACCTGATCTGCATATCCTGGCCGGCCAAGTGGACATGGTTACATCAGGAGTGATTGCAAAAGGTATGATTGTGGTTGTAGTGTCGATTGGAATTGCAGTGTTGCTTGCGTTTGGTATGGTCAGAATTGTATATAACCTACCGTTAAACAAAACCTTAACGGTTTTTTATGGAATTATATTTGTCCTCGCACTGTTTACATCCCCGGAATTTCTGGCAATTGCTTTTGATGCCTCCGGATCAACCACTGGAGCGCTGACGGTTCCATTTATCCTGGCCCTGGCTTGGGGTGTTTCACAGCTAAAAAAGGATAGTAAATCTTCTGAAGAAGATAGCTTTGGACTAGTGGCAATTGTTTCAACCGGTGCCATTATATCCGTTATGATTGTGAATATTCTGCAAAAAACAGAAAAAATTACGGGTTCTCTGGAGACTACGACAGCTATGTCAAACTCCATTATAAACCCATTCATGCAAAAGCTCCCCGTCATAGCAGGAGAAATATTGATTGCGCTGACGCCCATCTTAATTACCTTTCTGCTATTTCAAAAGATTTCTTTTCACTTGTCAAAAACCAGTTTACGCAAAGTGTTATTCGGGATATTGTATACCTATATTGGGCTGGTTGTCTTTTTATTGGGTGTAAACGCAGGTTTTATGGAGGTTGGCAGTGTGGTTGGCTACAAATTGGTCTCCATGGAAAATTACGGGTATGTTATTGGCGCTGGTTTTCTCCTGGGTATGGTTACCATCCTGGCCGAGCCGGCGGTTAATGTCTTAACCCACCAAATTGAGGATGTAACCAGCGGATACGTAAATAGAAAAGTGGTTTTGGTTACCTTGGCATTGGGTGTGGCTCTGGCCGTTGCCCTGTCAATTATACGCATCCTGGTTCCGGAAATACAACTATGGCATTTTCTTTTACCGGGTTATTTTATTGCCATCGTTCTGAGCTACTTCGTGCCCAGGCTGTTTGTCGGTATAGCCTTCGATTCCGGCGGAGTTGCTTCGGGGCCAATGACCGCTACCTTTATTCTGGCATTTACTCAAGGGGTTGCCGAGGCCGTAGAAGGAGCCAATGTTTTTCTGGACGGATTTGGCGTGATTGCCATGGTCGCCATGACCCCTCTGATTGCTCTGCAGATTCTAGGTTTATTCTTTAAAATTAAATCCAAAAAAGGGGGATTGGATGTCAATGAACAATAGAAACGAAGCTTCTGAAATTGAATTGATTCGTGTCATTGTCAACTTTGGATTGGGCAGCAAAATCATCAAATTCGCGAAACGAAATGGTATTACCGGCGGTACTATCACCTTGGGCAAGGGGACCGTAAATAGCCGCCTTTTGAATTATATTGGATTCACTGATGTAAGAAAAGAGATTGTTCATTTAGCTGCTGAAAAGGAGACGGCTTATCGCGTTTTGGAAAAGCTGGATAAAGAATTTGAATTTCATAAGCCTAATCACGGGATTGTTTTTACATCCACAATTTGTGGTGTCTTTGGCACCAAGAGGATGATGTGCAAAAATACAGAAGATGAAAGAGGGGCAGACAATACCATGTATCATATTATTACGATCATTGTAGATCGAGGAAAAGCTGAAGATGTTATCGCAGCAGCGACCAAAGCAGGTTCAAAAGGCGCTACGATCATTAACGCCAGAGGTTCGGGAATCCATGAAACGTGTAAATTGTTTGCCATGGATATTGAACCAGAGAAAGAAATCGTCATTATACTCTCTGAAGCAAATAAAACCGATGCCATTATTTCCACAGTAAAAGAGCAGATGAAAATTGATGAACCCGGCAATGGTATCATCTTTGTCCAGAATGCCAATCAAACCTATGGTATTCGCAAGTAAGGCATTACATGGTATGACTTGCGGTAACCCAATCGATTCAGCTGCAAGGGAATGAACCGCTACAATCCATTTTTGCCAAAGGCAATTGCTCTTCTTGTAACTGTTTTAAATTTATTTTGAATATGGAATTGATAATGTAAACGTATTTTGCAGATAAATAATAATGGGTGTTGAAATAACACTGACAATAGCTTTCTCGTCACCCATGTCAAAAAAGGAGCACGGTAATGAGCTGCACGCAAGCGCAGGTTGAGTGGAATGGATTTGCAGGAACGGTAACCATTAATGAACCCGTTTTGCGTTACCCTGGCAACCCTATATTGACATGCCATGACGTCAATCAAATCTGGTGTAACAATGCTCGTTTATACACTTATACGGTTCATAATGCCGGAATAGCCAAAGTGACAGGTGCAGATGGCCATACACAAATAATTATGCTGTTTCGTTCCCATATTGCGGATGGACGAAGTATCATTGGAAAGGCTGTAAGTAACAATGGCATTAATGGCTGGCAAGTTGAGCCCCGACCATTCTTGTTACCTGCCACTGAAAAAGATCTGTTTGCCAAGGGTGTCGACATCGCTGCTGTCATCGAATCTGAGGCCGGCGGTGTAGAAGACATACGGGTTAATCCGTTGGGAAGCGGATTATATGCATTGACTTACAGTGGTTATCATGAACAGATTCCTGACCAAGTCAAAGTTATGATAGCAGTAACCAGGGACTTTAAGACAGTGGTTCGCCATGGTCCCATGTTCAAACAAGATATGCGTAATGTTGTGATATTTCCTGAACCTGATCAAAAGAAAAACTGGCTGGCATTGCTGCGTCCCAACGACAAAAACCAGGAAGTTTCAGGATCAGGCCATATGGGCGGCTCATTTGCAGAAATATGTACCGGGTTTGCTCCGGATCCCACCGGTCCATGGGAAATCGGCCAGGTAATTATGAGAAGCGGTTTCGGACCGGGCTCATTCCAGGCCAAGATTGGACCTGGCGCTCCGCCTATCAGAACTCGATATGGATGGCTGAATATATTTCATGGTGTGCGATCGACCATGGCTGGCAATCCTTATACCCTGGGGGTAGCCTTCCATGATCTGGAGGATCCAACCAACCCTGGTAAACTTCGGGTAAGTGCTAAACCGTTATTAATGCCCGCTGCAAGGGATTGCCTGATAGGAGACAATGATTATATCCATGTGCCCAATGTGGTGTTCAGTTGTGGGGCATTCATTGCCAAGGAAGATACGGTCGCTATCTATTATGGTGGTAATGATACGGTAATGAATGTTGGTCTGACAAATATTCAAATCCTCAATGAGATGTGCAATACATACAGCCTCGACCCGTTGACGGGTAAACATCTTTACTCTCTATGATGCTCACCTTGCGCCTGATTGTGTGAGTTACTGCCGGTCATTAAGTGAGAACTGCGCTTTCTTTTGAATAAGAAAAATCCTCCCATCATCCGATTAACAAATTATGTGATTGTTATTCTTATAGGTTGGTGATATATTTAACACATGAACATCTATTCATATATTGAATGCTGGGAGGGCTGACTGATGTTAAAAGAAACTGACCGCTGTGATATTAATTGTATTCATGAAGAAGCAGTAGCCGCGGTTAAGGAAATTATGATCGATGAAAAAACCGCACTTTCCTTGGCTGAATTATTTAAAGCCCTGGGTGATCCTACCCGGACGAAAATCCTTTTTGCGTTGATGAAACGTGAATTATGTGTTTGCGATATTGCTGCAGTAATCGGCGCAAGTGATTCGGCTGTATCGCATCAGTTGCGAATATTGCGCACACTGAAGCTGGTTAAATTTCGCCGCGAGGGAAAAATTTTGTACTACTCTCTTGATGATACGCATATTGAGAATTTATTTGCGCAGGGGCTTGAACATGTAACCGAATGATGATTTGATAAGCGAATTTTTGTGGAGGCTATGGTCATGAATGAAACGATTAGAATAGATTTGGATCAATTATTTGCTTTGGATAACCAAACACAGCATACAAATAATAACGCTGTCGGGGCTGTTTTTAATAGTGATATTATTATTTTTGGAATGGATTGTGCGGATTGTGCTGCCAAATTGGAAAAGAGAATCCAGAAAGTCCCCGGGGTTAATAAGGCTGTGGTTAATTTTGCATCTTCCCGTATGACGGTTGCTCATTACGGCCCAATCCAGGAAATTCTTGAGGTTATTGAAAAGATGGGTTACAAGGGCATGCTGAAAGAGGATCAGACTGCCTATGGGACATCCGATTCCATTTGGAAAACCAATCAATATGCCATGCCGTCCTTACTATCGCTGGTTTTGCTGTTGATTGGTGTTAGTGCCAAACTGTTGGGAACGTCGGAGTTTACCGTTGATATACTGTTTACGCTCGGAATCCTGTTGGGCGGATATTTACCGGCTCGTAAAGGTTTATCTATTCTGCTGACGGCCCACGAACTGGATATGAATTTTCTGATGATAATTGCGGTTATTGGTGCCGTCGCCATCGGTCAGTTTGAAGAAGCAGCCGTAGTAGTATTCCTGTTTGCCTTCGGCAATGCTTTACAAGGATATACCTTGGATAAAACCAGACATTCCATTCGTTCCTTGATGGAGCTGGCCCCTAATGAAGCACTTATAAAAAGAGATGGTCAGGTTGTCCGGCTTCCGGTTGAGAAACTAAGAATAGGGGATTTAATGCTGGTTCGACCGGGAGAAAAGATTCCTATGGACGGGAAAGTTATGAGCGGATTTTCGTCCGTCAATCAGGCACCCATCACCGGGGAATCTATCCCGATTGACAAACATCCTGGTGATATCGTTTATGCCGGGACGATCAATCAGCACGGAGCTTTGGATGTAGAGATCACCAAACTTGCCAAGGATAATACTCTTTCAAGGGTCATTGCCATGGTAGAGGAAGCCCAGGCACAACGGGCGCCTTCACAACAGTTTGTGGATCGGTTTGCCAAGTACTATACGCCGGCGGTTATTGTTGCTGCAATTCTGGTAGCAGTTGTACCGACCTTGGTTTTTGCCCAGCCATTTGAAAAATGGTTTTATGAAGCACTGGGCATGTTATTGGTTGCGTGTCCTTGTGCATTGGTAATTTCAACTCCTGTGGCAATCGTATCAGCGATTGGCAGTGCTGCCAACAGTGGCGTTCTGATCAAAGGAGGCATGTATCTCGAAGAAGCAGGTGCTTTGTCGGTAATTGCCTTTGATAAAACCGGAACCTTGACTGAGGGAAAACCACAAGTGACTGATGTAATTCCTCTAAATGGTTATACTGACAATTACATCGTTTCAATTGCCGCAGCCATAGAATCTCGATCTGAACATCCTTTGGGAGAGGGCATCATTGCCTGGGCTCAGCAAAATAACCTGGATATCCCAGTTGTAGCCAACTTTGAGGCGATCCCTGGTAAAGGAGCTGGGGGAGAAGTGAATGGAATTAATTATAAGATAGGCAATGAAAAACTCTTTTCTGAAAGCATAATGGCCAACCGCAATGTTCAGGAGATGACCAACCGGCTGCAAATGGAAGGAAAAACCGTAATGATTCTGGCTGATGAGGAAAAATTGCTCGGTTTGCTGGCAGTCGCCGATGTTTTGAGAAACAATAGCAGGGAAGCGATTAAAAGACTGAAAAAAAACGGTATAAAAAAAATAATTATGCTGACTGGGGACAATCAGGCTACTGCCCAGGCGATTGCCGCTCAGGCAGGTCTTGAGCATTTCAAGGCAGATTTGTTACCGGAGGACAAGGTTGAGGCGATTAGAGATTTATTGAAACAAAACGGTAAAGCAGCCATGGTAGGGGATGGGGTTAATGACGCACCCGCTATGGCAATATCAACTGTAGGCATTGCCATGGGGGTGGCAGGAACTGATGCCGCGCTGGAAACAGCTGATATTGCCTTGATGTCTGATGATCTGAACCAACTATCTTATACGATCCAGTTAAGCCGCCAAACGCTTGCTATTATCAAGCAAAATATTGCTTTTGCCTTGTTGCTGAAGGGATTGATCCTGCT
>CAZACF010000097.1:0-8898 GCA_964483565.1 uncultured Syntrophomonas sp. | reverse complement strand
GCAATAAGAACCCCACCCGCCGACGCAATCAAAGATTGCTTGCGGGTTCCGGGAACCTATTTGTTACATAATAAAAGGCTGTTTGCCAAGGGATTGCTTGCAAACAGCCGGACTTTCGAGTTTACTCTGTCATTGCTGCATTTACTGCATGGGTGCCTGGAAATTCTGATTTTGCTGCTGCTCTATCGCCTGTTGTCCCTTCGTCATATGATCAGCTTCTCCGGGATTGAGCATAAAAAGTAATTGCTGTAGTTCGCCCACATGATGCCTTTCTTCATTGGCAATATGATAGAGAACTTTTTTGACGCGCTCATCATCCGTTGCCATGGCATGGGCTTCATACCCGATGATGGCTTCCCACTCACCGGCTATATCTACACGTAGCGCCTGTAATAGTTCCTGCGTATTGATCTGCTTGGAAACATTGGCTACAAAAGGATCTCCCAGCAGGGTCATGATTCATCCCTCCTTTTTTGATTAGTTTTAACTTGCGGAGGGTAAAAATATACCTCTGTTATTTCACGGTGTTGCTATATTTCTTTACGCTGCTTGGCGATCAGACATTTCTCCTTGGCGGAGGGTACCGGTCCGATTAGTTTCAGCTTTTGCCGGGCGGAGTAATTTTGCACCAGCTTTCTTAATCCCAGCATCACAATGATGACGGCAGCAATAATCAGCAGGATGGTGTTGACTTCCCGGGCTTTAAACAGTGCCAGACCCAGCCCGGTATATAAAACGGCGGTGGGAATTTTGCCAATCGCTACGGCCAGGATAAAATTACCAAAGGATACTCCGCCAAAAGCAGCCGCAGCATTGACCAACGGTGAGGGGACAAACGGAATCATCAGGGAAATGACAATGCTCCAAAAGGCAGTTGAAGCAGGGCTGTTATTAACGTCATATCGATAACGCTTGTATAGCCAGCGGGATACAGTCTCATATCCAACCAAGCGACAGAACCAGTAATTGATTAAAGCTCCCACCAATGCACCCGACCAGGCCAGTGTGACACCGATCTTTAAACCAAAAATCATGCCGCCGCCGGCTGCCAGAACAAGATAAGGAAATACCGGTACAGCTGCTTGGATCACAAAAAGGATAAAAGCTACAGCAGGGGCCCAAGCTCCAAAATGTTGAACATAACTGTTCAACACAGTCAAATATTCCATCACTTACTTCGTTCCCCGTCTTTCTTTCTACATGCCTATTATAGTGTAGCATAAACCTTATCATAGCAGGAATTGGATATTATAACACAGATCAGTGAAATATGATAATCTAGAAGATAATCAGGTAGCCGATATCAGTAAATATGTAAATAATCAGTCAACGAGGAGAGATGATGAATAGTCTGGACTTAGTGCTGCTGGTTTTGCTTGGCATCAGTGCCCTGATAGGATACAAACGCGGTCTTTTAAGCGTCTTGGGAGGATTGGGGAGCAGTTTGGCCGCCCTGGCCGCAGCGATTATTTACCGTGATGATTTGGCGATCTATCTGGAAAAAGAATATGGCCTGCAAACCATGCTGGTACAGGTGATGGCGGAGAAAATGCCGCAGCCCGTGTTCGGTAAATTCGTACTATCGCTGCACGCTTTGCCTTTTATCAAGAATGAACTGACCAGTCTGGCGTATATGATTTTGAGCATAATTGCTTTTCTGCTACTGTATTTGCTCGTCAGCAAGGGATTGTTGTTATTGATGGGCTTATTGGAAAACTCCTTACACCGGGGTGCTTTGGGCGGTGCCAACCATCTGGCCGGAATGATCATAACAGCCGCCAAAGATCTGCTGATCATGGCAGTGTTATTGGGGATATTTTACCCTTTTATTGAAAAAGGCGCTGCCATGGGAGTCAAAGGTTTGATGAAAGCGGGGGCAGTTATTGATCATTCTTTATTGGTGCCGTATTTGAACCTAATTTTTATCAACCTGGAAAAGCTGATGGGGATTGGTGCATAGTTTACCGGCTGGATTGAGAAATTAGGAATAATATATTGAAGCTTGAAAGGAGCAGGTTAATGGCTGAAAAAAATAAAAAGAAAACTGAGGATAGCTGGAGCCGAATGAATGCCAATGAGATAAAATTCAGCGATAAGTTTAACGCCGGATATATCGATTTCCTCACCCGGGTCAAGACGGAACGGGAGGCGGTTGCTTATATCAGCACAGAGGCTCTCAGCAAGGGGTTTAAAGATCTTGAGCAGGTCAAAAAAGTAAAACCTGGGGACAAATTAATGATCAAATTAAAATCCAAAGTGGCTGCGCTGGTCGTGATCGGTAAACAGCCGCTGGAAAACGGTGCTAATTTGATCGCCTCCCATATCGATTCCCCGCGTTTGGATCTCAAGCCCCGTCCTGCTTATGAAGCGGATGGAATGGCTTTGTTCAAGACTCACTATTATGGAGGAATCAAGAAATACCAATGGCTGGCCATACCTCTGGCCCTGCATGGGGTGGTGGTAAAAAAGGATGGCCGCATTATCGATATCTGCATTGGCGAAAAAGCGGATGATCCGGTGTTTACCATTGCTGATTTACTGCCCCATCTGGCCAAGGATCAGATGGAGAAAAAAATGGCTGATGCCATCCATGGAGAAAACCTAAATGCCCTGATGGGAAGCCGGCCTCTGAACAGCAAAGACGATGAAGCTATAAAAGCCCAAGTGTTGAATATCCTGAAGGATCAATATGATATTGAAGAAGATGATTTTACCAGCGCAGAATTGCAGTTTGTACCAGCATTTTCGGCCCGGGAGCTGGGCCTGGATCGCAGTATGATTGCTGCCTATGGTCAGGATGACCGGGTTAGTGCCTATGCTTCCCTGCAGGCCATGCTTGCATTGGAAAAACCCGAAAAAACCGCCCTGTGCCTGTTTGTAGACAAAGAAGAGATCGGTAGCTCCGGCAACACCGGTTTACAGTCGCTGCTGATCGAAAACGTCTTTGCGGAATTAATGCACAAAGCCGGCCAGGGTGATTACTTCAGTTTGCGCCAGGCTTTGGCCAATTCGGCGGCCATATCGGCAGACGTAAACGCCGCAGTGGACCCCAACTATCCGGAAGTATTTGAAAAAATGAATTGCAGCTTCCTGTCCCGGGGAGTCGTATTGACGAAATATACCGGCTCACGCGGGAAATATGATTCCAACGATGCCAACCCGGAATTTATGGCCCAGATCCGCAAGATCTTCGATGATGCCGGAGTGGTGTGGCAGGTTGGCGAGCTTGGCAAAGTTGATATTGGCGGGGGCGGCACCGTAGCCCAATATATCGCCCGTTACGGTATGGAAGTAGTGGACTGTGGGGTCGCCCTGCTGGGTATGCATTCTCCTTTTGAAGTGGCCAGCAAAGCCGATATTTACATGTCCTACAAAGGGTATCGGGCTTTTTTACAGAATCACATATAAAGATACGCGGTGAGCGAGGAGGTGACAGGTAATGGGTGAGGGGAAAAGGCTTACTGAAATGGTGCGGGCAGCCGGTTGAGGAGCCAAAATCGGGCCGGGGGCCTTGGAAAAAGCATTAAAAGGATTGGTCGTACCGCAGCATCCAGCTTTGCTGGTGGGACTGCATACCCGTGACGATGCCGGGGTGTACAAGCTGAGTGAAGAAACAGCCCTTATTCAGACCTTGGATTTCTTTACGCCCATGGTGGATGATCCCTATATTTTCGGGCAGATCGCGGCTACCAATGCCATCAACGATATTTATGCCATGGGAGGCCAACCACTGCTGGCGATGAATGTGGTTTGTTTTCCGGAGTGTGAAGAAATGTCTATCCTGGCGCAGATCCTGGAAGGCGGTCTGGCAAAAATTAAAGAAGCCGGTGCTTTGCTGGTAGGCGGACATACGGTGGATGACAACGAGCCCAAATATGGTCTGTCTGTCACCGGTCTCATCCATCCCGATCAAATCATCAGCAACAGCGCAGCGCGTCCCGGAGACCGGCTCTATCTGAGTAAACCGATTGGCAACGGGGTGATTACCACCGCGATTAAAGCGGAAATGGTGGAAGCCCCCCATGCAGAGGAAGCCGTGGGTTGGATGACCACCCTAAACCAGGCGGCCAGCCAAGTCATGCAGCAATGCGGCATCAAAGCAGCCACCGATGTAACCGGCTTCGGATTTTTAGGACATTTATATGAAATGGCAGCGGCCAGTAATGTCGAGGTGGAAGTCTATACCCAGATGGTTCCCTTTATGTCCGGGGTGTTTAGCTATGCCGGTTTGGGCTTAATTCCAGCCGGAGCTTACAACAACCGTGATTATTTGGCTGACAAGGTAAGCTATCTAGATGAGATCGACCCTGACCTCCGGGAATTGTTGTTCTGTCCAGAGACCTCCGGAGGCTTGCTGATGGCAGTGCCGGCCGAGGCGGAGCAGGAGTTCTTACAACGGATGGGCGAAAGACAAGTAAAAGTCAGCCTGGTCGGCAGGGTATTGGCGCAGCCATTTGCGCCGATACACATTCTCGAGCGAACGGAGATAAAGCAACCCAAATAAAGGATGCAGATCGGTTTGGGGGGAAGAGATGGAGAGGAAGTCATTTAACCTGGGCGACATTGTGCGCATGAAAAAACAGCATCCCTGCGGCAGCTACAACTGGGAAGTAACCCGCATGGGAGCCGACATTAAAATTAAATGTCAGGGATGCGGTCGGATCGTCATGCTGCCCCGCAGCGAATTTGAACGCAAATTGATTAAAGTGGTGGAGACCAGACCAACCTCGGCGGAGAACTAGGAAAGAGCCGGCCTTTGTTCCCTGCACCGACCATGGCTGGCGTGCATATACTGTAGCACAACGGATGCCGGCCAAGGGGGTGTAACGGTGAAGCTGAAAGTGATTGACAAACAGTTTTCTGCCGGGGATCTGGTCACTATCAAGAATTCCCGCAAGCAAGAACAATTCTGCATCATAGGCTTTAAATATGATGAGGAGCATCAGCCCATAGCCATATTGAAGGCCCTCTTCAACGAGATTTGCATCATTGAAAAACCGATCAGCGAATTAAAAACCCTGTTGATCAGAGGAAAACTGTGAGCACGTATAATGTAAATTAATGTTAAATAATATGGCAAAAGCATTGCATCTCATTATCAAGACTGCTATAATCAATGGAAGTCCCTGCCCCGGATTGATTTCGGGGCCATTACTCGTGTAAACGAGTTTAGTCCAGAGGGAGGAGGTGTAAAAATGCGCGATTACGAAATGATGTTTATCATCAAGCCTGATCTGACTGACGAAGCTTTGGCTGAAGTTAAAGCAAAACTGCACAAGATCATCGATGATTTTGGCGGTGAGTTTGGAAACGAAGTACCAGGTTGGGGCAAAAAGCGCATGGCGTACAGGATAGAAGACTATTCAGAGGGTATCTATGTCTTGTGGAATTTCAAAGGCAAACCCGAAACAGTTACTGAACTGGACCGGGTTATCAAGATATCCGACAGCCTGTTACGCCACATTATCATTCGCAAAGACGAAAAATAGGTTGAAGGAAACCGGTTTATAAGGGGGTCTCTTTATGAATTATAATCGGGTTATTCTGGTGGGCCGTTTAACGCGTGACCCGGAATTGAGATACACGACCAATGGAACCGCGGTAGCTTCGTTCAGCTTGGCCATTAACCGCAAATTCAACCGGGAGGAAACCGATTTTATCGATGTGGTTGCCTGGAGGCAGCAAGCTGAGTATTGCGCCAACTATGGCAGCAAAGGCCGCCTGATGATGGTAGAAGGCAGAATACAGGTGCGTACCTATGAAGCCCAAGACGGGCAAAAAAGGAAAGTTACCGAAGTAGTCTCCGATGACCTGAAGTTCCTGGACAAACAAGGGACAAGCCAGGGTGGTCATCCCGCTGCCGCCGGGAAAAAAGATTCAGATGGTTGGGACGATCTGGGCCGTGAGGTTCGCCTCGAAGACATCGATATTATTGACAAACCCGAAGAAGATGACATCCCCTTTTAGCAGCTTAGCAGAAGGAGGTTTGCAACTTGAAAAAGGACAAGAGGAAAAAAAGACGCCAGTGCAATTTCTGCGCTGACAAAATCGAAAGCATAGATTACAAGGACTTGGTCAAACTGCGTCGCTATGTCACCGAAAGAGGCAAGATCCTGCCCCGCAGAATTACCGGCAACTGCGCCGTTCATCAGCGTCAGCTGACCGTGTCTATCAAAAGAGCTCGGATCATGGCCTTAATGCCCTATACCCAGGAATAAAACATTGGAAAAAGCCCTCCTGCGTTGTAGGAGGGCTTTTTTTACGTGCGCCCGGAAATAACTGCGAATTTTACAAGCAGGATTTCGATCGCCACATACAGAAATGATACCCAATGGAGGTGTCTTTTTTGGACAGTAAAATCAATCAGGTGGACCATGAATCAAATCTCAAAGTAATCGAATGGCTCAAGGCGGAACTGGCAGAATCGGTGGGTTTATTATACAAATCTTTGCTTAAAACAAGCAGTGAAGCCGCTGCCGATGCTTTGTCCAATATCATTATTACCTGCTATGTTTTAGGCAGAAGAGCAGGGATTCATTATCAATCAATCGACATGAATATCATGCATAAAATCAACAGCACGATCAACGAAGTCCGTGAGGTAGAGCAAATGCATGGAGATTTGACGGAACTAAAAAAGTATTTTAACCGCAAGGAGAGCAAAACGAGGTGATTATTTGCCAGCCGGTTTGATACCATTATTAATTGCATTCGCGGCCTGTTTGGCTATTCACATATGGCCGGGGGGCATATTTATTTGGGCAGTGATCTGGGGCATAGCCATACTATTAGGCGCGGCATACATGGGTTTTGGACAGTTGCTGGCGCTGGTGGGCAGCAACTTTTTGTTTTTGCTGCTGTTGGGCGGCAGTGGGTGGATCCTTGATCTGCTGATTTTTTATGCCGTTCCGGTCCTGACCGCGGCCATTGGTCTGAAAAGGAAAAAATCCTATCACGTTGTTTTGGGCGCAGCCATGCTGGCGGCGCTGGTAAGCGTGCTCTTGTATCTGGGGATAAGCTATGCGTATCTTGGCAATGAGGGAATAGAAGAGGTCAAATCCGGGATAAATCTAGCCGCGGATAACAGTTTCGCCTGGGCTGAGCAGTCAGGCTTTGTGCAGTATTATGAGCAACGCGGTATCAGCAGTGCAGAAATAAAACAAGCCTATACCAATCTGGCCCATTTACTGCTCGTTTTTACTCCGGCCTTGTTAAGCTTACAGGCATTGTTGGCCGTATTCCTGATCATATATGGAAGTTCACTGCTGTACCGCAAAAAGCAATTACCCGGGCTGGAGCGGAAACCTTTTTATGAAGAAATCATGCCCTGGCAGTTTACCTGGGTGGTGATTGCTGGTCTGGCCTGCTGGCTGCTGGGCCGTGATCAGATGAACTGGCTCTACTATAGTGGAGCCAATATCTTGGCAATCGTGTTTCCCATAGCCGTCTTTTATGGTTTGGCGGCGGTTGTTTACTGGCTGCAGCGGCGTCCGCCTAAAAGCAGAGGATGGATGGTGGCCCTGCTAGTTATAATGGGCCTGTTCTTTTCCGTACCAACCATTATTTTCATTGGCTTAACAGGCTTGTTTGATTCATTATTAGACTATAGAAAAGTTCGCAGAAAAAAGGAGGGGATTCAATGAAAGTCATTCTTACCCAGGATGTCAAGAAACAGGGTGTCAAAGGACAGGTCATCGAAGTATCAGACGGTTATGCCCGTAATTATCTAATTCCCCAAGGCCTGGCCGAAGAAGCCAGCAAAACCAGATTAAAAGAAATTGAAGAGAAAAAAGCGCACGATGCCAAACAGAAGGACAAAGAAAAACACCAGGCCGAACAAGTCAAAGCCAAAATCGATGGCCAGACGATCGAGCTCAAGGCCAAAACCGGCAGCAATGACAAACTTTTTGGTGCAGTTACCAGCCAGGAGATCGCTGAGGCCTTGACGAAAAAATTTGGCGTCAAGATCGACAAAAAGAAAATTGAACTGATGGAGCCGATTAAACATCTGGGCGAATACAGCTTTAGAATAAAAATTTATCCGGCCATTCAAGCCGAAATGAAACTGATCGTCAGCGCTGAATAAATCCAGGAGGAAAAGCCAATTGAAGCAGCCAATGTTCAAGCAATTAAAACGCAAGCAATCGCAGCCCGAACCAACCAGCAGCCTGAATCCTAAAATCGTTACCTTGATCAGTCAGACGGAAAAATTATACGGCAGTCAGGAATTTATTATCCGCGCCAGCAAGCTGGACGCCATCGAACTGCTCCACTCCGAACGGGAAGAAGACCAAATCCTGGCCTTACATAGAATACTGCATGAAGACCCCACCATCACCGTGCTCCCCGCTGACAGAACAGGGGTGCAGATGTTGCAGGAACTGGAGGAAATGATTGCCGAGCAGTCGGCCCGGCAACTGGTGGCCCAGCAGTTGGAGCAGCGCGTACAGGAACTGATGGAACAAAATTACACGGAATATATACAAGATATCCGTAAAAAAGTCATCAGGGAAACCGGTAAAAGCTGTGAAAATGCCCGTACCCTAAAGAAATTGGGGCAATTGGAGATCATGGAACACAACGGCCTGAACCGCTCTGCCTTAAATCTGCTCAGACCGGGCTCCATGGATGAACTAGTGGGACAGGAACAGGCCGTCAAGGCATTGGTGTCCAAATTGAATTCGCCCTGGCCACAGCATATCCTGCTTTACGGGCCACCCGGAGTAGGCAAAACCAGCTGTGCGCGCCTGGCCCTGGAGATGGCCAGAACCAGTCCCCAGAGTGCTTTCAAGACCAATGCACCTTTTATCGAAGTAGATGGCAGCACTTTGCGCTGGGACCCGCGTGAATCGACCAATCCTTTGTTGGGCTCGGTCCATGATCCCATTTATCAGGGTG
>CAZACF010000096.1:0-8969 GCA_964483565.1 uncultured Syntrophomonas sp. | reverse complement strand
ATGCAATAATCTGTTTATAAAAGCATTCCTTAATTAAAAACACCCTATTTGATTCAAAGGCACCAAGAATTGCCCCTCTGTCGGCGGACAGGGGGGCAATTTAATTGTGGATAAAGGTCTAGAGTGATGTTGCTAATTATTGTAGGTAAATGTTATATATAGAGTGATGTTGCTAATTGACTGTAAAAAAAGTTGGAATTATAATGTATATATCGGAATGATATATTTAAAGAAAACCTATAAAAGAAGGAGGTTGTCAGCGTGGGAGAATACAAACATTTATTGGTTGACAAAGAGGGCAAGATTGCCTCCCTAACCATCAATCGCGCAGAGAAATTCAATACATTTGGTCCGGATGTATGGCGGGAAATCTTGTTGGCTGGTCAGGAAATTATGGAAATGGATGATCTTGGAGCAATTGTGATCAGCGCCAAGGGTGATCATTTTTCGGCTGGAATTGACCTCAAGGATTTGAACACATTTAATTCCGAATACGTCTTCAAATCGGTTCCTTGGGCGCAGTCCGTCTATTCTTTCTGGGAAGAAATCTCTGTTCCGGTAGTAGCTGCAATTCAGGGACTTTGTTATGGGTCGGCGGTGGAACTCATTCTGGCTTGCGATATCCGCGTGGCTGCTTCTAATGCGCGCTTCTCCATTCCGGAAGTTCGTTTCGGACTTGCACCAGACATGGGCGGTACTACCCGCATGACAAAATTGGTCGGTTCAGGTCAGGCTAAACGGATGATCATGTGCTGCGACGAGATTGATGCCGCCGAAGCTAAATCGATCGGGTTGGTTGAGATTATTGCTGAACCGGAAAAATTAATGCCAACCGCCATGAAGTATGCCAATAAACTGGCATCTCTGCCGCCGGTAGCAGTTAAGATGGCCAAAAAAGGGATCAATATGGCCGTCGATAGCAGCGTCAGAGGGGGACTCCTCTTTGAACAAGCTCAAACTACTTACTGTTGCGGCACCGAAGATCAAAAAGAAGCGATTGCCGCTTTTTATGAGAAACGGCCCCCGGTATTCAAGGGACGCTAAATTCTGGTTGTGATTGCAACATTATAATGCCAGGACCAATCTGTGATGGTGGTGATTAAGAGTGATAAAACCCCTTAACAGTTTGCTTGGCATCAGGAGAACAAAACCACATAAATGGCCGCTTGCGGCCATGACCGTCAGAAAAACAACCCCCTACGGCAGTATACTTATTCTGCTATAGGGGGTCTTTTTATATATTTGTTTTAATCTGCTCCATCGAGAATGCAAGCAGTCTTATTTACTCGCAGATGGCAGACAGGCAAGTATTTTCTTTATAATCTGGTCGGCGAGCTGGTCGTTTTCAACCGGAAAATAATTGAGGTTGTTTCCTCCTACGACGATCCACTGTTGAGCGGATTTACGTACATCTTCGCGATCCAAACAAGTTGTTGAACAACCGGACATCATAATCCCCACCTCCGCTACTTCTTCGGCAGCTTTGCTGACTAATTCAACATCAGGTGGAAGGCCGCGTTTGACTTCAGCAATGATTTTGGAACGATTGATATCAGGATTGCAGCCCCCGCAGTACTTTAGCAGTACCTGTCTCATTGTATTATTGCCAATCGATATCGCTATTTTCTTGAATACCACAAAGCTTTTCTGCCAATTCCTTGCGATGCTCCAGATCAACCAATCTGGCAATCATGATTCGTTGTGCCTGCGGTGAACCTGCTCCGTGCATGGATTCAGTCAGATAAGCAACAGCACCGCAACCCATGGTTATATTTTCAATCAATCTTAACAAGCGCTGACGTTTTTCCGCAGTATCGTCGCCGGCTCCCTGCATATATTTCTTGACGAAAGCACCGATTTCCGGATGATCAAAATCCTGGGCGGAAGGCATGGTTACCAGTGAACCACCAGCCAGATCCTGCGCAATACGAGCGATCTCATAGGGGAAACGGGTTACATTCTGTTTGCAGACATTGGCCAGCAAGAGATCGATCATATAGTTACCGGAAGCAGTTTTGCGTCCCTCCGCAGAACAAGCAATGCCACAAGCAAAAAGGGTTTCATTTAGATGGCACATTTCTACAATTTTGTCCTTGACATGAGAAGCCTTGGCGGCGCCATTATAGTCGGCAATTGCTTTGGCTGCGCCGATCAAGGTGTCACCGGTTCCTACTTTGCATCCCCCATAGCTTTGGCGATGATAGCCGGCAAAGCGTTCCACCAGCATGGTGGTGAAATCAGTTTCACCGTTCATGAAAACCCGTTCCCAAGGCACAAATACATTATCAAAGATGGTCATAACTTCCTGACCACCAAAATTGATATTGCCTACGTCAATGTTACTGGGCTCCAGTTTGCGTGTATCGCAGGACTGCCGGCCATATACATAAATGATGCCAGGAGCTTCAGTCGGAACGGCGCAACAAACTGCCCAATCACCTTCGTCGTCTTTCAAAGAATTGTTGGGCATAACTAGAATTTCATGGGAATTGACCATACCAGTCTGGTGTAATTTGCATCCCCGAATTACAATACCGTCTTCACGTCTTTCTACTACATGCAGATAAGCATCTGGGTCAAGCTGCTGTCCGGGAGATTTGGAACGGTCTCCTCGGGCATCAGTCATGCATCCGTCTACCGCCAGGTCGTTTTGCTGAACATAGGTCAAAAATTTCTTGAACCTTTCATGATAATCGGTACCGTGTTTGGCATCCAATTCAAAGGTTGTGCTGAAAACCGCATTGAAGGCATCCATGCCTACACAACGCTGAAAACAGCAGCCAGTTTTCTGGCCCAGCAAGCGTTGCATTTTCACCTTATTGCGCAGATCGTCTGCACTCTGGTGCAAATGGGTAAAGCGGTTAATTTTTTCTCCGGTGAGGCTGGAGGTTACCGTTATCAGATCTTCGTATTCAGGTTCTTCGGCCAGCTTATAAGTCATAGCCATCGCATTTATAGAAGGCCTGATAATAGGATGGTCGACATAGTTTTCAACCTTTTCTCCAAACATATAGATATTGAGGTTTTGCTTGCGCAAACTGTCGACGTACTCTTGAGCAGTCTTTAATGCCATTTTCTATTCCCGCCTTTCTAAATCATTGTCAAAACAATAGTAGTAAAAAATTTGTATCGATCTGTTAATAATACAAATACCCTATTTACACTAATCATAATGCAAAATCAGTGCCAAAAATCATACGGCAAAAATATTGCGGATGACAATCAGCCAAGCTATGCGATAACCGTCTGCAGATATATATTTAACCACGTTTAATAAATGAAGCAATACAAAAAAACTGGAAGATATGACTTCTGCAAATCATAAAAGCGATACTATTTTGCAGCGACAAACTTGAAATAATACAAAAAGGCCTATAGATTGCGGTTACATCAAATGAACCGGATATGAATCGATAAAATAAATGGAACCAGAAATGAATCACCTCGAAGAACGTCGATTTAGAAAGGTATTTTGAAAAAAATATCACAAGGGCGAAACATAAACGGTTCGAAGTGATGGAGAAAACAAAAAAAACCGAACGTATTTTTATGTATCAATTTCTTTCAAAATAGCAAAGATAGCAATATAATCGGTTTTTAAAAAGATTCCAAATTGAACCGAGCCGGTTTCAGTTGGTTGGCATGTTGTTTGCGTAAATATATTTTAGAAACCTTAGGAAAGGAGCAGGGAAAGTGTTAGATTGGAAAACTTACTACAGTGATCATATCAGAACCCCTGCGGAAGCAGTAAAAGCAATTAAATCAGGAGATCGCGTAGTACTGGGACATGCCTGTGGAGAACCACAGGCCTTGACACGCGCACTGGTTGCCAGAGCGCAGGAACTCGAAAATGTTGAAATTATACAGCGGGTTGCGATGGGTGAATCGTCGTATGTAAATCCGGAAATGCAAGGTCATTTCAAATTAAATTCGCTGTTTGGCAGTGCGCCCACCAGAAAGGCGATTGCCGATGGACGAGCAGATTTTACCCCCAGCTTTATTAGCGAAATACCAGGCTTATTCCTGAGTGGAAAAATTCCAGTCGATGTTGCTTTGATATCAATTACACCGCCGGACAATCATGGCTACTGTTCATTAGGTATATCGATTGATTACACCATTCAGGCGGCCCGAGCAGCCCAAACCGTGATTGCTCAGGTTAATCCCAATATGCCGCGTACGTACGGCGACACCTTGTTACATGTCAGTGAGATCGATTATTTTGCGCCAGCCGAGGAACCACTGATCGTTTTGGAGCGTCCGGTGATTGGCCCGGCAGAAAAACAAATCGGGATGAATGTTGCTTCTCTAATCGAGGACGGTGCTACGCTGCAGCTTGGCATCGGCTCAATCCCGGATGCCATCCTGGGTTTTCTTCATGATAAAAATGACCTGGGTGTGCATACCGAGTTGTTTTCCGATGGAGTCAGAGATCTGGTGGAGGCGGGAGTCATTAATGGCAAGAAAAAAACGTTGCATCCCAACAAAGTGATTTCCAACTTTATCATGGGTACGCCCAAACTTTATGATTGGATGCATGACAATCATGCTATCAATTTATATCCTGAAGATTATGTCAATGATCCCTGGGTGGTTGCCCAGAATTATCGCATGACTGCGATTAACTCAGCGCTGGAAGTAGATGTACTGGGTCAGGTGGCGGCAGACACCTTGGGACCTATGCAATTCAGCGGGGTGGGCGGACAAGTTGACTTTGTCAGAGGAGCAGCCCGTTCGGTGGGTGGTAAATCGATCATTGCTTTTCCTTCAACCGCCCAAAAGGGCAAGACCAGCCGCATTGTGGCAGTATTGGCCAAAGGTTCGGCGGTAACTACCTCGCGGCATGATACCGATTATATTGTAACCGAATACGGAGTTGCCTCCATGAAAGGCAAAACCGTCAAGGAAAGAATGGAAGCACTGATTAATATTGCCCATCCTGATTTTAGAGCAGAAATAAGAAAAGAAGCTAAAAACACTTATTTCTCTCATTAAAGACAGAATACCTTGCGATCCTGTTTTGCATTGCATAAGTAGTAGAAATAATGAGAAGGAGGCTGGTCATTAATAAGTTGAGAAAAGACGTTTTAAAGCTGGGAGAGGCAGGGGAAAGAGTAACGATCCCCGCAGATGGTTGTTATGATTGAGTTAAAATTTATCGGGAGGTTTGAGAGATGAGATTTAGAAACAAGCGTTATATTGGTTTATTGGTTGCATTGGTATTTATGCTAAGCTTAGTTGCAGGTTGCGGTGGCGGTGGAACTGACAAAGAAGCCGCCAAGGAAATCAAAATGGGGACCATCCTTCCATTGTCGGGCTCTGCAGCTCCCCTGGGCAAAATTGGCCAGGAAGCTCGTGATATGGCGATTGAAGAAATAAATGCTGCCGGCGGCATCAAATCCATGGATGGCGCTACCTTAAAAATGGTTTATTCAGACAGTAAAGGTGACCCCGCTACGGGCGTAACCGAAGCAGAAAAACTGATCACCCAGGAACAGGTTGTTTTACTGACCGGTTGCTATCAAAGTGGTGTGGCCATGCCTTCCACCGAAGTTGCCGAACGTTATCAAATTCCTTATTTTGTAGACGTTCCTTCAGAAGATAAGATCACTGAGCGGGGCTTCAAATATATCTTCCGTCTGGCTGAAAAGACCAGTTGGAGAAATAAAGCCCAGACTGAATTCATTACCGAAATGTCCAAACAATACAATACCCCGGTGAAAACCGTTGGTTTGATTTATGAAAACACTGCCTGGGGACAAGGCGCAGTTGCAGCTTGGGAAAAATATCTGCCCGCCGCTGGTCTGCAAATCGTTATGAAAGAGCCCTATCCAGCCAATTCTTCTGATTTGACACCGGTGGTATTGAAAGCCAAACAGCTCAACCCTGATATCATCATGATGGTTTCTTATGTATCTGATGCTGCTCTTCTGACCAAAACATTTGCCGAGCAGAAAGTAACTCCCAAAGCATTTATCGGTACCAGCGGCGGATTTGCTGATCCGACCTACTACAATCTGGCCGGTGATGCTTGTGAGAATTTCTTTGATATCTCTACCTGGGAGCCCGACGTAAACCGCCCGACTTCCAAGGAAACCAACGAGAAGTTTAAACAAAAATATGGTTATGCCATGAACGCGGAAGCGGTTAAGGCATATGTGGGTATGTATGTAATCGCAGATGCACTGGAAAGAGCTGGTTCAACCGATTCTGAAAAACTGCGGGAAGCTTTTGCGGCTACTGATCTTCAAAGCGGTCCTGCTCAGATGTATGCTGCCCAAACCAAGTTTGATGAAACCGGACAAATGGTCAATGCACCGATCGTTATTTGCCAGTATCAAAAAGTCAATGGCAAGATGGAACGTGTAACTGTCTATCCGAAAGCAGAAGCCCGTCCTGGTTCACAAATCGTTTGGCCGTATCCTGGTCTGAAATAAATAAATTGGTAATGAGGTGTGGGACTGGCTGGTTGATCCGGCCATTCCCCATTCTCTCCCGAGGAAGGGGGTAATAATCAGTGGGCTTTTTATCAGTAGTAGCGAATGGTCTCAGCATGGGTGCCATATATGGACTGATCGCCTTAGGACTGACACTGATTTTCGGCATTATGAAGATCATCAATTTTGCACAAGGCGCCCTGCTCATGCTGTCAATGATGGTTTCCTACACGCTCTGGGCGGTCACCGGGCTGAGTCCATATATTCTGGTTCTTATTGTGGCTCCGCTCATGTTTTTGGTCGGTTATTTCAGTGAACGATTCCTGATCAAACCAGTTCTTGATGCTCAGAAAGACGTGCGCGAGCCAGTCAGTGTACTTTTGCTTACGGCTGCCTTTGCCATTGTGCTGGAGAATCTGTGCTTGATGATTTTTGGCGCCGATTATGTAATGGCACAAACCAGTTTTTCCAGTCAGACTTTGGCGCTGGGTTCCGTGACGGTTAGTGCGGCCCGTTTTTATGGACTGCTTATTGCTTTAGTAGTGGCATTCATTTTCTATATGTTTTTGCAGTATTCCCAGACCGGACGTAATTTAAGAGCCACCGGTCAGGATCGTAATGCGGCCGCTTTGATGGGGATTGATGTTACCAAAACCTATGCCATTGCCTTTGGCATTGGAACTGCCTTGCTGGCAGTAGCGGCGGTAGCGCTGATACCGTTTTATTATGTTCATCCCTCAGTGGGAGCGGTCTTTATGACCAAAGCGTTTATTGTTGTAGTTTTGGGTGGATTGGGTAGTGTGCCCGGCGCCATTTTAGGCGGCATTATTATCGGTTTGATTGAATCGGTAGCGGCCCAGTATATGACAGCAACCTTAACGGCCATGCTGGTATACCTGGTGTTCCTGTTGGTTCTGTTTGTCAAACCGACGGGTATATTTGGCTCGCCCTATGAATGGTAGGTGAGAAGAATGAAGGGAATTAATAAGAATTATATTATCCTGGCTGTACTGGGGGTTCTCCTGTGTCTTCTGCCTATGTTCGTGACCAAACCTTATTATTTACAGGTTATTATCATGTGTATTCTGTGGGCCTATCTGGCTTCCTGCTGGAATATTGTAGGTGGATTTGCCGGTCAGCTTTCGTTGGGTCATGGTATTTATACCGCAGTAGGCGCTTATGTTACCGTAATCTTGTTTAATACCTTTGGATTGTCGCCCTGGTTGGGGGTGTTTGTAGGTGGCACAATTGCGGTTTTATTAAGTTTGGTGATTGGTTATCCGACCTTTGGCCTGCGGGGTGCCTATTATGCCCTGGCTACGGTGGCGATTGGCGAAGCAGTAGTCGTTTTGTTGAACAATACCGGACATGTGGGCCAATTCTTAGTTGGCGGAGCAGAAGGCTTGAGTGTCAAAATGGTTGGCGTATCCGCCGCCGCCATTCAATTTAACTCGAAAGTACCTTATTACTATATTATTTTAGCCATGTTGTTCTTGATTATCTTTGTTGCACAGACCATAAAAAACTCCAAGCTTGGATATTACTTGGTCGCCCTGAGAGAAGATGAAGATGCAGCGGCTGCCATGGGAATCAATGTTCGTTATAACAAACTGATGGCGGGTGCTATCAGTGCCTTCTTTACCGCCATGGGCGGGGTATTCTATGCTGTTTTGATTCGTTATTTGGAACCCACCGCCATTGCGGGAGCAATTATGTCCAACCAAATGGTGTTCATGACCATTGTTGGCGGAGCCGGTACGGTTCTTGGCCCGGTAATCGGAGGGATTTCCCTCTCCTTTATCAGTGAATTGATTCGTTTCTATCTAGGGAGTCAGTTGATGGGTCTGCATCTGTTTATTTTCGGATTGATCGTTATGTTAATGATTATCTTCCAGCCCAAAGGACTGATTGAGTTGAAAGATCGGTTCAGGCGAAAACGAGGGTCGCAGGCTGACAAAAATGAAGGAGGTGAGAGCGGTGCAAGAGGCGCTTCTGGAGCTTAAAGACTTAACCATTAGTTTTGGTGGACTGACCGCCGTAAATAAACTAAATACCAAAATATATCCGGGTGAAGCAATTGGTTTGATTGGGCCAAACGGAGCAGGGAAAACCACCGCTTTTAACCTGATCGTAGGAGTCTATCAGCCCACTGCCGGACAGGTCTTCTTCAATGGGGAGAAAATCACCGGTCTGAAGCCGTATGATGTTTGCCGCAAAGGGATCGGTCGTACCTTCCAGGTGGTGAAACCGTTCGGGAAAATGACCGTGCTGCAAAATATTATGGTGGGGGCGTTTGTCAACACATCCCGTGAAAAAGAGGCCAAACGGATCGCGACTGAGATCATGGAAAAAATCGGCTTGCAAAACAAACGCGATGAACTGGCACAAAATCTCACCATTCCCGAAAGAAAAAGACTGGAAATGGCCAAGGCCTTAGCCACCAAACCCAAATTACTGCTTTTGGACGAGGTACTGGCAGGGTTAAATCCTACCGAGATAGAGGATGCTATCGTTTTGATAAAATCCATTAAT
>CAZACF010000095.1:2129-8994 GCA_964483565.1 uncultured Syntrophomonas sp. | reverse complement strand
CTGGCAGCAGAGGCAGAATATGAAGAGCTGACCTTGTCAAAATCAAATGCGCAGGAGCCTTCCGTAAAGAAAATGAGCCTGCGGGAAGCGAAAGAAGCTTTTACAGGAAAAAAATCAGATCGCTTGGATTGGCGTAGCGCAGAAGAAAAAGAAAAAAAAGCGGCAATAGAAGCCTACAATGAAACCTACCAAGGCATACCGGGTATTACTTGCGTCCTGGAGTTTGCCGAAGGGGAATACATAAAAAAAATCAGGTTTAATACCATTGATGACAAAATATCAGAGGATGAAGAGCAAGTACTATTAGTGCTTTTAGATCCGGTTGGAGCTTCATTGGGTGAAGCAAACAACGGTTTTATGAATATCCAGGATAACGAAGAAAAAGAAAAAGTGGAATTCGAGTTAGCAGAAAAAGAGATCACCGTTGACCCATCATCTGCTTATGCGGAGGTTACTGTAAACAGAACCTCCGGACTGTATCGATACGGCTTAATCAATATTGGCACCGCAGCCCTTACTGCACAGCCAGAGATAGACTACAGTCCGGTTATGACTGAGCTAAGATTTGTGCCGGGACAGGCTAGTCAGAAGGTGCGAATCCCAATTTTAGATGGTGCTGATGAAGGTAAGAAAGAGGAATTGAAGTTCTGGGTCAAGCTTGACAATGACAGCGCTAATTTAGCGGAGAACGGAAATGTATCCGCGCTGGTGACCATCAAAACCGCTCACGAGACTACGGACAACAACAGCAATAACTTTCGTGCCCTGGCGGAGAGCAATAACATTTTTTTAAAGAATAACACTTTTTCACCCATGGCAACTACAGGCTGGACTGAATACAACGGTAAATGGTATAAAGCCAAATCTATTGGACTTGAAGATGTAGTGGACAGCTATGGCCAATACAAATGGCCAGGCTTGGATTGGATCTACCTGGATATAAATGGTTATACGGATACCCACAGACGAGTAACACTGCCGGTAGATTTAACCATGGTAGATGTAATTAAATGGGATTGGAGCAACCCTTCCAAAGGGACCTCTTATATTGATGGATGGGATTGGTTTAAGACTAAATACTGGACAGATTTTTATTCCTATTTTCAAATAGGTGATATCAATAATCTTACTAAACAGGGCAGCTTTCAATCCATCTGGAACGAAATATATCCTGCAAATAGAGTGTTAAACGAGACAGAAAGAAAACAAAAAGTGATCTACTTTGGAACATATACCAGGAATAAAACCATGCATTCGGAGTTTAATCTAGGCAGGGTGTATTTGCTCTATACGCCCATTACTGTAAATCTGATTGCAGACAAAGATAATCTGGACAATGTGGATGCCAACATTACGTCAAAAATTTGGACCTCTTCCGCATCATATCAGAATAATGAAAGTTCTTCCCAGTATATAGGCAGTCTTGCTTTTTCGGATGACAAGAGTGTGATCAAAAGAACCTATTATGATGGCGATGTAGCTTGGCTAAGCCGCAAGGTTGACGAAAAATTTACAGATACTGCAAAAGTATATCTGTGGGGTTATAAAATCGAGAGGATCGGCGGACTGGCTGATTATACCAAGGATCCGGAACCGGAGCCCGCTACCAATGAGACGGACTACAGTGAAATCAACAAATATTATTATGTCCAGGGCGATTCCTTAAATATCAGGAATCTTTATACCAATAACATGAAAGATTACAAAGGCAGGATCATTCCCAGGAAAGATGTTTTGATGGATAACAATACGCTTGTCCTTTATCCAATTTACAAGGCCAAAAATGCTTATGTTAAATTCAATTTTGATGCAGCCAAAGGCGCAATGGTGCAAAATAGTTTTACTAATGGCGAAACCATAAAAATTGGTATGTTGGACGAGGTGAAATACAAGGTTGCCGAAAAAACAGGCTATGCAGTTTCAGGCTATGAGCATGGTCATTTCAACATCTATACCCGAGACATCACTTCAGATAACGATGAACGATTTTTGCATACCTACACCGTTGACTCAGGCGATCAAACCATAAGAAGCAATCCAACCAAATTAAAGCCTATTGATGGAATTAGTATCAATCCGGCCCTGCCCAATGAATTGGTCTTTCATCCACAAAAAACCTTCTCCAATCTGACCGTTCAATATGGCCCTTCTTTTTTGCGGATTTTGGTTCATCCGAAATCTGCCATCAAAGACAAAGGAAGCGTTGCCTATTTCCCCAATGAGGAAGGTCAATCCGCCCAAGACGGAAATTATATGAAGCCGTTGCTCATAGACCCAATGCTGAAAAATAAGCTGTATACCATTAGCGGTGTGCCTGATGAGGGTTATCGAGTGGTTTGGAATGATTTTTCCGGCGATGAGAGCCCGCAAGATGGAAAACTGGTAGAATCGGAGATTAGAAGTTTGGGAATTTATAACGGCTTGTTTAATCGAACGCCGGTAAATGGGAGCTTTTTTAACTATATCCCCCAGTATGGTAAACCGATCATATATTACAGCTTTGAAAAAAGAGAGCCTGGCTCAATGTTGAACGAAGCATTCGGAACAGTATCACTGGCGGGAAACAGTATTTTGGAAAGATCATTTAATAAATCCGTAGAGGAGAAGCCCCTTGCCGGGATTGAAGTTTTAATCGATGGTTTTAAAACTACCACGGATGCCAAAGGCGATTTTAGCATTGAAAATGAGTATTTTATCAACAATCAGTTCCATACCGTCATCGTAGATTACAAGGATAAAAAGTATACCGGCCATCTCCAGACCAATGTCTGGGAACCGATTGTAATAAAGGAATATGACAGCTTCGTACCTGGTAATTTCAAAATCATTGAGAAAAACACGGATGGTAATGTAGAGGTAGTTCCCAGACCCAGAATTGGTGCAGATGGCAAAACCATCATAAACACAAAAGTTGAAAACAAGGATGCCAATTTCCAATTCAGCTTCGATGTTGAAGCGATTAAGCCGGGACTATCCGCCGATAAAGCGATATTTAGGGTTTATTCCAAGGAAGGATTTCAAAGGGGGGAACCAATCGAAATAACTCCGCAAGCGGGCGGCTTTAGCTTCACCTTCAATCCTGCTCAACATGGAGTTGTCCCGGGCGATACCATGACATTGCAATTTGCAGATCAAAATGGCAAGGAATATTTGGAGCACCAGGTAGGCATTACCTTTATAAAATACCTGGATACTTTCAGCCTGCTGTCGTCCTTTAAGTCTCCGGTTTCCGGGGTCATCGATATGGTGGGAAGCATGGATGCCGCCTTTGATTTGGGGCTGGCCGGCAAATTAAATGATTACAAGACCGAAACGGATGACGGATGGATTATCAAATTTGGTTTTAATAAGAGTTGGGAAAAAGAACTGGGAGAGAAGACTTTTTCCGAGGAACTGAAGTCGGCTGCTAAAAATCCGGATCATTCTGATTCTGGCAAAAAAGCGGTTGATACTAATAATGAAGAGAAGAAAAAAGCCAGCTTGACGGCAGATATGAAATTTGACCTTAGTACCGCTCTTTATCTGAAAATGAAAATGGATGATACGGGCAACGCCTATTTCCAGGAAATGATCATGTCGGCAACAGTGAGCGGCGAGTTCAATACAACCGCTGAGATCATGACTCCTATCGGTGTTACTGTCTTTATAAAACTTTCACTGAGCGGTGAGATCAATGCAACCATGGTCATCGAGCAGTATCACTCCAAGAAATTTTATTTCAATGAAAATGGTGAAATTGATTTCTCCAACGCCGGGGTCAGCAATCCGGATCGTGATTTCACGATTTACGGCAAATTTAGTGTGAAACCATCCTTGAGTATAACTGTCGGTGCAAAAATCACCGGAGCAGAGATCAGTATCAATGGCACGGCAATCTTTGATATGAACTTTACGACCTCCGGTTCAGGAAACGGGAAGGTTAGCTTGAGCGCCCAAATGGCTTTAAAGATACTTGTTTTTGATTTTAAATGGGATATTGCCGAAAAAACATGGGATTTGTTCGATAATAGCCGTTCGATGAACTTTAATGCCAACTCCCTGTTTGCCGATACAGATTATCTGTATGAAAGCGCCGAAGGATATGAAATCAGTTCCAGAGAATATTTGAAATACCGTGAAGGCTGGCAGGGAAGCAATACTTCCGGAGCAATGAGACTTATGGCGGCTGGGGAAAATGTATTTAATGAGCAGACTTTACAAACAGGAGTCTATCCGTATCCTTATACACTTTTGGCACCAATTGGAGATAATCAGCAACTATTAGTATTTTTGGATGATGACACCAAAATGGATGACAGAAATAGAACCCAAGCTTACTACTCCATATATAATGGAAGTTCATGGAGTCAGCCGCAAAAAATTGACAATGACGGTACGCCGGATGATAATCCTTGGATCGCTGATATGGGAGATCGGGTATTGGTGGCTTGGTCCAGTACAGTTGATCCGGTTGATGAAAATGATACGGTAATGAAGGTATTAAATAACCGCAACATCAAGGCGCGCTTCTTTGACAAGAAGACATGGGGATTTGGAGAGGTACAAAATGTAACCCATGAAACCGATAGTGATATGTGGTCTGACACTGATCCATATATTGCCTATTGGGAGGATAAAAGCGGCCAGGAGAATTTGATGATCACCTATACGAAAACCCAGTACACGTCAACCTCCGGCGGTGATAGAGATGCGGTGGTAGGAGATATCATCAATGCATACTCAGCTTTGGCATATCGTTTCTATGATTTTAACAAAAACTGCTGGGAAGCAAGCGAAGATGAAAACGGATATTATGGCCAGGGCTTTATTGATGTTGCCAAATATGCTGAGGTAGATGAGACAGACTTATTGATTCCGGATGATGATGAAGATTGGAAATGGCGCGGATATTGGTCCAGGATTCCGGATACGAATGAAATCACCATGAAAGACCTGGGCAGTGATCCCTTAATCGTTGACAGCAATGCAATAGGATATGAAGATTTTGCAGTATTTGCCTATTCGATTGACATGGATAAGGATATAGCAACGACCGGTGACCGGGAATTGTTTATCCAGCTATATAGCTTCACTGAGAAAAGGTTCTATCCGGCGATTCATTTTGATGACACCAAAGGACAGGCGGATCTGGAATTTGTAGAGTCAAACGACAATGTTTATTTGTACTTTATATCTGATGGGGATATTGTCTCCATCGACATCGGCAATCTTTTCAGCCAAAACTTCCTCCATTATGAGCGTAAGATTATTGATGGGGAAGATGGCGATGTATTGGTGCTGAACAAATTGAAAGGAATATATAAAAAACCGGAAGTCGTAGTGAAACACCAATATGAAACCAGAATTGACGAATCAGGCCAGGAGTACAGAATCAACGAACATCAAATCGATCAATTCATGGTAAAATCCGATGATGATAATGTATATGTGATGTGGACGGAAAGCAATCTTGCCTATCGGGATGGAATTGAAGCAAACTCCCGGGAAGCAACGTTGCCGGCCAATCAATACCGTGAGAAGCAGATATTGGCAGCCCGTCAAGTATTGGGCGGGATAGTAGAAACCCCTGTTTATGACGAGGAAGGCAATCCATTGACCTATCCTGCCCAGGATGAAAAAGGGAATCAAATCGATTATAATACGACGCCGGATATAAACGGCCATATAGGTGTAGTCAAGGCTGGCGACCCTATTATAGTTGAAACGAGATCAGCAGAGTGGTCAGAACCGGTCACAATTACAAATGAAAAAGGGGCAAATTTCAATGATATTGACTTTGAAATCTTGTCGGATGGAGATCTGCGAGTTGTTTTCGTCAAGGGAATGTCTGAGATCATGAATGTAGCCGGGATAGATATGGCTGTGGAAAATGTAAACAATAGAGTACTGATGACGGCAGACTATAATGCGCAATCAGTGTTGGCAGAAGTTTCTGTGCAACCCCTGCCAATGCCAAAACAAAATGAGGTTATACCCGTCCAGGTTGAATTAAAAAATAAAGGACTTAATTGGCTGAAAGATGTGACCGTAGAGCTTTATCAAGTGAGCGAAGATGGTGAAGCAATCGTAGGTGAAGCAACCGATCTCTGCCTCAGAGGGGGAGCAGAACAAAAAGTTCACTTCATTTGGGAGGCACCTGAAAAGATAACCGCTGCAACCCTCAAAGTGCTGGTAAAACAGGGGGAAGAAATTCTCTGCAGCGCCCGGCAGGATATCATCGCCGAGAGCCTGATCGATATTGTTGATGTCCGTACAGAAGCCATGGACAGAAATAAGCTTAAGCTAACCGGCACTGCTGTAAACAACGGAAATATGACTGCCAATGATGCCAAAGTGTATGCCAGTGTTGGGGGCAAAGTGGCGGGAAGTATTACGCTAGGCTCTTTACCGCCCGGAGAGGAAGAAACCTTTGCCCTAACGGTGGATGTAGAGCCCCAAATGTATGCAAGTTCCACTGGGTTGGACGACTCTGTAAGGGAGACGGTAAATATATTGGTTTATGCGAATGGACAAACTGCCAGAGTAACCAATGAACGCTATGCTCGTAAGGATCAGATAGATATTGTCAATAATATTAAGGTCTTTGCGTTAAAAACAGGCGATCATGAAATTACCAACAACCTATCCTTGCAACAAGGGACCGTTGTGGACATTGAGCCGGCATTGGGGTATAGTGATGAAACTTTGCCATATCCGCGCCTGGTATATATTTCAAGTGATGAGAGCGTAGCCGATTTCAGTCAAGGAAACATGACATTATCGGGTAAAAATACCGGTACCGCAACCATAACCGTTTACGCTCTTCCTCCCAACAGCGGCATGGTTTTGAGTGCGGATAGCTTTGAAATAATGGACAATTTCACAG
>CAZACF010000095.1:0-2029 GCA_964483565.1 uncultured Syntrophomonas sp. | reverse complement strand
GATATAAAAATAACAGCCTCCAGAATAGAAACATCAAGACTTCCGGAGGGATTGCAGGAGATTTTGGGAGATCGGCCCATATTTGATTTCAGCGTTACCAGCGGGAAAAATGTAATATCCCAGTTTGCCGGGAACGTAACCATTTCCATACCTTATACTCCGCGCGCCAATGAAGATAGCAATGCAATCGTGATTTATTACCTCAACGAAGAAGGTCTGCCCGAGATTGTCAGCAACTGTGCATATCATGCCCAAACCGGCAAAATTACCTTTAAGACGAATCATTTTTCGCAATTTGCCGTTGGCTACAACCCGGTAATCTTCAAGGACGTCGCGCCCGATGCCTGGTACAGTAATGCGGTTGGCTTTGCGGCAGCTCGGGGCATAACTACAGGAACCGGGAATGACAACTTCAGTCCGGATATGGAATTGACCAGAGCCCAGTTTTTGGTTATGGCTATGAGAGCCTATGGAATTAAACCATCTGATCATCGGCAGGATAATTTTCAAGATGCAGGAGACGGCTATTATAGCGGATATCTGGCAGCAGCCAAGGCTGCGGGCATAACCAAGGGAACCGGAGGAAATCTATTTAAACCAGAGGATGAGATCACCCGACAGGAAATGTTCACCCTGCTGTACAATATCCTGACGCTTTTGGGTCAATTGCCGGAGGGAAAAAAAGGGGAAAGCCTGCATCAATTTGATGATGGGAATATGGTAGCGCCCTGGGCATATGATGCCATAGCCTTCTTTGCAGAAGCGGGAATCATCAGCGGCAGCAATGGCAAGCTCAGCCCGGAAGATAAGGGTAATCGTGCCCAGATGGCACAGGTTGTTTATCATTTATTATCGAGGTAAAGCATAATCAAGGCGGCATGTCTCATGTCAGTAGCCTAATCCTTACTCATACGCTGAATATCAAAATAAAGCTGAATGAATTTTAAAAAAGTCAATTATGCAAAATAATAAATAAAACCAAGGAGGACAAAATCATTGAGCAACGAAATCAAAATCCTGGGATTGAGCGGAAGTCTACGTAAACAATCATACAATACTGCCGCTTTACGGGCTGCCAAGGAATTGCTGCCGCCTGGGGCTGCGCTGGAAATCGCTGATCTGTCCATGATTCCGTTTTTTAATGAGGATGTGGAAGCAGAAGGACTTCCCACTGCGGTGGCTGACTTCAGACAAAAAGTGGTGACGGCGGATGCCCTCTTGCTGGCTACCCCGGAGTATAACTACTCCATTCCTCCGGTTTTAAAAAATGCGCTCGATTGGGCATCGCGAGGCACCGACAATCCGTTGAACGGAAAGATGGCGGCCATCATGAGCGCCTCCTCCGGTATGTTTGGCGGAGCCCGTGCCCAATACCATCTCCGCCAGGTCTGTGTGGTTCTAAACCTTCAGCTTTTTAACAGACCGGAAGTATTTATTATGAAAGCGCATGAAAAATTTGATGCCGAAGGTAAGCTGACCGATGCATACACCCGCAACGCAATAGCCCAACTGTTGCAGACGCTTGTCGATCAAATCAAACAGTAGGCCGGTTAATAAAGGCCAAGCACTACGCTTTTAACCATAGCCAACCCACAGTTTATGAACGCTACCTGCCAAGACATGACCTGCGCCTGGATCGGCCTTGATATTGAGCAATAACTCTTTATTCTGGCTCAAACTCCAAAGTTGTTGAGTGCCTAGGGATGCAGAATTCCCTGGCATATAACTCGAATCATTACTATAATCTACAGTAGATTATGAAAACAGGAGGGAAAATAATGACAAATAAATTAGCATTCAACCAGGCAAAGGAAGAGCATTTACCTACATTGAAACAGTATGTTCCGATTGTAGCAAGAGTTCATGGAGATAATCACCCAGAATTCCATGATGTTCGCAAATTATTTGATGAAATCAATGAAAAAATAAAAAAAGCCGGGTCAAATCAACCTGAACTTGACGAAGAGTTTGCCCATTTGCGTAAAATCACCAATAATTACACCGTTCCCGGAGATGTATGCGAAAGCTA
>CAZACF010000094.1:0-9023 GCA_964483565.1 uncultured Syntrophomonas sp. | reverse complement strand
AGCTTACCGCCTATTGCCCTATTACCTAAAGAATTACAGAATTAAGGAGCTAAGCAAAAGAAACCGGGAAAATGCAGAAGAGCCTTTACTGTGCTTCGGAATTGGAGGAATAATACTTTGAACAGTCGACAGAAAAATGTGTTGATCCGGATGATATCTGCCCTGGCTATTTTTGTTTACGTTGGCTACCTGGCCTGGCCGATACTGCCGCATTTTGATTTTGCAGTCATAGTCGGGTTTGTGGTGCTCTATTTCATTTGGCAGTTGGTATCGGAAATTTGGATTTATCAAGATCCCGATGACTACGTGATCAAGGATGATGATCAGAAAAGCTATCTGATCCTGCAAATATCATTCATGTTGGCTTTATTATTTGCTACAATTGATTTTATAGAATGGCAGATAACCCGCTATCAAGACTGGGAACCAACGGTTATTTACGCAGGTCTGGGATTATTCATCATTTCCTGTTTTATTCGTTGGTGGGGATTTCAGTCCATTGGTCCATATTTTAATGCGCGGGTAGCGGTATATTCGCAGCACCGACTGATCACCGAAGGTGCTTACCGCAAGATCAGACACCCTTTATACTTGGGATCGCTGCTTAGTTTTCTGGCCATTCCCATGATTTTCAATTCCTGGGGAGCGCTGTTGATCATCGTGCTGACGACCATACCTGCTCTGATCCGCAGGATTAATTTGGAAGAAGAATTTCTGCTGGACCATTTTGGTGACGAGTATCTGGAGTATATGCGCAGGAGTAAAAAAATAATTCCCGGGATCTGGTGAATATATTCAAAAAAATAGGGAGGAACTTTGATGTCCGGACATAATAAATGGTCTACCATTAAAAACAAAAAAGCCCGCACCGACGAAAAGAAAGGCAAGGAGTACACCAGAATTGCCAAGGAGATCATCCTGGCTGCCAGATCGGGAGGCGGAGACCCGGAAGCCAACTCCAAACTCAGGCTGGCCATCCAAAAAGCCAAGGCCGTCAATATGCCCAATGACAATATTAGCCGGGCGATCAAAAGAGGAACCGGTGAACTTGAGAGTGATGCGATTGAAGAAATCAAATATGAGGGCTATACCGCCGGCGGAGCGGCCATATTGCTGGACATCGCCACCGATAATCGCAACCGCACCGCCTCTGACATTCGCCATCTGTTTGCCAAATATGGCGGAAATTTGGGCGAAAGCGGATGCGTGTCGTATTTGTTTGACCGGGTCGGCTTGATCGTGGTCAACCGGGAAGATATCAAAACAGATGAAGAAGAGTTTATGCTCATGGCCATTGAATATGGCGCCGACGATGTGCGCGAAGACGATGACACCCTGGAAATCATCACATCGCCCGATGCCTTTATGGAAGTCCGGGACAGCCTGGAAAAGGAAGTCAGGATCGAAGAGGCAGACATCGTCATGCTGCCGCAAACCACTGTGGAAATTACCGACGAGGCGACTGCCCAAAAGATCATCAAACTGGTAGATACCCTGGAGGATCACGACGATGTCCAAAACCTATACAGCAATTTTTCAATTCCTGATGAACTGATGGAAAAATTAATGTAGCCCCAAGACATAAACAAGTAAAAGCCCGCTCATCAATATGCACTTGCCTGGTGCAAACTGATGAGCGGGCTTTTATGCCGGATAAGTTTCGAATTAATTTGGCTCTTTGGCCAGTCTGATTAATAAATCTTACGAGTTCTTTTTTCTTCTCGCTTGGGAAGCTCCAGACGGAATTCTCCATCCACAAAAGTCGGCTTGAGCTGCCGGGTATTGATCCTTTCTGGTAACAGAGCCAATACGCTTCTAAATGGAACTTTCAGATCTTCGGCATTGGAGCTGTTAAACAGAATGTCCGGGATATCAGCTTTGATAACCAATTCCTCGCCTTTTCCATAGATCTCCAGCGGAACCTTCATCTCGAAGTTGCTTACCATGTTGAAGCTTCTGTCAAAAGCATGATCATCGAGAGAAAGAATATCGGCGGGATTATCTTCGAGACGTTTTAGCTGCCGAAGCATAAAGTTCATGTCACGAGTATCGCCCTTGTAATATGTGCCGGCGCCGCGTTGCACATTAGAACCATAGTAACGTTTGGCAGAATAGTCAGCCTCGTCCGGTTCGATTAGATGACCATTGGCAATGGCGGTATCAATCAAGGCATTCACTTCATCCCAATTGATTTCCGGGGGAGTCGTATCGGCAGAATCAAAATGCAAATCATACTGCATACCTGACCAATCAAATTCATCCAGATTTTCTTGGCTGATAGCAAAACTTTCAGATGAAATCATTAAGTGATTATTCGGTACGTTATTGTAATCCTGATAGATGTCCAGCAAACCATGACTCATTTCGTTTAATTCCTGGCAAATAACGTCGACTCTAGCATTCACTGCGCTCATACGTTTCACCTCCTTTCATAGCTTATTTGCGTGAAAATTCAAAATTATATCAAAATTATGTCAAATATGTTACTATATTATATACTCTTTAAAGAAATATTATACCGTATGACCTTAAAAGTAAATATAATGTCGAAAATTAATTATTATACATCTTTGCTATCTGGCCTTTGACCGGGTATGAAAGCCCCAAATATGGGGATAATGCCGGTAAGAGGTGAAAAAAATGGAAAAATCCAAGCTGGGAACAATTCTGATTCTAACTTTGCTAGCCAGTTTTGCTTTGGGCTATTCGCTCTCCGATTTGATAAGCAAACCAAATTGGCATATTGCCCAAAAACCAACGGTTAATACAGCCGGTTTGGAGCCAAGAGTACAAGGAGATACCGCTATAGTATGGGAAAAAGAATATTTGCGTTCAAATAAAATGCAGGTATCTGAATTTCCAGAAAGAGAAAAAATCCTCGGTAAAACTTTGCCAGAGATCAAGAAAATATACACAGCCGGTCAAGGATTCAAGATATTTTGGGAAAATCACACCTTGATAATCCATCAGAATATCGATGATTGGATAACGCAAGACAAAAAAAAGTTGCGTCTAAAGGTATTTCAGGATCGAGTGGCGGTTTACCAAGGGCCGGATGGAAACCATGATAGTCTGCAGAAAATTACCGGTATCTTATTTTCTAGATTGCCGCAGCCTGTTCAACTGGACATCGAGACTGGCAAATATGAATTTGCCGATGAACAGTCCTTGAATGATGCGTTGGAAAACCTGGATGAATACTAGCCAGGGCAATCGTAAAACGGTCGGCCTGGCTGGGCAGTAATATTCAGCTGCCAAGCTGAAGTTTGCTCGCAATTTGGGTCACCAATGAAACCCGCCATCCTGTTAATGCGGGAAGGCCATAAAAGGACTGGAGCACCCCTTGATGCTACCCAGCCGCTTGTTTATCCAGTAGATTATATAATAATTGGCTTACATCTTCAATTTTATAAGGTTTGGGCAGAACTCCGCAAAAACCGTAGTTTAAGTAATCTGCCATGACGGGGTCATTGGAGTAACCGCTGGAAACGATTGCCTTGGCTGTCGGATCTATAGCCAGCAGTTTTTTTATGGTTTCCTTGCCTCCCATACCACCTGCTATGGTTAAATCCATCATCACAATGTCAAAGGGTTGATTTCGCTGCAAGGCCTCTTGGTATAGATCTATGGCTTTCTGCCCGTCAGTGGCTGTACTGATGGTATAGCCTAAACGCCGCAGCATTTTTCCCAGGGTTTCGCAGATGAGATTTTCATCATCCATAATCAGGATATTTCCCTGGCCGCACTTGGGTATAACCGGCGCTTTATTACATTCGACCACTTGATTGGGATAGGCTGGCAGATATATGGTTACGGTAGTTCCTGAACCGGCTGGAGAAATGATATTTATCTCGCCATCATGTTTTTTAATGATTGAATAAGAAGTTGTGAGTCCCAACCCCGGACCTTTTTGTCGGGTGGTAAAATAAGGATCAAATATTTTTAACAGGTCTTCTTCCCTAATGCCAACCCCTTCATCTTTTATTGTGACTTTAATATAATCAGCCGGTTTTAATGAAGGGGGCAGTTCTGCTGGAGAGAATACGTTATCTGCGGATAAATGAATCGTTCCTCCGTCAGGCATGGACTGTTCTGCATTCATTATTAAATTATTAATGACCTGATTAATCTGTCCTTTATCAATTTTTACCGGCCAGAGATCCTCGGCCAGATAATAATTCCAGCTTACATTTGAACCTCTCAAAACAAAGCCAGCTGATGCTAGTAATAATTCCTTAATAGAAGTGGTTTCTTTAATCGGTGCACCGCCTTTGGAAAAGGTAAGCAGCTGTTGGGTCAAGTCGCCGGCTTGCCAAGCAGCCTGTTCCACTTCGTTTAAAACTTCCATTATCTCATGATCTGCTTCGGTAATCATTTTAGCCAGTGATATGTTACCGTTAATAACGGTAAGAATATTGTTGAAATCGTGCGCAATGCCTCCTGCCAGGATACCAATGGATTCCAATTTGCTGGTCTGCAGCATCCATTCCTCCATTTTTTTTCGTTCGGTGATATCTAATATCATCCCCATGGTGGCAGGATTGTCTTCGTACTCAAAAGTATCAGCATATAAATATCCCCAGCGCAGTTGACCAGTTTTGCTGGTATAGCTTAATTCATAGGGGGCAATTTTTTTGCCCTGCAGACGGGCCAGGGCATTTGCCTCGACCAATTTCCGGTAATCGGCGTCAATCAGTTCCACGGGATTCATGTTTAGCAGTTGATCTCTGGATAGATTGGTTATGGTTTCGAACTTGGAATTAACATACAGAAGCCTTCCGTTACGATAGACGAAGATCAAGGCCGGGGCAAATTCAGCCAGCTTTCTGAATTTAGTTTCACTACGCTGTAAAGCTTCCTGGGCCATTATTTTTTCATCTACATCACGTCCTACAGCCTGAATCTCAAGCGGTATTCCATCTTTGAAAATTAACCGGCAGTTCCATGCCTGCCAACGAATTTTGCCATCTGCCCGAACCGCCCGCAGAGTATAATCGCATTCTGGATCATCCTGATACTCGAGGTTTATTAGATTCAATCGTTTCAGTACCGCGCTGCGGTCTGGCTGATAAATTGGAATTGTCAAATTCTGGCCAATAAGCTCATCCGCAGTTTTGCCAAAATAATGGCAGTAAGCTTCATTGACAAAGGTTATTCTTCCATCCGGCAAAGCCCGTAATACGAATTCAGCCTGATTTTCGATGATGGCCCGATAACGGGCTTCGCTTAGCATCAATTTAAGCTCTGTTTGCTGCCGTTCCAGGATTTCCTGGCGCAGTTTTTTATTGGCTGATAATAGTTCTGCAGTTCTCTCTCTTACCCGCGCTTCCAGTCTTTCATTGGCCTTTTGCAACTCATCTTGCATTTGTTTGCGTTCAGTAATGTCACAAATGACGCCAATTACGGCTGGCTTGCCATCCCATTCAATAATTTTCACGGCTGTTTCTCCAACGAATTCACGTCCATTCGCTCCCAGGAATATTATTTCATAACGGTCAGGTTCGTCTTCTCCCCGTAAACGAGCCAGTCCCCTTTTTTTAATTAGATCTCTGTAATCAGGATGGACAAATTCCCAGTAATTTATTTTTAGTGCTTCTGCTCGGCTGTATCCGCTAAAGGATGTATAACCGGTGTTTAAATATAGCAGCGTTGTATCATTATTTGGATCCCAGATAAAAATAATCGCCGGAGCCGTTTCGGAAAGGGTTTTAAACTGGGCTTCACTGGCTTGCCGGACTTTTTTTATATTTTTGCGCTCCCAGTAAGAGCCCAGCATTTCTGCTGCCAGGTTCAGACATTGAATATCCTCATCCAGCCAGTTGCGGCTTTGTTTAGTATCATCAAAACCAATATAACCCAACAGTTGATTGTCTTGACTGAAAATAGGAACGAGCAGAGCTGCAAAAATTCCCTGGGCGATCATGGAGTCTCTTTCTCCAGTAGCTTCCGGGGGAAGACTATCTAGATCTGCAAGGACAATATTTTCGCCTCGCAGGAATTTATTCAGTCCCCAGGCGAAGTCGGCACTGTCCATATTCTTTAAAAACTGGCTCACTGCCATGCTATTATCGTCGCACCACTCATAGGTGTTGCTCATCTTGCGCAGTTCATCAAAAAACTCAAAAATATAAACGCGATTTACGGATATGGCTTCACCAATAATCTGGATCATTTTTTGCAGATCAGCCTCTTCGCTGACCAGGAGCTTAGAAGCTCTGGCCAGGGCTTGTTCGATTTTCAGCCGCCGCCCGATTTCTGCCTGGGCAGCTTTTTGGGCGGTAATATCCCGGGCCACGGCCTGATATTCAAGCAGGGAGTTGTTTTCAAATTTGGCCCGTACCGTCCAATGCCACCAGGCTGTTTTACCTTCCGAATCAGTACACTGGTATTCAGCACTGGTTTCGGGATTATGAATACTTAAAATATGCTGAAAATCCAAGACTGGCTTTTTCAATACTGCAGGCAATGTATCAAATATATGTTGACCCACAAAATGATAGTCTTCCTGTTTTAAAAAACAAGCATAGGCTTCATTAGCATAATAATACTTAAGTTCAGGTGAAAGGCGGATAAATAGTTCGGATTGGAATGATTGCAGATTTGAGGTGATGAGTTGGCCTGGTTTGATATTATTGGTTGGATTAAAATCATGATCCTGATGCTGTTTCAAGTTCGCTCTCAGTTTAATAATTTCATGAATCAAGTCGTCTTTACTCAGGCTGATATAGTCCATTTTACTGCTCCTCAGTATAAAATAAATATTATATGTAATAATTTGGCATAGACGCATAGAATCCTTTGGAAATATTGGCATTCTTTGTCGTTTTGCTAACCTAAATTACGTTAATATCCGATTCATATTGACATCAGCTTTTTTAGCCTGATAATTTACGGTTTTTACATATTGATGGCTGCTGTAAGAGAGTTTTACATCTTGTGCGCAAGCAAAGCGAGGCTCCCACCGAACAGCAAGTGCTGGGAGGGAGCAACGGCAAGCGCAGCTCAGCCTGTGTGTCTGCGCAGCGGCTGCACTTACGAGATCCATAATCGAACTGATTTTCTATTTTGGCATGACACAGGTGTTGGTTTGCAGTAATATGAGTGTAATCATATTGTAAGGCAGGGACGGAGTCATGCTGGTTTTGGGTTTAGATCCCGGTACGGCTACAACGGGATATGGTTTGGTCGAATCTGAGCGAGGACGGGAGAAAATGATTGCCTATGGAACGATTAAAACCGCTGCTGGGGTGGCCATGGAATTGCGTCTGCTGAAGATATTCAGAGAAGTGAACGATATTCTGGAGCAATATCAACCGGATAGTGTGGCCATAGAACAGCTCTTTCATCATAAAAATGCTAAAACGGTTATCACCGTCGCCCAGAGCAGGGGGGTATTGCTGATGGCCGTCGCTCAGCGCGGCCTGGAACTGGCCGAATATACCCCGCTGCAGGTCAAGCAGGCGGTTTGTGGTTATGGCAATGCAGAAAAGAAACAGGTTCAGTTGATGGTGCAGAATATCCTGAAGATGGAGGAAATGCCGAAACCGGATGACGCTGCCGATGCGCTGGCGATCGCCATTTGCCATCTTCATTCCTGGCGGATGAGGAAATTAAAGAATGGAGTGAGACGGTGATCGCTTTTTTAAAAGGCACGTTGTTTCAAGTGATGTCAGAGATCATCATCATCGAGGCTGGAGGTCTGGGCTATGAAGTCCAGATCCATGGGAGAATGGCGGCGCAGTTGCCGGCACCGGGCGGAGCGGTGATGATTCATACCTATCTGCAGGTAATGGAAAATGAGTTTAAATTATATGGTTTTGCCAGCCGCAGCGAACTGGAGCTATTCAAATTATTGATGAGCGTGAGCGGAATCGGCGCCCGGGCGGGGATGAACCTGTTGGGGAAACTGGAGGGCGAGCAATTATGTTCGGCTCTTGTCAGCCGCGATGAGAAGGTGCTGGTGAGTGTACCGGGAATCGGAAAAAAAACCGCTCAGCGTCTGATTTTTGAATTACGGGATAAAATCGCCCAATACCAGGGAACGGTTGCCATTGCCGGAGAGACCTGCAATGCGGCGGAGGAGATTTTGCAAGCCATGGAGAGCCTGGGTTACAGTCGCAGCGAAATTTATCCCCTTTTAACACAAATGCAGTCCCAGGGGGAACTATCGCCCCGGGTGGAGGATAATATCAAGAAGATATTAAAACGACAAGCTCTGCTGATGAAAAAATAGAAAGGAGCCTTTTCATGTCTGACCGTCGCTTGATATCTTCTCAATTGAATGAAGAAGATTTACAGGAAGGATCATTGCGTCCTTTGAGCATGGCCGATTATGTTGGACAGGATCGGGCCAAGCAAAATCTGGAAGTATTTATTGCTGCCGCCCGGGGGCGGGGAGAAAGTTTGGATCATGTTTTGCTGAGCGGGCCGCCCGGTCTGGGAAAAACCACCCTGGCTACCATCATGGCTAATGAAATGGGGCAGCCCATTCGCAAAACTTCGGGCCCGGCGATTGAGCGTCCCGGTGATCTGGCCGCCATTCTGACCAATCTGGAGCCGGGTGAAGTATTGTTTATTGACGAGATTCACCGTTTACACCGCAGTATTGAAGAAATCATGTATCCAGCCATGGAGGATTTCTCTATTGATATCGTGATTGGCAAGGGACCGGCAGCCCGCACTTTGCAAATTGATCTGCCTCCTTTCACGTTAATCGGCGCAACCACCCGGCCAGGATTGCTGAGTTCGCCGCTGCGGGATCGGTTTGGTATCAGCTGCCGTCTGGATTTTTATAATCAAGCCGATCTTACCACCATTATTACGCGAGCCGCGTCCATCCTGGGCATTGCCATTACGGCCGAAGGGGCGGCGGAAATCGCCCGCTGTTCACGGGGTACACCGCGGGTTGCCAACCGGTTATTGAAACGGGTGCGGGATTATGCTCTGGTCAAGGCGCAGGGCAAAATTGATCAAAAAACTGCCAATCAGGCCTTACAAATGCTGGATATCGATGAACACGGTCT
>CAZACF010000093.1:0-9107 GCA_964483565.1 uncultured Syntrophomonas sp. | reverse complement strand
AATCGTGTACACTGTTTTATCAAGATACCTGCCGGCAGTATAGCCGTATTTCTCATTTTTTTTATTACCATGGTAAATTCATCCACGAATTTTGCCGCGGCTTGTGGGCGAATTCCAATATTAGGTGAACTAGCTGCTGCCGTTGCATTTTTGCCCTCGCTGCGCGAAGCAATCGAAAACGAATATGTACAGCCTCTGCGACTTGAACAAACCAAAAATGAGATCACAATGCGAATAGAATATGTTATCGTTGACCAGAAACAGCTGAACATATTCTACTCCCTGCAATCACCTAAATATACTCGCATGGATGCGACTCCGGCTATCAGCGATTTGGACGGAAAGCCCCTGGAAGGCTATAGCATTATCTCGAACAGCTATGATGCTAAAAATGGCGAGATTCTGCATTTCACAGTGGACTTTACGGACAGAAACATGCCGGGCAGTATGATGCTTAGCTGCAAGGTACATGACAACGGAAGCAATGATATGAGGGCGCCCGTACAGGTTGATGCTAATGAAACGGAAGGAAATAAAGAGCCGGCGTCTATCACGACCTTTACCTTTGCGCTTCACTTTGATCCGGATTACACAAACCAGGGCGAGATCATCAATCTGAATCAAGGTTTTGTTTTAGATGGGCAGCACCTTACGGCAACTACGGTTGAAATTTATCCGACCCATATTCGTCTCAACCTTGCTGATGATAAAAACAATACAGCGTGGCTTAAATCGCTTACGTTTTATCTGGAAAATGAAAAAGGAAAGAGATTTACAACGGTCGGCAATGGGATTATCGCCACAGGCTCTGTTGATTCACCGTTTATGGCATCCCATCGCCTAGAAAGCTCCTTTTTCTCAAAAAGTAGCAGCTTAACGCTCTATATCACAGATGCAGTCTGGCTGGACAAAAATATGGAGCACGTTAAAATTAACTTGGCTAGGGGAACAGCCGAAAGCTTGCCTGAAGGCGTGAAGCTCGAACAGGTTGTCCGCAAGGGCAATAGCTGGCAGTTGACATTTTCCGGTCGCGAGCTCAAAAAAAACAATTCCTATCAACTGTTTGAAAGTAAATATTACGATGAAAATGGTAAGGAATATAAGTATAACAATTGGTCGTCAGAATCCGGTGGTTACTTCGACGAAAAAGTCAACCAGTGTGTTAATACGCCGGGTGCATTTCTAGTGCAGTTTTCATTGAAGGATTATCCTTATGATGCGGTTTATCTCTCACCATCATTCTCGCGAACAGTAAAACTGGTAACGCCAATTGAAATAAAAGTAAAGAAATAAATCTTCTTTAAGTGTCAAGGGGACGAAGTGTCAAGGGGACGGGGTTGTTGATAACACTCCCAATCTCAGGTAATTTGGATTGGGGGTGTTTTTGTATGCCAAGAAAAGCCAGGGAGAAAAGCGAAAGCGGAATATACCCTCCCCCCTTGATATTTGCGGACACCTGTTGCTAAAAGGGATTAGATGAAAAAAATACCTGTAATGAAGCAGCACTTTATTTCGACCAATTTCATATAGTATAAAGCGCTCAAAAAATATGGAGGTGGGATTATGTCCGTTTTATACTGGGCATTGGCCATTGCGGCGGTTGTAAAGGGCAGTCTGCTCCTGTTTGGCTATCTGAACAATCAGGTATTTCCCCAGCCATTGGATGCCGAGGAAGAAAAACGTTATTTGCATGAGCTGAATGACGGCAGTGAAGAAGCGCGCAACAAACTGATCGAACATAATCTGCGGCTGGTGGCGCACGTGGTGCGCAAGTACGAGAGCAGCGGCGAGGAACTGGAAGATCTGATTTCCATCGGGATCATCGGACTGATCAAGGCCATCAAGACCTACAACCATGAACGGGGGGTCAGACTGGCCACCTATGCAGCCAGATGTATTGAAAACGAAGTACTCATGCATCTGCGCAATATCAAGAAACTCAAACAGGAAGTATCGATGTATGATCCCATCGGTTATGACAAGGAAGGCAATGAAATCTCCCTCATCGATATATTGACTACCGACAGTGAAATTATTGAGCAAATTGATGCTCGTCTGCAGGAGGAAAAAGTTAAAAATAATTTGGGGGTGCTCAATCGGCGGGAACGTCAGGTGATTGAGATGCGTTACGGCATTTTCAGCGGTCTCAAGGAAACCCAGCGGGATATTGCCAAAAAGCTTGGAATCTCCCGTTCTTACGTTTCCAGGATCGAAAAACGGGCGGTCAACAAGCTTATGAAAGAAATCAGCTGCGAAGCATAAAAAAAGCCCGGAGGAGCAGTGACGCTGTTCGGCAGTCACAGGCTCCGACCCGGGCGTAAAGCGGTAATTAGCCGTGAATCAGACGGGGCAGGCAACGGGTGCAAACCCAAAGTGCCTGGCCTTTATGTTTGACAGCCATTAAATAGGCATTTTCTTCAGAATTTCCGCAGAAGCTGCAGTCTTGGGGAATATAGTTGATTTTAATTCCCTGTTTGTGGGCGTGGACAGCTTCTTCCGAGAAATCAGGAGCTTCACGTTGTTCCAGAGACAGCGCGCCGGTGGGGCAGACTCCCAGACAGAACCCGGCTCCATCACAGAGCTCCTCCCTTATTACCCGGGCCTTGCCATTGATTAAGGCCAATGCACCTTCCGCACAGGGACTGACACAAACCCCGCAGCCGTTACATAGTTCGTCATCTATTTTTACAATTGTTCGGGTTGCCATAATTGATTACTCCTTTCAATAATTCAGATGGGGGAACCGTTTGGATATTTCCAGTAGACTTAAATGGGGGAAGGATTTCCTGTTATTTTCCATTCTCAGATTACATAAAAAGTAGCTGTTTAATCATCCGGAGGAGCTTAGACGACGATTAATGTCGCGCTGCCGAGTTTGCTGCTCCTTTGCTAGTTTGTTCACAATGCTTGCAATACATGCTTGCTCCCCCCTAAAACAAAATCTTTTAAAATAAGTTCTTCAGCATGTATGATTAACTGGATTAATATAGTCCAGATTAAACGTAAAAAAATTATTCCTTCGCGGCCAGGTCGGCAATCGTTGCTTTCTTCAGTTCTGCCATGAAAGCCTGCTGAGCTCTGGCCAATACAGGAGAAATTCGGCACTTGGACTGATTGGGGCAGACGTAGCCACTCGTCAAACAGGGATTGATTGCCACCGGACCTTCAATTGCTTCAACTACCTCGGAAACTCTTATATCATGGGCAGCCTTGGCCAATCTGACCCCTCCCTGTGTGCCTCGCACCGTACTTACTAAACCGTTCAGAGCCAGCAAATGAATGGTTTTCTTGAGAAAGTCTTCGGGAATATCCTGGCGCTCGGAAATAATTTTGCTGGACAGGATTTCACCAAATGGATGGGAAGCCAGTTCCAACATGGTTCGCAGCGCATATTCACATTGCCGGGTCAGTTGCATTTGATACTGCCTCCAAAGTGGACTAAAACAATCAACATTAACTTGTATTCAGTTTAGTATGCCAAATCTCATTTGACAAGCCCATTTTTTATATTTTTTGAGGATAATTTTATAATGGCAAATTTTGAGGTATGATATGACTTAAGAGTAATCCTTTGCTGGCACTCATGATCACCTATTAAGAAAAATATTTCCCTGTCTCGCCAATTCATACAATGGCAGCGAAGTCGATTCAGCATAATTAAGCGGACCGTTGACATATTAATTAAAGACACAGCAAGGAGGAAGAAAAAATGTCTGAACTCAGAAGGGATCTGGTCAAAAACAACTGGGTATCAGTAGCGGAGCATCGCGCCCTCAAGCCCAACGACTTTCCAATCGCCAAAAAAGCCCTGGAATCATCCGTAACGGGCGGCTTCTGTCCATTCTGCGAAGGCAACGAACAGTTTACTCCGCCAGAGATCATGGCCCATCGTCATGATTCTGAACCCAATACCCAGGGGTGGTTGGTGCGAGCAATCCCCAACAAATTTTCTGCCTTCGAGCTGGAAGGAGAACTGGAGGAGACCCGTCTGGGGGTTTTCAGCAGATATAACGGCTTGGGCAAACACGAAGTCATTATTGAAACTCCTGAACATAACGTCGATTTTCATCAGTTGTCGGTAGAGCGTATGGAGACTATCATCAAGATATTTCGCGCTCGTTACAATGACCTGGCTGGCGATCAACGCATCAAATACATTCAGATTTATAAAAACCGCGGCATTTTCGCTGGAGCATCCCTGGAACACAGTCACAGCCAAATCGTAGCGCTGCCTTTTGTGCCGGCTGAAAACCAAGGGGTGATCGATTATTTTAAGAAAAATCAGCGTTGTTTGTTATGTGATATCATAGCCCAGGAACGAAACGACGAACGCTTGGTGGCCGAGAGTGCAGATTTTCTTTTACTTTGCCCTTATGCCCCGCGTTTTCCTTATGAAACCTGGATCGTTCCCAAGCATCACCGCGAACATTTTGGCCAAATAACGGATGCTGAAGTTTATGATCTGGCTAAAACGATCAAACGATTCAGCAATGTAATGATTGAAAATCTGTCTGATCCTTCCTATAATCTAGTCATCAATACCGCTCCGGTCAATGTTGACAATCAGCCGGGTTATCACTGGTATATGGAGTTAACCCCCCGTCTGCTGGTCAACGCAGCGGTGGAGATTGCTAGCGGTGTCTACATCAATCCGGTTGCTCCTGAACTGGCTGCGGCGCTGCTGAGGGAAAAGATGTCTTCTTTTACATAAATAAATAAGTTAGAGGTAAAACGATGACTAATCAATTGTATCCGCGTATGTATGTTGATACGCTCTTGGATGTCCCCCTGCAAGATCTGGCTGCCGCCGGATATAGAGCATTCATTTTTGACCTTGACAACACCATAACTGAATGGAACAGCCAGGAATTGCGCACCGAGGTGGAGGAATGGTTCCGGACCCTTGGCCAGATGGGTTTCAAAGCCTGCATCTTGTCCAACAACGGCGAAAAAAGGATATTGCAGATCGCACGGCGACTGGGAATTCCCTTTATTCACCGGGCTCGTAAGCCGATGCGCCGCTCGTTCCTGCAGGCTGTCGATTTAATGGGGATGAAACCTGCCGAGGTAGCCGTAATTGGCGATCAAATCTTCACCGACGTGTTGGGCGGCAACCGTGCCGGTTTATATACCATTTTGGTCAAACCTCTGGCGCACCGGGAGTTCTACGGTACCAAGATTTCACGGGCCATGGAATTCTTTGTTCTGCGTCGCTACCACCGCCAATATAAATAATCTCCGAACTCTGTAAAAAACTTGAAATGACGGCTAAAAAGTGAAATAATTCTTGACATAGGTAACTGGCTTGGAGCGTGAAAGGGAAGGCGGAGAACTGCGTGGAGGAGACAGGTAAAAAATTATTGGGTTTGTTTGGTAACCCGGTCGAACACAGCTTGTCGCCGCTAATGCAAAATAGTGCGATCAGTCGATTGGGGTTGTCTTATGTATATTTGCCCTTTTGCATCGAGCCCGATTATTTATCGGACGCTCTGGCAGCTGTTCGCGCTTTGTCGATGGGAGGCGTCAATGTGACCATCCCTTTCAAAGAAGCTGTGATTCCTTACCTGGATGAGCTTTCCGAGCAGGCCCGAGCCTGTGGCGCGGTCAACCTGATCCATAACCGGGGCGGCAGGTTGATTGGCCTGAACACCGATGGAGAAGGATTTGTCCGTAGTCTGGCGGAAGAATCCTTGGTCCCGCAGGGCAGATTTGTATTGATTGGGGCGGGAGGTGCTGCCCGGGCATTGGCCTGGGCCATCAGCCAATTTCCCATCGAGCATATTGAATTTTTGGATATTGATTTATCCCGCGCCCAGAATCTGGCTGCCAGTATCCGTCAGCAAACAGGTTGCTCCAGCCATGCTACCATCATGGATCAGAACCATTTTAAGGCAGTCAGTGCCGAGGCGGATTTTATTGTTAATTGCAGTTCGGTCGGCATGTTTCCAAAAACGGATGCTTGTCCGGTCGATTCCCTTGAATATACCAAAGATGATGTAGTTGTATATGATCTGATCTACAATCCGCTCCAGACCCGCTTAATGAAAATGGCCTCAGCGCGTGGGCTGAAGACCATGGGCGGATTATCAATGCTGGTTCACCAAGGGGCGCTTTCGCTGGAGATCCTGACCGGTCGGAAAGCCCCGGTGTCCTACATGAAAGAAGTGGTATCAGATTATTATAGACAACAACAAAGGTTTTACCCTGGCTGAACTCATTTTCTCCCTAGCTGTGCTGGTTATTATAATGGCGCTGGCGTTTCCTCGCTTCAGTTCCGCTTTGACCGAGCTGAAAATAGATGCTGATGCCCGGCAGCTGGCCGGCGTTTTGAGAATGGCCCGTACCGAAGCGATTACCAGTGGAGCTAACAAACAGGTGGTGTTTTACGTCAACGACAGTAAAAATCCCCGCTATCTATATGTTGGCAAAACCAGCTATAAGCTTGGCTCGGGAGTGAGATTTGCCAGCTTCAAGCCGTTTAACTCCAAATATAAAAATCAACCTGCCTGTATTTTTATGCCCAACGGCAGAGCCTTGCAAGGTGGAACGGTCGCGTTGAAAGCCGACAATCTATATAAATATGTAATTGTGCTCAACACCACCGGGAGGATCAGGGTATCTGACACCCCGCCGGATAGTTGGGAAAGATAGGAGATAGGATTAGATGATATTGCAGCTGCTGTTCATTTTCTTTGCTAGAATCATTGATGTTTCCATGGGTACCATTCGCACCATTTTGATTATCCGCGGTGACAAGTGGCCGGCGGCCATTATTGGTTTCTTTGAAATCATGGTTTATACCGTTGCCCTGGGAATGGTGGTTGGTTCATTGGACGACCCCGTCAAGCTGTTGGTGTTCTGTACCGGTTTTGCCATGGGTGTATTGGTGGGCAGTGTGATCGAAGAGAAACTGGCACTCGGTTTTCGTGGTCTGCAAGTAACCATCGACGTTGAGAATGCCTATATTGTTGAGGATTTGCGGGATCAAGGCCATCCCGTCACCTGCTGGCAGGCCCAAGGCAAAATGGGACCCAAATTGGTATTAAATATTATTACCAAACGCAATCTGGCGGAAAAGATCACCGATCAAATCTGTGCCTGTGACCCCAATGCCTTTGTGGTCTATATGGAACCGAAATATTTCCAGGGCGGCTATATTAAAAAGAAATGATGGGCAGGTTGGCAATTTCTTTTAGCCGATATGAATATTTGAAAAGGTGTGACTATGCAAAAAAATATTGTACTGATTGGTTTTATGGGGGCCGGCAAAAGCTCAGTGGGTTCAAGACTGGCCGCCAAACTAAAGTGGGAATTCGTTGATATGGATCGGGAGATTGAGAATATCAACGGCATGTCAGTAAGTGAGATATTTCGCCGCTACGGAGAACGCAGGTTTCGTTCAGAAGAATCCCTGCTGGCCAAGAAGCTGTCTTTGCGTAATCATCTAGTCATTGCCACCGGCGGAGGGGTAGTTCTGGAAGCAGAGAATATTGCCATATTTCGTAAGGATAGTATTATAATATTACTGGAGGCAAATGCGCAGGACATTTGGGATCGAGTAAACCGCAAAAAGGGAACCCGGCCTTTGCTCAAAGGAGTATTCGGAGCAGAAGATATCGAAAAGCTATTGCTGGCCAGATCGGAATACTATGACTGTGCCGATATTCGTATTAATACCAGTGACAAGGATCTGGAAAATATCATTGGTGAAATTATGCAAAAGATTGAAAATATTTCACGTAATGACCGAAATTAATAATAACCAACCCGGTAAATAAACCCTCATGCTTTCTCTGTAACAAACAAGCGGAAAATCGAATCGATACGCACACCAGGATTTTATTAAGCACGCTTATTTATCAAAAAGGCGGTAATGTATATGATGAAACGCAAGCTTATCGGCGAAATTCTATTAGATATAGGTTTAATTACCGCAGAGCAGCAAAAGATGGTCATGGATGAACAAGCCAAAACCGGGGAAAAATTCGGCGCCATACTGTTGAAAAAAGGTTTTCTAACCGAACAACAGTTGATGGAAACGCTGGAATTCGCCCTCGGCATCCCCCAGGTTCAGCTCAGCAAGATGGACATTGATCCGGAAGCAGTTAAAGTACTGCCCCCCCAGCTGATCCGGCTGCATCAGGTTCTGCCTATTTCCAAACGCAGAAATATTTTAACTTTGGCGATGGTTGATCCCCTCAATCAGCAGGCCATTGACGATGTCCGCTTGGCCACCAATATGGATGTGGTCCCGGTGCTGGCCAGTGCGCGGGATATGGAAACTGCCATCAGACAATACCTGGCTTTTCGTCTCGACCCCGGCATGGAGAACATCGTCAATGAACTGGGGCTGGACGGTAAGGCCAGTGCCCTGCGCCTCAAAGAACTGCAAAACATGAAAATCGATGAAGACGCGCCCATTATCCGCATGGTCAATTCCATTATGGTCCAAGCCGTGCAGGGGCGGTGCAGTGACGTCCATATCGAACCCCAGGAAAAAGATCTGCGGGTACGTTTCCGGGTGGATGGAGAACTATATGAAGTATTGACCTTGCCGCAGCTTTCCCAGGCGGCGGTTATATCGCGTATAAAAATCAGTGCCAATATGGATATCGCAGAAAAAAGAGTGCCCCAGGACGGCCGTTTCCGCATGGTAGTGGATGGCCGGGAGGTGGATTTTCGCGTTTCCACGCTGCCCACCGCCCTGGGAGAAAAAGCCGTGCTGCGCATTCTGGATCGCGGTAACGCCTTGACCAGGGTTGATCAACTGGGCCTAAGCCTACAAAACAAAGAATACCTCCTCGCCTTGTCGCGTCGTCCCCATGGCATGCTGTTGGTGACGGGCCCTACCGGTTCAGGAAAAACCACCACCCTTTATTCCGTATTGGGGGAAATCAATTCCGTTGACAAGAACATCATAACCCTGGAAGATCCCATTGAATATAGCTTGACCGGAATTAATCAGGTGCAGACCAATTCCCGCGCCGGTTTGACCTTTGCTAGCGGATTGCGCTCCATTCTGCGCCAGGATCCGGACATCATCATGGTCGGCGAGATCAGAGACCAGGAAACCGCACAGTTGTCGGTTCAAGCAGCGCTAACCGGAC
>CAZACF010000092.1:0-9186 GCA_964483565.1 uncultured Syntrophomonas sp. | reverse complement strand
AAATCATTCCATACTTGCAGTTTTACATGTTCCCAATAATCCAGTCCCGCCCTTTTCATATAGCGATCCGCCAGCGAAAACCCCAACGGTTTGATAAGATGCAGCCGAGTGCCGGTCAAGGCACAAGTCCGGGCGATATTACCGGTATTCTGTGGTATTTCCGGGCTGACCAATACGATTTCCATAGATCCACTTCCTGCCATTGTCGCTGCACAATTGAAAAATGCTGAATACCAAAGAATAAAGTATTGATATTACTAAGAATTATACCTAAGTTTGTCACTCATAACAATTTTATCTGCAGGCAATACTAAGGCAAACAATTTGAAAAGGAGAGTTCGCATTTGTATAAAAAAAGCCAACCAGGACGGTTAATTCTTTTGGGTTTGACGCTGCTTGCCGCTTTGCTGATCTTCACCGGCTGCCAGCAGCAGGCCGCCAAGAAACCCTCCCAACCGATCAATAAAAAGCCGGTCGCGCTGGCTCCTGAAGTCAGTAAAATCAAGCAAGAACCTACCATAACTCTTTACCGCAGTGCTACCGGCCAAAAGCAGGAAATGAAATTGGAGCAATATATCAAAGGGGTGGTAGCTGCCGAGATCGGACCTAAATTTCCGCCGGAAGCTCTCAAAGCCCAGGCCATTGTCGCCCGCACTATGACCCTGGCGCTGATCAATTATGAAAACGGTACCCGCGGTAAGCATGGCACGGATGCCAGTGATAATCATACCGAGTTTCAAGCCTATGATGAGAAACAAATCACCGATCGCATTTCCCAAGCGGTCGAAGCCACCCGAGGTCAGATATTGACTTATAACGGAAAATTTGTTTACGCCCAGTTTCATTCCGTATCCAAAAACAAAACCGCCAGTATCGAAGAGAGTTTTCCCAAACTGAAAAAAAAGGTCGGATCTTATATTACGCCGGTTAAAACCAACGGCATGAAATACGCTCCCGCCAAATACCGCAATTGGACCGTGCGGGTGCCACGCAGCGAGATCATGCGGATCATGGGGCCCAAAGCCGGCAATTTGAATGATATCCGGGTCAGTAAAAAAGGACCTTCCGGTCGTGCCTTGACCGTATCTGCCGGTTCCGCTTCCATCGCCGGGGTGGATCTGCGTCAGCGGGTGGGTTTTGACCGGCTCTTTTCGACCTATTTTACCTCCATCAAAGTGCAGGGCAATGATATCGTTTTTAAAGGCAGTGGCTGGGGGCACGGTGCCGGCATGGAACAATGGGGGGCTTATACCATGGCCAAGGAAGGGAAAAAGGCCCGTCAGATCGTAGAGTATTATTTCCCGGATACGACCTGGACCAGACTTTACAAATAAGATCCAATACTGACTGTCTGGTATGAATCTTATTCCGGATTTTGGTGGAAAGCATTCAGATAAATGCCGGACAGGATAAACAGACCGCCGATGATTTATACCAAGAGCGAACCTCTGCGACAAAATCAAAGCCAAAAATCTGGCTCCCAATGCTTCTATTGATTGAAAACACAGAAACGTTGGGAGCCTTTATCTATTGCAAAATTCAGTTAATGAAGCAGCGATACAAAGAACCGGGAAGATACGCTGGGGACACTTTGCATTACATGTTTTACGCGCCCGCCCCCAGGTAGGATTGAATGACGGCGTCATCGTTTTTTATTTCTTGCGGAGTTCCCTGGGCTATTTTGCGTCCATAATCAAGCACGGCAATCCGTTCGCAGATGTTCATTACCACGTTCATGTCATGCTCCACCAGGATGATACTCAGTTGCCGCTGCTCCCGGATCTTTCTGATGAGCCGCATCAGCTCCTCTTTCTCGGCAGAGTTCATCCCGGCAGCTGGCTCGTCCAAGAGCAACAGCTTGGGCTCCAGCGCCAGTGCCCGGGCGATTTCCAGGCGGCGCTGTTCGCCGTAGGCGAGGTTGTCGGCATATTCAAAGCGTTTATCGGCCAGATCGACCAGTTCCAACAACTGCTCAGCGTTGGCCCGGATCCTTTTTTCCTCCCGGCGCGAAGACGGCAGTCCCAGCATCCCCGCCAGGAAACCGCTGTGGCTGACTCCATAACTGCCCACCCGTACATTGTCCAACACTGACAACTTGTTAAACAAGCGGATATTCTGAAATGTGCGGGCGATCCCCATTCGGGCAATCTCAAAGGCCGGTATGTTGTTGAGGCGCTGACCGTTAAAAACCAGGTTGCCCTCGGTGGGCACATAAATGCCAGTAATAATATTAAAGAGCGTAGTCTTGCCGGCGCCGTTGGGGCCAATGATGCCGAAAATCTCTTTTTCTTCGATATTCAGATGAACCGAATCAAGCGCTCGTAAGCCGCCAAATTCCTGACTGATGCCTTCCAAGGTTAAGACTGCCATGATTTCACCTCTTTGCGGGAAAAGCGTTTTCTAATGTCATACAAACGCACATCGCCCAGCAAGCCATTGGGCCTGAAGATCATCAGGATGACCAACAATGCGCCGTAGAACAAGAGTCGATAATCCTGCACGATGCGCAGCATTTCCGGAGCAATGGTTAATATTATGGTTCCCAAAATGGTGCCGGGGATACTGCCCATGCCGCCCAGCACCACCATATTTAAAATCTCAATCGATTTCATAAAGCCAAAGTTGCTGGGCTCAATGAAGAACATATAGTGGGCAAACAGTCCTCCGCCCAAGCCGCCCATAAAAGCTCCGGCGGTAAACGCCAGAACCTTGATACGGGTGGTATTGATACCGCTGGATTCGGCGGCAATCTCATTTTCCCGGATGGCATACATGGCCCGGCCGGTGCGAGAGTTGAGCAATCTGTAATTCAAATAAACAACGATGATGACCAGTATCCACACCAGGGTAAAGGTGGTGTCCTGGGGAATGCCGGAAAAACCCACGGCTTTTCCGCCCAGTTCAAAATTGAGAAAAAACACCCGTACAATTTCCGCAAACCCAATGGTCACCATGGCCAGGTAGTCACCTTCCAGACGCAGGGTAGGAAGCCCCAGCAAAAAGCCAAACAAAGCCGCCATGCAAGCCCCAGCCAGCAGAGCCAGGAAAAAGGGGACGGCAAAATGAACGCTCAAAATCGCCGATGTATATGCTCCCAGGCTCATGAAGCCGGCATGTCCCATCGATAACTGACCGGTGACGCCGGTGGTCAGGTTCAATCCCAAAGCCAGGATAATATTGATCCCAATCAAAATCAGGATCCGGAAGTAATAGGCGTCTATATACTGTGAAATAAATGCATCCATTCAGCTCACCTACACCTTTTTCGATATCTTTTTTCCCATCAATCCCTGGGGACGGATAATTAACACCAGGATCAAAATGGCAAAGGCGATGGCATCCTTGTAAGAAGATGAAAGATAAGCAACGCCCATAATTTCCAATACACCCAGAGTAATTCCGCCGACCATGGCCCCCGGCACCGATCCGATGCCGCCCAGCACCGCCGCCGCAAAGGCCTTTAAACCGGCCATGGTGCCCATATAAGGCCAGACTGCATTATAATAAATCCCCACCATGACACCGCCGGCAGCCGCCAAGGCAGATCCGATGGCAAAGGTGAAGGAGATGACCCGATTGACATTAATCCCCATCAGGGAAGAAGCATCGATATCCTGGGAACAGGCTCGCATGGCCTTGCCAATACGGGTTTTTTGGATCATCAATTGCAAACCCACCATGAGCAGGGCTGATACCAAAAGAATAATGACCTGCAAGGATGATACTTCGACGGAGCCCAGATGAAAGGTTTTCTCGCTCATGACCTGGGGATAGCGGGTGGTGTTGGTGCCACGCAATAAAGCCATAAGGGTGGAAAGAAAAATGGATACCCCGATGGCGCTGATCAGCGCCGACAGGCGGGAAGATTTCCCCCGTAAAGGGCGATAAGCAATGCGTTCCACCACCACGCCCAACAACATGCAAAAGGCCATCGCCCCCAGCAAGGCCCAGAAAATATTGACATCAAAAAAAGCCACTAGGAATAATCCGGCAAAGGCTCCAAACATGTATATTTCTCCATGGGCAAAATTAATCAGCTGGACAATACCGTAAACCATTGTATAGCCCAACGCAATCAGCGCATAGGTACTGCCCAGAGTCAAACCGTTGATCAACTGTTCCAAGAACATAAGGTATCCTCCCGCCAAGTCTATTAAATCTGCAATCGTATTTACTTGGGCATCCAAACATAAATATTATATCATCTCTTGCGGCTGCGCAAACCATAAACATTAAAAACTGTCTGCTCTCAGCCGATATTCTGTAAAACCAAAAGCCGGAACCCAAGCTCCGATGAACTCGAGATCCGGCTTTTTATCATCCACATAAATGATCAGTCTACCAACCGAGAATTTATATATTAACCGGGATTTTGTCTTCCAGGGCAAATTTGCCGTCTTTGATGGTCAACAGGAAGACCGGGCTCTTTAAGGGCTCGCGATCGGCGCGAATAGTGGTCTGACCGGATACGCCGGGATAATCCTTCAATTGAGCCAATTTATCCTTGAATACGCTGGGGTCTGCGCTCTGGGCTTCTTCCATGGCTTTGGCCAGGATCATGACCGCATCGTAAAACTGCGCAGAGAACATATCCGGATCTTCATTGTATTTTTGCTTGTAAGCGGTAATAAATTTTTCCGTTTCCGGACTGGGTTGATCGCTCGAGAATCCACAATATAAAATGACCTTTTCTTCTACCGCTGCTTGTCCCAGCTTGGCCAGATCTTGACCATATAAGCCGTCGCCGCCCACCAGTTTGATGTCCAAACCTTTCTTTTTCACTTCATTCATGATCAGGGCAGCTTCCGTGTAATATCCGGTGAAAACCAGCACATCGGCATTAGCCTTTTTCAATTTGGTCACCTGAGCGGTGAAATCTGTCTCCCCGTCGTTAACACTGTCTTCCAGTACGATTTTCCCGCCTTGGGCCTTGATGGCTTCTTGGAATACCGGGGTCAGCGCGGTACTGTAGCCATTGTTCATGGAAGTGATAATGGCAAAATTCTTCCAACCCTGTTTGTTAATCATCCAATCCACTACCGCCGGAGCAGCAAATTTATCCAGCAGGGTATTGCGGAATACATAATCACCGATCTCCACTACCCCTTCACCGGTAGCCCCTGCGGAGAAAATAACCACTTTCCCCTTCTGAGCGATATCAGCTGCTACCTTGGTCAGTCCGGTACAGGGGTCTCCGACCATGGCTACTACCTTGTCCTGGGTAATATATTTGGTGGCTATGTTGGCAATTTCACTGCTCTCGCCCTTGTTGTCCTCATAAATGCCTTCCAGTTGTTTGCCCAGCACGCCTCCATTGGCGTTTAGTTCCTCAATCGCCATTTTCATGCCTTTTTCACCGGGTAATCCGTAATTGGCTACTGAACCGGTCTTGGCTCCTAAAAAGCCCAATTTGATAGTGTCTGCATCGGCGTTTTTATCGCCACCCTGCCCGCCTGCACAACCGGCCAGCATGGTCACCAACATCATCACGCATACCAACAGTGCAACATTCCTTCTAATTTTCAAACCTAAACCCTCCTTAAATTATCCTCATTTAATCATTTGTCAGTATAACTACTGCCCAGCGAGTAAAAATGATCCTCCTCCCCGGCCAAAAAACTCGACAACCATATTATTCATTAAAGCTTCTAGAATTCCTGCTTTTAATTAATAAAATCGTATAAATATACAAAAACCTAGCTCAGTTTTCCATGGAATACATCAGTTGGTATCTTTTTTCCCCCTCCGGACAGGTAATGGCCAGCAGGTGTCCAGGTTTTTCTTCGAATCTGCGAATCACTTTGAGCGGATCATCGGTTGTAATATTGACAATAAACATGTAAGCACTCCTTTCATGACAGGAACAACCCCAAGGGGATGTCAGCATAGTTGTCGGCTCGCAGGAAAGCTTGCACCATTTCGGTCTGGCGATATTCTTCCAGCAGTTTCAGAAACAACATATCAAAGCTGCTGCGGGATGCACTTGCCCTGCCCTTCAGCCAGCCTTGTTGTTGGGCAAATACCTGGGTGGCCGCTCCCCCGGCCCAACTGATTTTATAAATCAGTTCCTCTGTTTCCCCATATAGAGGCGTACAGATATAGAAACGACAGATCAGGGAACGCAATTCATAGATACTGCAGATGCGCTCCTGCAGAAATATACAGGGGTCCGGTTGGAGCCTCAGTAAACCGGCCCCGACTTTCTCGGTTTGAAAATACTGCCTGATGAAATCAGGATAGCTTAGTCCCAAATGAGCGGCCATCTTCTTAAAGGCGATCAGATCGGGAATCACATAAGCGGTATTGCAGCAATTCACCTGACAGGCCTTGCAGGCATCGTGACCGGCCGCCGCGTATTCTTTATGGATCAAGGTATCATCGCACAGCGGCTGCCACGCATCGAGCAGATCTTGCAGGCTGGCTGCAGGATCTGCCAGCTTGACTCCCAGCAAATTCCGGTCCTGATCCTGGTATTGATGCAGCGTTACTTTGTTCATTCCCAGACAACATCCTCTTTAATGACGCGGGCAGGATTACCGCCCACCAAAGTATAAGGCGGAACATCTTTGGTGACCACCGCATTATTGGCTACAATGGCTCCCTCTCCGATGGTCACTCCCTTGAGAATAACTGCCCGGCAACCGATCCAAACATGATCCTTGACACGGATGGGGGCAATTTTGGTGGTCGGGATCTCCCCTTTTAATCCCACCGGATGGGAGGAGGTATCCATAAACAACACATGCCAGGAAATGGCACAGTTTTTGCCGATATTGATCTCCTTTACCGCCAGCAGATTGCTGAAGTCAGCAATATAGGTATTATCCCCAATGTAAATGCGGGCCTGGTTGCCCATGGAAATACGTACATAGCGCTCCAGCAGCACATTGTTGCCGACATGGATCTCCGCCCCCTCTCCCAGAAACAGCTCCCGGGGATTGCGGGCCCGAAAATTCTCTCCGCAGGAGGCCAGTTTTTGTTTGACCAGATAGGTACTGTATTTGTCCTGTAGTTCTTTCCAAAACTGCACCGCGCTCAGCTCCTTACCTGTTCATCACTGTAATTTGCGGTAGATTTTTTCCAGTACCTCACCGGTACTGCTGTCCCCGACATCCAATTTATAGCGGGCGGAATAATCCAGCTGAGTCGGTCCTTTGTTGATAATTACCAAATCTTTGGCCAGGCCGCAAAATTCATTGACAAAACCAGCCAGCGGGTAGACTGTCAAAGATGAACCAATCACAATCAACAAACGAGCATCCAGAATTAACTGGCGGGCTCCGAGATAATTGTTGATATTTTCCCCAAACAGGACAACATTCGGTTTAATCAATTCTCCGCATACACTGCAATAAGGCACGGGATCGGTATTGTTCTCCAGATACGCCTGATCGTAGATTTGCTGGCAACGCGGATTCAGGCAGACAAACTCTCCGGCATTGCCGTGCACGGCAATGACATTGCCACTACCGGCCTGCTGATGCAGATTATCAATATTTTGTGTGACCACGCCTTTAATGATACCCGCTTGCTCAAAAAGGGCTACCATTTGGTGCGCTTTACTAGGCTCAACCTCGGGAAACTTGAAATATTGGCGATAGAAACTGTAAAACTGGTCGGGATGGGACCTGAAAAAATCAATATTGATGATGCGCATCACCCGGTCTTCGCCCAATTGCCGGTAGATTCCATTCTCCCCCCGAAAGTCGGGGATGCCGGCTTCTGTACTGATTCCGGCCCCGGTCACTACCACAGTGTTTTGAGTTAGTTTCATCAAACTGGCGATCTGATCGATCATCTTGGATGTCATTCTATCCCTCCCCGTTTAATTCCTTGATGCCCTGCCGGGCCAATTGATCGCAACGTTCGTTCCACTCATTGCCGGCATGGCCTTTGACTTTCTCCAGCCGAACCCGGTTTTTTTCCGTCAGCCGGATCAGCTCCCGCCACAGATCCTGATTGGCCACGGCCTCTTTCTTGCTGTTGCGCCAGCCATTTCTTTGCCAGTTCTCGATCCATTTCTGATTGAAAGCATTGACCACATAAGCACTGTCAGAATGGACGATTACTTCCCAATCACTTACTTTCAAGGCTCGTAATGCCTCAATCACGGCTTTGATTTCCATGCGCTGGTTGGTGGTGTCGGTTTCGCCGCCATGGATCTCCTTGATCCGATCTCCATACAACAATACCGCCCCCCATCCGCCCGGACCAGGGTTGCCGGAACAGGCCCCATCGGTATAAATTGAAATCGTTTTCATCAATCGTCCCCTACTAAATATAAATTCAGTCATCAATTTCAATCTTGCTTATTCTCCATAGACTGTTATTAACCTGATTTCGCGATATTCTGTTGTAAGTCCTGCTATCTCTGACTGATTATATCCATAAAAAAATCCCCCCAAGGGGATTTTTTTATGCTTCCTGAATCTTCTTGTCGGTGCTTTCCGATTGTGCCACATAGGAACCGATGTCACCATCCAACAAGGCTTGATTGTCCACCTGCCGCTCTTTATTGATACTCCTGGCCCGGTCTTTCAACTGATTGTTATCGGTTTTATAAAAACCTGAACCTTTCAAGACAATTCCCACGTTTTTGCTGATCAACCTTTCCGCTTTTCCACCGCATTGAGGACAAATGGTGAGTGCATCTTCGCTGATCTTCTGCACTTTTTCAAATTTTCCGCAATTTACACATCTATAATCATATGTGGGCATGAAACGTCACCTCTTCTAAAAGATAATACCATCCTAATTATTTATAATTTTCAGCATGATTTGTCAAGCCAATTTTATCGGCAGCAACCATATAAGATCATAACAACCCCTGGCTGACACTTAAATACACTACCATAGCCATAAATCCGTTCCATACTCCATGAGCAAGCGTGGAGACCCAGATGCTGCCGGATTTTTCGTAGATATAACAAAGTCCCGCTCCGCCGACGGCTAAAGGTATGGTTCGCCACAGATCAAAATGTACCAAACCAAACAACAATCCGGCCAGCAGCGCCCCGCCGACCGGGCCAAGATGCTGCCGCAATACCGGATAAATCATGCCCCGGTAATACAGTTCTTCAGAAAATGGAGCCAAAACAGCCCCGACCACCAAAAGCGGTAAAAAAGTTTTTAGATCGTGCGCCGAACGCAGCATCTGCTCAAAATACTGAGGAGGGACTTCGGGCT
>CAZACF010000091.1:0-9240 GCA_964483565.1 uncultured Syntrophomonas sp. | reverse complement strand
CGAGCGTATTGGTTTTTAAAAAAGGGGAAGGGATTGTCCTGCATGAACCATCCGTTGTAGCCATCGACAAGAATACTAATAAAGTGATTGCCGTTGGAGAAGAAGCGCGTGAGATGTTAGGCAGAACACCAGGGTATATTACTGCCATTCGGCCGCTTCGGGAGGGCGTTATCGCTGACTATGATACCACGGAAAAAATGTTAAACTACTTTGTGAAGCGGGTTCTGGGGAAGAAGCTGTTTATGAAACCAAGAGTGATTGTATGTATTCCCACGGGGGCCACTGATGTGGAGGAGAGAGCTGTGCGCCAGGCTACCTTGGCGGTCGGTGCCAAACAGGCGTACATAATAGAAGAGCCACTGGCGGCAGCCTTGGGTGCAGGTATAAATATTGCTGGTGCAACCGGCAACATGGTGGTTGATATTGGAGGTGGAACTTCAGATATTGCAGTACTGGCACTTGGCGGAATCGTATGCAATACCTCGCTGCGAGTAGGTGGGGACAAGTTCGACGAAGCTTTGATTCGTTTTGTACGTCGGGAGTATAGCCTGATGATCGGTGAACGTACTGCGGAAGAAATAAAAATGAGGATAGGTACTGCCTGGGTTACACCGGAAAATCGTGATCGCTACATAGAAGTACGGGGCAGGGATTTGGTTACCGGGTTGCCCAAAACCATCAATATCAGTTCCCAGGAGAGCTGGATTGCATTGGAGGAGCCGGTATATGCGGTCATCGATGCAGTTAAAAAAGTTCTTGAAATTACCCCTCCGGAACTGGCAGCAGATATTGTTGACAATGGCATTGTAATGACCGGCGGAGGGTCGCTGTTGGATGGTTTTTCTACCTTGTTGTCAGTAGAAACCAATTTGCCTGTACACGTGGCGGATGATGCCGTTTCCTGTGTTGCCATTGGTACCGGCAAGGCGCTGAATGAAATCCACGTTCTTTCCAAAAGCAGACGAGGACCTAAACGCTTGGTTTAGTTCATTTTTCCCGCCTGGAGGCGGGTTTTTCTTTATAGGAACCAGCCATAATAGGGGAAGATAAGTATTAAATAATAACACAGAGGATTTTAGTCATGAGTACAAGAAAATATGCAGATATACTGGGTGCCCGGGTGGATTTGGTAAATACCAGTCAAGCGATGGATAGGATAAGGCATTTCATTAAGAATCGACACTATGCTCATATCATTACCCTGAACGCAGAAATCGTTTATCAGGCGCTAAGCACCCCGGAATTGTTAACAATTATCAATGGGGCCGATTTGGTAACCCCTGACGGAATAGGCATAGTCTGGGCCGGTCGTCATCTGGGATATGCTTTTGAAGAGCGGGTAAGCGGCATAGATCTGCTTTATCTGATTTGTGAACAAGCTCCACGGGAAAATTGGAAAATTTATCTGCTCGGCGCTGCGCCGGGCATCGCTGATGAAGCTGCCCGGCGACTCACCCAAAAGTATCCGGGTATCAATATATGCGGTACTCACAATGGTTATTTTTCAAAAGAACAACAGCAGGTTGTGCTGGAAGAAATAAAGCAATTACAGCCCGATATCCTGTTTGTAGCGCTTGGGGCACCCGGACAGGAATATTGGATTCATGAATTCAAATCTGCTTTGGCTGTACCGGTAGCCATCGGCGTGGGGGGCAGCTTTGATGTTGTGGCCGGGGTAAAGTCCAGAGCCCCGCAATGGGTGATCAAAGCCAACTTGGAGTGGCTTTATCGTTTACTGAAAGAGCCCAGCCGTTTTAAAAGGCAGCTGGCACTGCCAAGGTTTGTATTATTGGTTTTGGGTCAGAAGAAAAATTAAAACTGATCGGTTGCTGGGGGGATCGCTTTGAATAATGATACAATATTTGCCTTGGATATTGGAACGAGAAAAATAACAGGACTGGTCATGCAAAAAGGTACTGATGGATATGAAGTATTGGATGCGGAAATGATCGAACACCAGACCAGGGCTATGATGGACGGACAGATCCATGATGTTGAAACGGTAGCTTCAACCATCCTGACCATTAAAAAACGTCTTGAAGAGCGTCTGCATATGAAATTGTCAAGCGCGGCTGTAGCTGCCGCCGGACGATCCTTGAAGACCGCTCGCGGTTTTGCCGCCAGAAATATTGTTCAGCTCAATGAGATCGGCCGTGATGAGGTTCGCACCTTGGAGATAGAGGCTGTACAAAATGCCCAATATTCTGCGGCCAGGGAAGCAATGAAACATGCCTCTCAGGCAGAATACTATTGTGTTGGTTACAGTGTGATTGGTTATACTTTGGAGGATCAACCGATAGGCAATCTGATCGGGCAAAAAGGCAGCAGCTACGCAGTTGAAGTTATCGCCACCTTCTTGCCGCGGGTCGTGGTGGACAGTCTGCTATCATCTTTGCAGCGGGCAGGATTGGAAGTTTACAGCATTACCCTGGAACCGATCGCTGCGATATCATTGGCTATTCCCGTTAATATGCGTCTTTTAAATTTGGCCTTGGTAGATATTGGGGCGGGTACATCGGACATTGCCATTGTCAAACAGGGCAGCATTTATGCCTATGCCATGGTGCCGTTGGGCGGGGATGAATTGAGCGAACAACTGGCCACTATCTGTCTGCTGGACTTTAACAGCGCCGATTGGCTCAAATGTCAAATCGCCAGCCGGGAACAGTTGCAAATCAAAGATATCTTGAATAATGAGCTGCTATTAAATGCGGAGGATATTACTAGAGAACTGGAACCGGTCACGCGTGAACTGGTGCGGGAAATCGCTGCCCAAATATTGCAACTCAACAGCAAACCGGTTGACGCAGTGCTTTGCGTAGGAGGAGGAAGCCTGACCCCCAAGCTCGGACAATTCTTAGCGGAAGCGCTGGAATTGCCCCACAATCGAGTCGGGATCCGCAGTCGTGATAACATTCCCCAAATTCAGGGGGACTTTGCCTGCTTGCAGGGGCCCCAGGGTGTGACTCCATTGGGTATCGCCTTTAGTGCGTTGGAAAAACCACCGGTTCCAATGCTTAAAGTTTCTGTGAATGGAAAAGAATTGCCTATTTGGAATGCAGGTGAAATCACTGTAGCGGATGCATTGCTAAGTTCAGGGATTTCACTTAGTAATGCGTACGGTAAACCTGGCCTGGGCAAAACCTTGGAGATCAACGGCAGTTTGAAGATTTTTAAGGGGGAACTGGGAACAGCACCTTCTATCAGACTCAACGGTAAAGAGGCGAATTTTGATATTCCTATCATCAACGGGGATCAAATCGAATTCATCAAAGGGGAAGACGGGCGTGACGCCAGAGTTACCCTGCAAGATCTGGATATTGGCGGAAAGGGCAGTGTATATGTAAACGGAGAGAGAATGGAGCTCCAACCGGAATTGACCGTAAATGATCAACCATGGCCAGTGGGCACTGATCTTCCAGACCGCAGCAGGGTGGAAATACGACGGAACAGCCAACTAGGGCAGATCATGAGACAATTTGGTATAGCCGAAACTTGGTTGCAGGAGCAACCATACCATTTTTATTTTAACGGCAATCCTCGGCAAGGCCAGTGGACTGCCATCAAAATAAAAGTCAATGGTCAACCGGCTCAACTGGAAGAAACCGTGGCCTTTGGCTCCTATATTGAATACCGGATGGATCAAAAGCGTCCTTGCCTGGCTGATCTGGTAGAACTCCCCGAAAACCATGATTTTACCGTCTATGTAAACGGAGAAAAACTGACTTTGCAGGGCAAAGGCTATCGTTTGATGAAGAATGGGACTGTGGTTACGCCTCAGACAGAGGTGGTCAGAGGAGATCACATCGAGCTGCTGCTGGAAGAGAGTCAGCTCATTCTCAGCGATATCTTTCAACATATCAAGATCGAAAAACAACCCCAAGGCCTTCTGCATATTAAAGTAAACGGAGAAGAAGCCGGGTATACATCACCCTTGTCTGACAACAGTGAAGTGACCCTTATATGGGAAAGAGCGGACTAATATCTATATTCGTAGTAATGTTGGTCGTCTGGACAGCGATTCCGTGATTTTGGTTTATTCCAGCGGCCGCCATTTTTATGTATGCGATGTCGAGCATAGAACAAAAAGACCATAAGCAGCGATATCAGCATACCTATTTTCAAAACCCAGTGCATACGCGCCAATCGCCCTAACAGACTCAAATGCCGGATATCGTTGGCAGCGATCAGATCAACAGTCAACAGTAGTTTATGATTTGAAAAGACTTGCATTTCCCCAATTATTTGGCCTTTAGTGACAGGCGCGGCAAGCTTGTCGGGCAGTTCCAGGCGACGGGTAAAATTGATCCCGTCGCTTTTGGCATAGATCGCATTAACCTCTTTCGGCAGCACTACCGCAACTTCTTTAGCCTCTCCGGCTTTCACTTTTACGGTGCCGCAAATTTCTCCCTCAGGAACCAGGTTAAGGGCGTCATAGTGTTCGAATCCATAGTCCAGCAAACGCATGGTATCGCTGGTTTGACTGCCTTTCAGCGGGCAACCCAACACAACCACAATAAGCCTGAGATGTCCGCGTTTGGCGGTGGTAATTAAACAGTTTCCGGCTTCGGAAGTATAGCCGTTCTTTAATCCATCCGTCCCTGCATATTGCCATAAAAGTTTGTTGCCGTTATAGATCGGGAATGTACCATTGCGCAGCGTATGCTGTTTTAATGAGGTGTACTGGAGTATTTCCGTATGAGCCAGCGTATACTTGGCCAGCAAAGCCAGGTCATAAGACGAACTGTAGTGACCTTGGGCCGGCATCCCGCTAACATTGGCAAAATGACTGTCCTGCATACCAATTTCTTTGGCTTTGCTGTTCATTTGGGTGACAAAACTAGCTTCACTGCCACTGATATTTTCAGCCACGGCAACACTGGCATCATTGGCCGAAGCCAGGGCCATACTCTTCAGCAGATCATCCATGTTCATGGTTTCCCCGACTTCCAGATAAATTCGCGAACCCTCCATCTCGGAAGCTTTCCGGCTGGCTGTGACCAGGTCAGTTTGGTTGACTTTCCCTTGCCCGATCGCTTCCAAGGTCAACAGCATGGTCATTAACTTGGTCGTGCTGGCCGGAGGCAATTTCTGATGGGGCAAACGTGATTTCAACACTTTACCCGACTCAGCATCCATCAATACATAAGAGGTCGCAGTTATAGAATTGAGATCTATCGTTTCGGCAATGGCAAATTCACTAACCGGAAGAAATATATATAAACAAATTAAAAGCATTGCTAAAAGTGATTTAGATCGTGAAGACATGTACTTTAAACTCCCAATATTTCGCTAGATTAACATAATAATTATAATCATTACTACCTTTCCTGGGAACATTTAATGTGCAAATATCTGCAAAAGGTTTTATCTGGCGTTGATTATTGGGTGATGGATACCGTTATGATGCTAAAGCGACCTGGAGTTTTAAACAATCAATATTGTAAAAGTCATTTTAATTAAGGAGAAAACTGAACAGAATAATATAGGGGGTTATTTAATTGAAGGTTGCACAAAAAGCCAGATAGCATTAAAATAAAAACAAAGGTCAAATAAGGTCAAAGAAGGTCTGGATAATGAAAAAAAGTTTAGCTGATCGTATCGAACAGTATTTAAAAGTATTGATCTCAAGAAGTGACGACAAATCGATTGAGATACAAAGAATAGAATTGGCAGAAACATTTGACTGTGTGCCTTCACAGGTGACGTATGTTATTAGTACCCGTTTTACGGAAAAAGATGGTTATACAACCGAAAGCCGTCGAGGCGGGTGCGGTTACGTGAGGATTCGGCAAAGCAGTATGCAGCTTGCTGATTCTGAATGGGAATATATCGATCTGTTTGATTTTGCAGACGAATTAGAACAGCGCCGGTTGCTCAACCACCGTGAAGCAGAGCTGGTCAAATATCTGGCAGTCAATGTATGTGCAGAACTGCCTCGTGAATACAAGCTGAAAATTCATTCTGAAATGGTGAAGGCCTTATACCACTATTTGCAGATGTGATGATATTGAGACCTAGTGGAAATATCAATGAAGGGAGACCGCTGAAATGTATTGTGAAGAATGTAAACAAAAACCCGCTGCTGTTCACCTGACCCAGGCTTACAATGGCAACATCATCCAATCGCATCTTTGTGAAGAATGCGCAGCCAAAAAAGGTGGATTTATATTTGATCTGAACAATAAGTTTTCCATTCCCAATCTTTTAAGCAGTATTTTCGGTACTGGTTGCAGCATAGACCCCAGTCTGCAGACCGAGATTAAAACCTGTTCCGGTTGTGGGATGACATTTAATGACATTCGCCAGACCGGAAAGCTGGGATGCAGCCAGTGTTATCAGGTGTTTAGCAAAGAAATGGAGCCAACTTTGCGAAGAATACATGGTAATAGTCAACACATCGGCAAGATTCCTTCCCGGGGCGGGGAAAAGGTATTGATGAGAAAACAATTGGATCATCTAAAATCGCAGCTGCAGGAAGCTGTCAATCATGAAGAATATGAAAAAGCCGCCGAGATACGGGACAGCATTAAAGAAATGGAAGGCAGGCTGGCTTGGGGGGGGAAAGCATGAGTATCGAAGATATCTTGAATTGCGGATCAGTAAAATGGATGGAAAGCCAAGAGGGACAGGATGATATTGTTATCAGCAGCCGCATCCGTCTGGCCAGAAACTTGGTTGATCTGCCCTTCCCGCTACGTTTCAATCAGGAGTCAGGGGAGGAATGTCTGCAGCGGATTAAAGCGGTTTGTCAGGATGAAATGCCGGTGGAATTAAACAAAGTCGAATTTGCCGGGTTTGAACAATTTAGCATTCTGGACCGCCGTATACTGGCGGAAAAACATCTGATCAGTCCTGGTCACGCAGAATCCGATTCACCATTTGGTGCGGTCCTGCTTAACAGTGACGGATCGCTGGCAACGATGGTGAATGAAGAAGATCATCTGCGCATCCAATGCTTACTGCCGGGATTGCAGTTGGCAGCCGGCTATGAACTGGCTCAGCAGATGGATGATTTCCTGGAGAACCAGCTGGAATATGCGTTTGACGAGAAAATAGGTTACCTGACCTCCTGCCCGACCAATGTTGGTACGGGATTGCGGGCCTCGGTCATGCTTCACTTGCCGGCCATGCAGATGACCGGTCAAACCGGGCAAATCCTTCAAAACATAGGGCAACTGGGGATGACGGTCAGAGGTCTATATGGCGAAGGCACAGAAGCAACCGGCAATTTCTTTCAGATGTCCAATCAAACCACCATGGGGCAAAGCGAAGAAGAAATTTGTAATCATCTGCAAGCAGTCACGGAACAAATTGTTGAGCAGGAACGTTTATTGAGGGAAAGATTGAAAATTGACTTGAAATATCAATTGGAAGATAAGATTGGCCGCGCATTGGGGATTTTAAACCATGCCCGTATCATCAATTCTACGGAAGCGCTGACATTGCTTTCAGACTTGAGGTTGGGGCTCGATCTGGAGATTCTGAGTGGTATCCAGCCTTATGCTCTAAACCAACTCATCGTTTCCATCCGACCGGCCCATTTGCAGAAATGCGTTGCCCAGGAAATGGATTCACTGCAACGGGATATCAAGCGGGCGGAGATCATTCAGGAACAGATCAAGGGGATAAAATAAGTGATTTTATATGGCAAGGAGGAAGAACATGTTTAGAAAATTTACGCAAAGAGCTAGAAATACTGTCATCCATGCCCAGGAAGAAGCCAGAGAACTGGGACATCCGGCCATTGGCACGGAACATATCTTGTTGGGATTGTTGCGCGAAGGGGAAGGCGTAGGTGCCAAAGCGCTTATGAATTTGGGGATTGATCTGGCAAACGTCCGTGAGGAGATCAAGAAATATATTGGTCAGAATGCAGATGCCAAGCAGGAACATGCCGGAGATCTGCCGATTACCCCCCGGGTTAAGAAAGTATTCAATAATGCTTTTGACGAGGCCCGCCTGCAGGGCGTAAATTATGTGGGGACAGAACATCTTTTACTGGCCATCCTGCGCGAGGAAGAAAGCGTAGCCGGTCAAGTATTGCTGTCTATGGGAGTCAAACTAGATGATTTGCGCGAACAGGTCATATTGCTGCTGGGCGGAGAATTACCTGGCATAATGAATCAGGAGCCCAGCCAGGAAGCCAATAATTCATCATCAATACAGGGACCCAAACCCCGCAAAGCCAAAAGCAAGACGCCTACTCTGGACGGATATAGCCGGGATTTGACCAAGGATGCGCAGGACGGAAGATTGGATCCGGTTATAGGGCGTGAAGATGAAATTGAAAGGGTATTGCAGATCTTATCCCGGCGTACTAAAAACAATCCGGTTTTGATCGGTGACCCTGGAGTCGGCAAGACTGCCATCGTGGAGGGATTGGCGCAGCGCATTTTTGAAAACAAGGTGCCGGAAAATCTTAGTCATAAAAGGGTAGTATCCCTGGATCTGTCTTCGATGATTGCGGGAACCAAATATCGCGGTGAATTTGAAGACCGCCTCACCAAGATCGTCAGCGAAATCAAGTCGGCTGGTGATGTGATCATTTTTATTGATGAATTGCATACCATCGTTGGTGCCGGTGCCGCCGAAGGGGCGATTGACGCGGCCAACATCCTCAAGCCTTCGCTGGCACGAGGAGAATTTCAGTGCGTCGGGGCTACTACCTTGAACGAATATCGTAAGCATATTGAAAAAGATGCTGCTCTGGAAAGAAGGTTCCAGCCGATTTTGGTAGATGAGCCAAGCATTGAAGAAAGCATAGAAATCTTAAAAGGAATCAGGGATCGTTATGAGGCTCATCATGGCGTGAAAATAAGTGATGAAGCTATATCATTGGCAGTCCGCCTATCCAGCCGCTATATTTCAGACCGGTTTTTGCCTGATAAAGCCATTGATTTAATTGATGAAGCCGCTTCCCGGGTTAGGTTGGCCAGCTTTATCCTACCACCGGAGATCAAGGAACTGGAAACTAAATTGGATGACCTGATCAAGGAAAAAGAAGAGGCCATTAATGCCCAGGAATATGAAAAAGCGGCCCAACTGCGTGATGAGGAACAGCGTTTGCGGGATCAGGTCGACAATATGCGCAAGGGATGGGTGGGGAAGAGGAGTACCACTGCCGGAGTCGTAGGCGAAGATGAAATTACCAACATTATTTCCCGCTGGACCGGTATACCAGTCAGCAAAATGGCCTTGGAGGAAAGCGAGCGGCTGCTGCAACTGGAAGAGATCCTG
>CAZACF010000090.1:8291-9244 GCA_964483565.1 uncultured Syntrophomonas sp. | reverse complement strand
ATGACCAACCGGGCGGTGCTGGTTTTTACGGACGCGGGACATCCGGATATCTTCTACGACATGTGGAACTCAGAGCTGGGTGACTGTGAAATATGGTACAACGAAGGCTCCGAACCATCCGGTGAAATCAAGCACAACAAAGTTTCAGACATGATCAACCGCGGGATCAACGCTTCGGCCGCCATGTTGATTCTCAATCCCGACGCAGCTACTAATTATCAGATAGGCATGGAAAACAGCCGCTTCTCATGCGGCTCGGTGCAATATGTCTGCCGGGAGGTTCGTGCCATCATTATGAACAAGCTTAATCCTGCAGATCAGGACAATATATGCATTATCTCCGGGGAGAGTATTGCGGTGGAAGCTGCCATGATTGCGTCGGAAGGTTGTATCATTGCCGTGGAATATGATCGCCATGATCACAACACTATGAAATGCAATGTCGAGAAATTTGGCCTTAATAATGTTATCATCGTCGATTCACTGGCAGATGGGAGCCTGGCAGAACTGCCGGTGCCCAATAAAGCCTTTATTGTGGCTTCGCCGAGAATAGACAGCGAAATCAAGAGTTTGCTGGCCGTAAATCCCGCCATGGATATTGTGGTTTATACGTTGGACTTTGAGATTCTGACCTCTCTGCCGGCATTATTCCGGGAAAACGGCTTGGAGCGCACCGAAGCCATCCATACAGCGGTTTCAAGGGTCAACAGCAAAAAAATGATGGAGCCCTTCCCGGCTCCTTGGATTGTTTCTGCCAAAAGCATTAAAGCTTAAGTCGGCAGACGCATCGCAAACAATACTATAGATTAAGCAAAAATCGCACCTGGTGATCCGGGTGCGATTACTATTAGCGATTAACTCCATTTTCCATTACCATATTTCCAGTCCAATCGGGCAGTGATCGCTCCCCAATACTTGCGCATAAATGGTGGCGTCCTTGTTAGAGTTGAAAG
>CAZACF010000090.1:0-8281 GCA_964483565.1 uncultured Syntrophomonas sp. | reverse complement strand
TTGGGCGCATAGGCATTGACCAGATAAAAATCATCATAATCAAGGGTTAATATTCGGCCTTCTTTGCCATGTTCAGGCTGATCCAAGTCCAGTTGAAAGAATGCTATTGATTGGATTACAAAGTATAATTTTTTTCCTCCCACCATCCAAAGGCGACTCGGGCAGCAGCTGATTTTTCCGGTGTCTCGGGGTTGGATAAAAAGACGGTTAGATTTCCTCCGGGTGCAAAAATATATTTGCCGTCTTCTTCAAAAACTTGCGTCGTTCCCGGGTCGGTTCTTCTTACAAAAGCTTTCACACCCCCAGTAGGGGTACCGGCAACATGATTGGCTTTTAAAAGCTGTATTCGTGGTTTGGGTGCGGGAAGCAAAGCCTTATTGGCAGGGGTAAGGGTTGTCGATTCAGAAGTTGGCTTGCCCGGGAGTTCAGCATTAAACCAGATTTGGGCTCTGAGGGGAGAAACGTTCAGCAGTTCAGTGATGGTCCAGACGTTGACAAAAAGATAGACTCCGGAATTAATCGGGTTAAACAAACCCGCCCAGGCGCTCGTGTTTTCTCCCAAGGTGAGATCATCAGAATAACCAACAAAGTATTTCCCCGCAAAGGACTTGGCCAAAGGATTGGGGATATTTATTTTTTTTGCGGGTGAACTTTTCGTCAACTTCTTGCCGGATTTTCGATCCAAAAGAAACACTTCCTTAATAAAAATATTTCAGAAAGATTGCATGGGGCATCATATTGATGCACATTCTCTTTTCTAATAAATAATACGATGCGTAGTGACAAAGAGTGCCTAAAGGCATAATTATCATGTACGAAACAGCCAAAGAGCAAAAACCCCCTGCGCAGCAGGGGGTGATGTAATGATTCTTATTTTGAAGCATTTTTGTTTTGGATATACCCGTTGCGGTAATCTATCTGAAAAACCCGCCCATAAAAGTCAGAAGCCCGTAACATGCCGTCATCATCTACAAATAGGTTATCAAACGGAAGCGGATCTTTTACCCAATGACCCGGATCCTCAACCTGCCAGAAAATTTCTCCTGATGGCTTAACGGCATAAAGATTCCGGGACATATTATCATCCGATGGAATGGCCAGAAGCACAATATATAAATCATTCACAATTTCCACGGAGCGAATATCGTAAGAGAAAGCTATTTTTTGTTGCGGTAGCTGCAGAACTGTACCGCTTATGGTATATGAATTATGCATCATTTTATTACTGCTCCAGGGAGAGGCCGCTCTTGCAAAAATTCGCCGGTGCGTTGTCCCATGAGATCAAATTGTATGCCGCCCCCATTTCCCCAGCCCTTATTCTGATTGGTCAGCCCGCTGTGCAGGTGGGTACCGGCTTTTACAATTACATCTACCTGATAGGCAGGCAATGCCGGCAAAGCAAAGAGATCTCTGATCTGTTCGGGGGTAAGGCCTTCAATATCATTGCATTTCATCAACCAGCCCCCATATTTACCGGAGACTCTGCCGTCAAATACCCGGGAGAACTTGGTATCTTCAGTAAGAACCAGTTCTGTGACCCAGGTACCGGGTTTGTAGGGTGGCAGTTCATAACTTTTTTCTTCTCTCCACCAGCGATTCACCTGCTCGGCTGAGACTTTGCCAACCACTTGTGCTGGAACCCCTTGCAGGAAAACAAAACTTTCATTGCTAACGATATTGACGGTCTTGACATTTTCATCCCATTTTATATAGGCGCCACATACTTCGGCCAATTCACGCAAGGGCACATAACTGGTGTCATAAACCTTGAACGGGGTCACCTCTAGTTGCAGAGAGACTCCGTTTAGGGATGCCTGATTCGAACCGGCAGTAAACTGGGCCGTTGCATTCCCGCGTGTAAATAACAAGGTTTGACCATTATCAAGCATCTTCATGTCCATTTGCAAAGCAGATGCTATCCGTTCCCCATCCACCATTATGCGGCCATTTTCTATTTGAGGCGGATGGGCAAAAAAGATTGGCACATCATCCAAACATATCTTATCAGCAAAAGAGACAGAGGTTTCAGCCTTGGCCGGCAGTGCCGTAAACATTGAAAAAAGGACGAGAAGCAATACCACTAAAAAATTATATCTTTTCAAGAGAAAATGCACTTGATCCGACCTGCTTTCAAACCATTACTAGCCGTTTGTAAAACAATATTTTCTATATCAACTGCTGTGAATCCTTTTTATATAACAAATTCAATACGATTATTTGAAAGGAAAAGGTTTGCACCCTGGATCAGAAGCGGTTTTTTGCAGTACTTTTATATTTGCCTTATAGTAGGTATACAGCAAAGCTATTATGATAGAATACTAATAAATTATCATCCCTGATGAAATGGAAGTGATACCATGGGGCAGATTCGATTAATCGAAATTAAAGAAGAAATACTTTTCGCCAATCGCCATCGTGCCGATGAGATCAGAGAAAAACTTCGCCATAATCGGGTTTTTATGCTTAATTTGATGGCTTCGCCCGGAGCCGGCAAGACCAGTCTGATTATTGAAACCATTCGTCGCTTAAAGAATGATTTTCGTATAGCCGTAATAGAAGGTGACATAGATTCGTTGGTTGATTCAGAGAAAGTTTCGGCTGAAGGAGTTCCGGCAGTGCAACTGAGAACCGGGGGTGCTTGCCATCTGGATGCGCCCATGATTCACCTGGCACTTAAAACCATGGATTTGGAAAAATTAGATTTGATTATTATTGAAAACATAGGTAATCTGGTTTGCCCGGCCGAGTTTGATACCGGAGCAGTCAAGAAGGCCATGATCCTTAGCGTTCCGGAGGGGGATGACAAGATTTTAAAATATCCATTAATGTTCTCCGTTTGTGATGCGCTGGTGATCAGCAAGATCGATTATCTGGAAGGACCCGGCTCGGATTTTAGTGTCGAACTACTGCATAATCGTGCCCACGCTCTTTCGCCAGACATGAAGATTTTTCATACATCATGCCGGAGCGGAGAAGGGTTGGACGAGTGGTGCGCATGGCTGAAAGCGGAGGTTAATGAATATTTGTCTAACATGTCATCCTGGGCGTAAGCGAAGCTACCTCATTATGACTTTTACGTCATATATGTAGTCCCCGCAGGGGGAGCTACGGCATTTGAGGGATTTACCGACGCTCAGGCTGCGCTTCGCTTGCCTTCTGATCGCTTTCGATACTAGATGCCATATGGCATCGTCACTTCGCTTACGCTCAGGATGACATGCTAAATTACCTGATATTTTGAATTATGCAAAATCCTCAAATAAAAATGTATTTATAGGAGCAGGTATGGACAGAACCGAGGAAATGCGTGTAGGGAGCTTGGGCCGGCTGCTGTTAAAGTTTTCGCTGCCAGCGATTGTTGGCATGCTGGTAAACTCCTTGTATAACGTAATAGACAGGATTTTCTTGGGAAGGGGAATAGGTCAGTTGGCGATTGCTGCCACCACCGTAGCCTTTCCCATCATGACGATTCTAATGGCGGTATCCATTCTAATAGGAGTCGGCGCTACTGCGCTGATCTCTATCCGTCTGGGGGAACAGCGTAAAGAAGAAGCTGAAAAAATTGCCGGCAACGCTGTCGTAATGATCATGCTTCTGCCGGCTCTTTGTGCTGTATTTTTCTTTGCCTTTACCGAGCCGGTATTAATCTTTTTGGGAGCCAGTCAGGAGGTCTTGCCTTACGCCCGTGATTTTACGGAGATCATTATGCTGGGGGCAGTTTTTGGTTCCTTCAGTATGGGGGTCAATAATTTTATTCGAGCGGAAGGCAATCCGAAAGTGTCGATGTACACACAATTATTGGGGGCGTTCTGCAATGTAATCCTGAACTACGTATTTATTTTCAAATTTGGCTGGGGCATGAAAGGTTCAGCTTTTGCCACTATTCTGGCCCAATTCATTTCCGCTCTCTGGGTTTTGAGTTATTTTCTCACCGGGAAAAGCCTGGTCAAGCTCAAGCTAAGCAATATGCGACTGCAGTGGTCGGTTTTATCCGGTATCATGGCAATCGGCTTTGCTCCCTTTGCCATGCAAATCGCAGCCAGTGTGCAGCAGGTGATTCTAAACCGCACCCTGATGGTTTATGGCGGAGACATCGCTTTGTCAGCCATTGGCATTATTATGAGCATAGCCACTTTGCTATTTATGCCCGTGTTGGGAGTCTCTCAGGGGGCTCAGCCCATTATTGGCTATAACTATGGTGCCCAACAGTATGATCGGGTCAAGGGAACCTGGAAACTGGCTGTTCTGGCCGGGACTGCGATTGCCCTGGTCGGGTATTTGGCCGTATATATTTGGCCGGAGCAACTGGTGGGGCTTTTCAGTGAAGGAGACACTGCGCTGACCACCTTGACTACCCATGCCATGCTGATTTATATGGCGCTGATCCCGCTGATTGGTTTTCAAATCATCAGTTCAACCTATTTTCAGGCTGTGGGCAAGGCACGCCAGGCGGCCGTACTTAGTTTGTCGCGTCAGATCTTGTTTTTTATCCCCTTGTTGCTGATTCTGCCTCGTTATTGGGGAGCTGAAGGGGTTTGGCGCGCAGCCCCAATTTCTGATTTTTTGGCGGTTTGTATGTCGGCGACGATGATGTTTTTTGAAATGCGCAATTTGAAAAAAACTGAATTACATCATTTAACTGCAATACAAGGGGCGGATAAAGTGGTAGAGTAGGAGACGTTTTTTTGGTTCCATACTCTTTGTTAAGGTTGACAAAAAATAAAAATTTTTGTCAACCTTTTCTGTCATCAAATAGTCTAGTTATTAAATTAAACTGAGAGGTGGTATATCCATGAAGAAAAGAGCTCGTATTTTTTACCTTGCTTTGGACGGGTTAAACTATGGTGTTGCGGTCTTAAATGAACGAATCAGATTCAATTTGGAAAGGTCCCCTTCGGTGACTTGTGCGAAAAAGGTTTCTTTTCCCAATAGTTGATCACGAATATCTTCGTCATGTAACCCGACCTTTTTCAAGCGGATGACTTGCTGTTGGATGTCTTGCCACCAGTTCAGTTTGGCCTGCATTTTATGCCATCCATCCTCGAAGACCCGGCCTGAACAACAATAGATGGTGTCAAATTGGTATTGCAGCAAACATTGCAGGGATTTTATGCTCAGCTTGATATCTTCATCGCTGCGCAGTTGTTTTACTTTTTCTCCCAAAAAAAGATCTCCGCTGAAAAGCCAGCCTTGTTCTTCTTCCAGCAGACAGATATGATCGACGGAATGTCCGGGAGTATGGATAACTTTGAAGGAATGATGGCGGCTTGATAAATGGTCTCCTAAAGAACTGCAGCGGGATGGCGGGGGATATTCCCACACCAGTTTTTGATAGTCCAGCAAACGATCCGTCCAGAAGGAGGGGTTTTCAATCAGTGCAACCGCTTTAGGATGAGCAAAAATAGGTATGTCTTGCTTGTCCAGAAGATAATTGTTGCCGATATGATCCTCATGATGATGAGTATTGACAACCTTGTCCACCGCCAGGGAGGGGAACAAATTTTTGGCCTGGCCAGTTACAGAATAGGGGCCGGTATCAAACAGAATCCCATCCACAAAATAAGCAGCCATGCTGTAAAGCACTTGACCATTGATTTCCTTGCCCATTTCCAGCTGGAGGACGTTGCCGAACTGGCGTGTCTTTATCAAGTCAATCCCCTTCTTTCTGAGCGGTCAATGAATAACGGGTTACCTTATTTATCATTGTAACAAGGAAAGCTATATAACAGATATAGTAAAAGTGGCAGAGTTTAAATTTTCCTTGTCGGCGAGAGACCCTGTTCGTGATATGATGGTTGGTAGTGCCAATAGAGTTATCGTTTTCGCATATACGTAGACTGAGATAATACAACCATATTCAAAGCGAAAGGAGGAGTTGAAATGTTTGTAGGTCACATAAAAGGAGTTACAGATCAACCGATTAATAAGCCGGGGGTTATGGAAAATGTGATTAAAAAGGCTTTAATTGGTCCGCAGCAAGGCTGGAAGGGTTGGGTAATGCGCCAATTTGACCTGGCGGCCAATGGCTTTACGCCACGTCATGTACATCCCTGGCCGCATATTAATTATGTCATCAGCGGCAGGGGCAGTCTTTATTTGGATGGTAAATCCTATGAGGTGGAACCCGGCTCGATTGCCTATGTGCCTGATAATATGGAACATCAATTTAAAAACATGGGAACAGAAGACTTTTCGTTTCTTTGCATCGTTCCCGAAGAAGGGGACAAATAGTTGGTTTATCGATAATGATGTTATAAAATTGTTGAGAGGGAATAATTGCACGATAATCAATTTGTGGCGGGGGGAAAAAATGAAAAAGTTACTGACAGTGTTATTGGTGATGGTTTTAGCTGTAGGTTTGACTGGATGTGGAAAACAAGAGAGCAATGTTGATGAGAGTAAAGCACAGAAAACGATTACCATCGGGGTCATGCCTGATGTTGAATCCATTCCTTTTATTATGGCTGAAAAAAACGGCTATTTTACCAAAGCGGGCGTCAAGGTAAAAATTGAACATTTTACCAGTGCCAAAGATCGTGATAGTGCCTTGCAAAGTGGTAAGCTGGATGGAGTAATAACGGATGTCCTGGCGGTGGTTTTCGCCAACGAAGGCGGTATTGATCTTAAAATGATTGCTAAAAGTGAAGGCAACATATCGTTAATGGCCGGGAAGGAAACCGGCATAAAAGCCGTTGGTGATTTGAAAGGCAAATCAGTTGGTCTTTCCACCAATACAATTATGGAGTATACGGTTGACAAGATGCTGGCAGCAGAACAAATAAAGGCTGAAGAAATCAATAAAATTGCAATTCCTCCGCTGCCCACTCGTTTGGAAATGCTGCAAGGGGGCAAAATTGATGCCGCTATCCTGCCGGAACCGCTGGCCGGGTTGGCCGTCAAAGACGGGGCTACAGTTTTAAGCAGCACCGACTTGTTGCAAAAAAAAGCGGGGGCAATTGCCTTTACCGGCAACAGTATCAAGGAAAACCCGCAAGAAATAAAGGCTATTTTTCTGGCCTATAACGAGGCGGTAGATTATCTGCAAAAGGAACCCCTGACAGATTATGTTGATTTTATCATACAGGAACAGGGATTTCCGCCGACCATCAAAGATAGTTTTGCCTTGCCCCAATACTCCCATGCGATGGCTCCCGATGCCATGATTGTTGCGGATGTAGTGACTTGGATGCAAAGCAAGCAATTAATCAAAAACAGTTTCGAATATAAGGATTTGACCGCAGAAGGATTCTTAAGGTAGTGAATTTGTGATAGATATCAGAGATTTGAGCGTTCGTTATGGCAGTGCGGATAATGCGGTACTGGCCCTTGAGCAAATCAATATAAATATCGGCCAAGGTGAAATTTTTACTTTCATTGGCCCCTCCGGCTGCGGGAAATCAACCTTCTTATATGTCTTGTCAGGAATCATCAGAGATTATGAAGGAACGGTTTTAATTAACGGCAGGCCGGTGGATCCCAAGCAACAAAAGATTGGATTGATTCTGCAAAACTATGGCTTGCTGCCCTGGAAAAATGTTCGCCAGAATATTGTTCTGGGGGTTAAAATCAAAGGCCAGCCACGGGAAGAAGAATATTTTGCTTATATTCTTAAACAACTGGGGATCGAACAATTACTGGATCGCTATCCCAAAGAATTGAGCGGCGGACAGCAGCAACGGGTAGCCATTGCCCGGGCATTTTTACTAAAGCCTGATATATTGCTGATGGACGAACCCTTTTCCGCCCTGGACGCGATTAACCGCGAGGAAATGCAGGAACTCTTCCTGAAAATATGGCAGGATCATCATGTCACTACGGTATTTATTACCCACAGTGTGGATGAGGCCCTTTATTTGGGTAGTAAAATCGTAGTGTTTTCATCTTCTCCGGGGAAGATCCGGGGAGTTTACGAAAACCCCTGCTTTCAACGGGATAATCTGCGCTATCGCGATGAGTATCACCAAATGTCAAGGCAGCTGAGAAATTTACTGGATAAAGGATGAGCAACATTGCAAGCAAGGGAAAAGTGGAAAGGTGCACTGTACAGCTTTGTGCTGGTGATGGTTGTCTGGCAGGCAGTGGCGATGTTGCTCAAAATGCCGATCATACCAACACCGATAGCGGTATTGGTTAATCTGGCGGAGATTTTTCAAAGCCGTATGGAGATGCACCTTTTGTATAGTCTGGGCAGGATTGTTGCCGGGATCGTCATATCGATTCTGGTAGGGGTTTCATTAGGGCTCATGATGGGCTACTTTGCCAGACTGGACAAGATCTTGTC
>CAZACF010000089.1:0-9297 GCA_964483565.1 uncultured Syntrophomonas sp. | reverse complement strand
ATGGGCCCGGGCCATGTTCCCGCCCCAGGAACTGCGCACCCTGTGCACCGTACCGCTCTATCATATTTACGGCTTCAACATGCAGATCAATGCCAATCTGGCCAGCGGCGGGACCATGATTCTGGTGCCGGAAGTAACCCCGGACAACGTGCTGGATGCCATTGATCGCTTCCTGCCCACTTACTGGCCGGCGGTTCCGGCCCTGATCCAGATGCTCAATATGCATCCCCGTTTGCCTCAGTCCAAAGCCAGCTCCATCCGCTTCCTCCTGTCCGGCTCGGCTCCTCTGCCGGTGGAAGCCATGAAGAAGTTTGAAGAAATCACCGGTTCCACCATCATCGAAGGTTTTGGCGGCTCGGAAACCACCAACGGCGTCATGGTCAATCCCAAGGGCAAACGCAAACCAGGCAGCGTAGGCATACCGTTCCCGGACATGGATGTGCGGATTGTCGATCTAAAAAACGGGGTGGAAGAAGTACCCACCGGCGAGCCCGGTGAACTGCTTTTGAAAGGTCCTCTGATCATTGAAAAATACTGGAACAAACCGGAGGAAACAGCCAATGCTATTAAAGATGGGTGGTTTTACACCGGCGATATTGCTACCATGGATGAAGACGGCTACATCACCATTGTAGGACGCACCAAGGACATGATCATCTCCAGCGGATTCAATGTCTATCCCCGCGATATTGACGAACTGCTTTATACCCATCCCAAAGTACTGGATGCCGGAGCGATCGGCGTACCTGATCCGGTTCGGGGTGAATCGGTCAAGGTTTTCGTGGTGTTGAAACCGGATGAAAGCATGACCGAAGAAGAGGTCATTGAATTCTGCCGTACATCCCTGGCGGCCTATAAGGTACCGAGATATGTCGAGTTCCTGGATGATATTCCCCGTACCAATATGAAAAAGGTAGACCGCAAAGCCCTGCGGGAAATGGAGGCAGCCCGTCAGAAATAAGTTTCCAGGTATATAAGCCCCCCCTCAATGCCAAAGGCTGTCCCGGCTATTCTTGAAATGCCGGGACAGCCTAAATTATTGGCCAGACGCTCAGCTGGTTGGCATCCCGACTGCCAGCCAAATCCGCCAGATTACGGATGGATGGTACGGTACAGCTTGTAGCCGCCGCTGCTGTTCTTGGCGTCAAAACCATGCTGAAGCAGGATGCGGGTCGCGATATAGCTGCGCAAACTGACCTGGCAGTAGGCAATAATCTCCCGGTCGCGGGGCAGTTTGTCAAGGTTTTCACGCAAAACATCCAGCGGTATGTTGGTTGCTCCGGGAACCATGTCCAGTTGTTGAACTTCCATCGGGGTACGCACATCAAGCAGGAAGGCGCCCTGCTTGACCCGCTCTTCCACCTCTGACCAGTGGATGACTTGCACGTCTCCCTGCACCATGTTGCTGGCTACATAACCCGCCAGGTTGACCGGGTCTTTGGCCGAAGAATAAGGCGGGGCATAGGCCAGTTCCAATTCCTGCAGATCAAACACGGTCAACCCGGCATGGATAGCAACAGCCAGTACGTCAATGCGCTTGTCGACTCCTTCAAAGCCTACGATTTGGGCGCCCAACACCTTGCCGTCTCCGGGTGTGAACAACAGCTTCAGCGTTATCTGGGTGGCACCCGGATAGTAGCTGGCATGGGAATTGGGGTGAATATGGCAGACCATGTACTCCCAGCCCAGGCGCTGCAGATGTTTTTCATTCTTGCCGGTCATGGCCACGGTCAGGTCTTTGAATTTTACAATTCCCGTACCCTGGCTGCCGGGGTATTTGATTTCACGTCCGGCAATGTTGTTGGCAATGATCCAGCCCTGCCGGTTGGCCGGCCCGGCCAGCGGCACCAAGGCATCCTGCCCGCTTTGATAATCCTTGATCTGGACTGCATCACCGGCCGCATAGATAAAGGGGTCGGAGGTTTTCATATATTCATCCACCCATATGCCCCCGGTCGATCCCAGTGTCAGTCCGGCTTGCTCAGCCAGCCATACCTCAGGTCGGACGCCGATGCCCAGGATGACCATGTCAGCGGCCAGCGTCCTGCCGCTGGCTAATACTACCTGCTCAACCGAGTCTGGGCCTTCCAACGTTTGGGGACGGTCGTTGAGGATCAGATTGATTCCCAGACTTCTGATATAATTATGAACGATGGCTGCCATTTCCGGATCAAGCGCGTTCATGACCTGCGGCCCGGCCTCGATAATGGTCACGGCGATCCCCCGGTGATGGAGCATTTCCGCCATTTCCAGACCGATAAATCCGCCGCCCACCACCACCGCCTGGCGAACTTCCTGAACATCAATATAGTGACGAATGAAATCGCTGTCGGGAATATTTCTCACTGTGAAAACATTGGTTTTGTCCACGCCCGGAAAATCGGGCACGATGGGTTTGGCCCCGGGGCACAAGACCAAATAATCGTAGCTTTCCCGGTAGGATTTGCCGCTGCGCAGGTTGTGCACTTCCACCATTTTTTCGGCCGGGAAAATTTTTTGTACTTCGTTGCGGGTACGGATATCCAGATCAAAGCGCCGCGACATGCCAGTCGGGGTCTGCACCAGCAAGTTGTCACGGTTGGTGATGACATCACCGACGTAGTAAGGGAGCCCGCAATTGGCAAAGGAGATATCCTCGCCCCGTTCAATCATGATAATCTCGGCTTTTTCATCCATTCTTCTCAGTCTGGCCGCAGTGGTGGCGCCGGCGGCCACACCGCCTACGATAATTACTTTCTTGCTCATATAAAACACCTTCCTCTCTTGTATTTGGAGATGGAGTGATAACATTCCAACCGGGAAATAAATGATTTAATTTATTATATACCATATGGGGGTATGTAATAAACAATAAATTTATGTGGCGGGTTGGCCAGCATGGCAATGATGTTAATAATCCCCCCCGGAAGCAGGAAAAAATGCCCTTGTTCTCGAAAGATAACCTTGATTAAAGGCAATCAGCCGGAATTTAATCAGAAAAACCATTCGGAACAGGAGAGAAGCTTAAATGATTGATAAGCAAATTGCAGCCATGATAGAAAAAAACAGAGACGTACCCTTATACAGTTTTATTGGCCTGGAGTTTGGCGAGGCGGGGGAGAATTATGCGGAGTTATGGTTGGATGTTAAAAAGGAAACCATGAATGTCCATGGGGTTTTACTCGGAGTCATGTACTACACCCTCTGTGATATCTCTGCATCAGCCGCTCTGGAATACGGTTTAGCGGAAGACCTTTATTATGTGACCAATGATATCAATGTTTCCATCTTGTCCTCGGTCAGTTCCGGCAAGGTCAGAGCCCGGGCCGAAGTTTTAAAGAGCGGCAAAAGACTGGCATTTGTCGAATCCCGGGTCTACAACGATCAGGACCAGCTGCTGGCAGTGGGTCGGGTAACCAAGACGCTGCTGACCAACAAGACAAAATCGTCTGGTTAGTAAGTTTGATTCCAAACAACCGATCGGGAAAATATGCTGCGAGAGGGGTAAATGGATGAGAAATCCGATGTTTGATGTACTTAAGGGCCTGGGTATTATTTCGGTGGTTTTCAGTCATGTCTACCGGGGAGGAACCGATCCCCTGGCGGTTTTTATCAGGGAGCTGGCCATGTGGAGCGTGCCCATGTTCTTTATCGTCCAGGGACATTTTATGCAAAGCGGTCTGCAGAAGGGCTGGCTTACTTCCTCCTGGGATAAAATCAAGAAAAGCTACATACCTTATTTGTATTGGGCAGTAGCTTATGGAGTGTTTTATTATTTCACCATCGGTAAAACCTTCTCCCTGATGGATCTGATCCTGGGTAAGACAGCCTTGCATCTTTACTATATGTTTTACTATATTATCTTTGCCGTTTTCTTGCCGTTGCTGTATTTCCTGCCCAAGTTGTGGCGGGTGGCCATTCTCTGGCTGATGATCCTGGTCAATATCTACTGGGTGCTGATGCTGGAACTGAGCCGCATGTATCATTTCCACTGGATCAGCTATTCGGGGCCGGTACCCATGAAGTGGTGGGGATTTATCGCCATCGGCATGTTGGTAGCGGAATACCCGCAAATCAAGGATTATATCTGTAAACATAGCCGCGCTTTTTTAGCCGGCGGACTGGCTGTGGCAGCGGTGGGGATCATCATTCCCTATATTAACCAAACCACCGGCTATTTGTTCAACAAAGTGGAAATCTTCCCGCTGGCCATCGGCTTGGTTCTGGCTCTGGCCATATACTACAGCCGGGACGATGCCTTCGGCAAACAAACCCTGGCCTATATTGGGGAGCGGACCTTCGGTATTTATCTGGCCCACTTCTTTATGGTTGATTATCTGCGGCAAACGCTGCTGCCGGGTGACAGAACTCTGGTGGTCATCATTATTCTGGTGATTTGCATCGTGGTCAAGGACAACAAGGATCGTCTCAAGGCTGCCTGGGCCGCCAAACGCAGCGGCAAAAACGTGGCTGCGTAGCTGACCGGGAATAGAAAATGGGGGATGATAAAAAATGTGGGAAAAAATCAGCCGCTTCTATCCACCCTGGCTGGATGTAATTGGTCTCCTCTGTCTGGGGTTCATATGGTTTTATACGGCCGCCCGTTACGGCCTGATGGCGGAGCAGATTCCAACCCATTTTGGCATCAGCGGAAATCCCGATGCCTGGAGCAGCAAATCCTTCGCTTCCGTTTTTATGCTGCTGGTGATCGGTACCATTGTATGGCTGTCCATGTTTTTGACTAATTATTTTTTGATTATCAAACCACAAGACCCGCGTAAATATATCAATATTCCCGGTGCCAAAAAAGATGCCCTGGACAAGGAGCAGATTGAAGCCATCCGAACGGTTACTGTTCAGGGGATGGCCTTGATCAATCTGACTGTAGTACTGATGTTTGTTGTGATTCAGTATGGGATGGTCAATTCTGCGCTGGGCATACAGAATGGGCTGGGCTGGGGAGTCAGTGTGCTGGTAGGGATCCTGCTGATTGAGACCGGCTGGCTGACCTGGAAAACCTATTCCCTAAGCAGCGTAACCGGCAACAGAAAAAAATAATGGTGTCGGATCATAAATAATAAAGAAACACAAACGAGGCTGAAAACGGCCTCGTACTTTTTTCATCCAAGGTTTAGCTGCCAATTCAATAAATGGCACAAAAAAAAGGATTATTTGCCACATAAATAGAAAAACCAATAGAACAAGACAAGCCAAACGGGTTGAGCATGATATGCTCTAAATGAAAAAATGTGCAATTGATGAAAGGCGGGTTAGCGGAAATGACCAGATTTTCAGGGTTATGGGCATTGCTGGTGGTAGCTTTGCTTTTGACGGTAAATATTCAGTTTATCGATCAAAACACACCGATCATGGAAACGGATGCCCAAGCCAGTACTGCTGGAACAAAGGAGCCAAGCAGGGTCAGCCCTGACCCGACCGAATGGAAGGGAAAACTACCTGAATACCAACAATTAATAGAACCAGGCATTGCCCTGGCCAATTTTGACGATATAGCCGGACATTGGGCCCAACCCAGTATTGGTCTGGTCAAGTCTATTGGACTTTGCCAGGGTTATCCGGACGGCAGTTTCCGTCCTGACGAAACGCTTACCCGGCTGGAAGCCATCAATCTTCTGATGCAGTTGATCGAAATGGCAGATGAAACCGGTCCCAACCAGCTTGAGGAAGAGATAGCGGCCATGATTCCGGTCTGGGGTCAGCCGGCGGTAATAAAGGCGACCCGACTGGGTTTGATTACCCTGGATGAGGTTGATCCTTCTCTGCCCATTGACCGCGGCACCCTGGTGCAATGGCTGGTGAAAACAACCGGCCTGGTATCCGCCCAGAGTCAGGACCTGCCTTTTGCGGATGCAGACAGCTTCTCCCCGGAACTGACTGAATCAGTGGAGTGCCTGTATCAGCGGGGGATTATCAAGGGTTACCCGGATCAACGGTTTCTCCCCCAACAAGCGGTCAGCCGGGCGGAAATAATGGTCATACTGACCCGTCTGCTGGGGGTAGCAGATCCCGTTCGTCTCAGTATTCTAAGCGTCAACGATTTTCATGGAGCATTGGCTCAATCAGGCAATAATCCCGGTGCTGCAAAACTGGCTGCATATTTGCGTGCTGCCAAGGAAGGAAATCTCGAAGGTACCATCATCTTGGGCGGCGGTGACATGATGCAGGGCAGCCTTGATTCCAACCTTCTGAACGGTGAACCGGTCATTGAGGTAATGAATGCGGTTGGTTTCGATGCCATGGCGATTGGTAACCACGAATTTGACTGGGGTGTGGAAACCCTGCAAGCAAGAGCCCAACAAGCTGCATTTCCATTACTGACCTGCAATACAACCGACAAGAGAACCGGTCAGCCACTGCCCTTTACCAAGCCATACATAATGATAGAAAAAACAGGCATAAAGATCGGTATTATTGGCTATACCACTCCGGAAACGGCCTCCAAAGTAATTCCCAGTATTATTGATGACTACGAGATTTCCCCACCGGACGCAATCGTAAACCATCTGGCAGCGGAACTGCGTCAAGCCGGAGCACAAATTATTATTGTGGTTGGCCATGCAGGTGCCTATCTGTCCGACGATGGAAGGCTGCAGGGCGAAGCCGCCGTAATGGCCAATTCTCTGCAAGGGGTTGATGTTTTGGTCACGGCCCATACGCATCAAAAGTATGCCGTCAACCTCAATGGCATGGCGGTGGTTCAGGCGGCTTATAACGGCAGAGCCGTGGCGGAAATTGAAATATACTTTTCACCGGCTTTACAGAAGATCCAGTTAACCAAGCTGCAGGTAACAGATTTAAAAGATTTGAACCTTTCCGAAGGTGATGCGGTCAAAGCGATTCTGGACAGGAACGATGCCAAGATTGGAACCATCAAGGACCAGATAATTGGCGATAGCCAACGGGATTTAGTGCATGACAAAATGATTCTCTCACCGCTGGGGCAGTGGTTTACAGATCAACTTCGTCAGGCCGCCGAGGCTGACATCGCCTTTATCAATGGCGGCGCTTTAAGAGCTGATATTCTGGGGGGAGCCATTACCGTAGCTAAAATGTGGGAAGTACTGCCGTTCGAAAATACCCTTTGCACGGTCAGTATGACCGGAAAGCAGATCAGGAAGGTTTTGCAGTACGGAGTTGAGAATGAACAAGTCGGCATGATTCAGTACTCCGGGCTTGCCGTGCAATACAACCCCTCCCTGGAGACCGAGCAGCGCCTGATAAGCATCACGCTGGCTAATGGGACTCCATTGCAGGATGACCAGACCTACCGGGTAGCGATCAACGACTTTCTGGCGGAAGGCGGAGACGGGTACATCATGTTTACGCAATGCGATGATCTGATCAACACCCAGGAGCCGGTCAGAGAGATGATGATAAAAGCGATTGAGAAGGATAAGACCATTGATTTTACAGCCGATGATCGTTTTCAACTGATAAGCCCCAGCAAGTCCATCTTGATTGTAGAAGGTGAGTAAGATCAGAGAAATAATCCCAAGTCCCATTCAAACGCAATACAGGTTAAAGAATCAACTGGAAGAGATTCTGATTGTGGCCGAAAAGGTTGAGGAATTCGCCCAAGCCAATCAGCTGCCGGCGCAGATCGCTTTTCAGATCAATCTATGCCTGGAAGAGCTGATCACCAATACCATCAGCTATGGATATCCCGATGGAGGCGAGCATGAGATCATGGTTGACATGGTTCTGCAAGAAGAGGTTTTGATCATTACCATCCATGATGACGGACTGGCCTTTAATCCCCTGGCCCATCCCGAACCGGATCTGAACATGAACATTGCAGACCGGCCCATTGGCGGATTGGGCATCCATCTGGTGCGTAAAATGATGGACGCAATCGAGTATCGTCACCAAGCAGGAAAAAATGTACTGGTCATGAAAAAATGGCTGCAACCGTGACCCATTCATTAAATAATCAGCCCGTGCCCATAAATTAAGTAACATCAACCCTATCCCAGACTTTCCAATCGCATAATCTGTTCTACGATCAAGGCGGCGCTGTAAATAGCCGCTTTCTTGCCGAACGGAGTGGTTTTCTGATAGACAATGATGGGATAAGTCCATTCCAGCATGGCCAGCAGATAAGGAACAATATCGGTTTCAAAAATGACAGCTGTTTTGGCATATTTCCTGATGCGGCAAATCATCTGATAAACTTTCTCGAGCGCGGGATCCTTGCCCCCATAGACAAATGACGGGGTCTCATCCAACGTGTTTACTCGCGCCAGGTTTTGTTCAAATTCCAAATAAGCGATCAGATCGGCCTCACTTTCCAGCCGGGTCATTTCGAATTTAAAAATCGGCTCCAGCCGGGCAAAGTCCGAAACAATATTTCTTGGTTTGGTATCCGAGAAGTCAATGATATATACATTGTCCCGTTCATCCAGAAGGATGTTTTGCATATTCAAATCGCCATGATTGATACCCGTATACCACAGCCTGGCCAGTGATTGTCGGGCGGGATATTCATATTTCAGGAAGTGATAAGGATTGGGAAGAGTCAGGCCCAATTCAGGGCAAATAAGACTTTTTTCATCAGCCGAAATACCAAAGTCTTTTTCCGCAACCTCGAAAATCATGGGAAATAAATGGAGAGGATTGTGCTGCTGGTAAGGTTTGATTAATTCCCAGCGGGGCTGACCATACCATGGCTTGAGGATATGAGTGAAAATTTCATCGAATAGCGGCAGCAATTCCTCGACAGGCCTTTCCCGGAAGCGGTTGGTCAGCCAGTCAATATTGCTGTCCGGCCCATTGATGCCGACAAAGTTATAGCGCATGCCGGTAAAAGCTCCGCTGGTCGTCTGTCCCATTATGGTGGTGGAATTGTTGAGGATATATCCGTGCACATATTTTTGATGGTTTTGAATTTCTTGTTCGATCAGCTGAGTTGGCCCTATTTTAAGGACGGTCGGCAGCATAAGACGGTTGGCGCTGTCATAAGCGGTTACCCGAAACGGTTTGCCGGGGCTGAACCCCCCGCCCAATGGTGTCAGAACGACCCGCCGGGCATCAGTATATAGTCTGCGGGTGATGATTCCCCATTCTTCCGGAAAGGGAAGGTCTCCGACGACTTCGAGCTGCAGCTGTTTTTCTGCCCCGGAGCGGATCGGCCCGGGGACAAAGAACCAAATCCGGCCTTCGGCCAGGGCCATATTCTCATCGGCTATTAAAACATCCTGCAGTAATTCCAGGTTGGAACAATACTGCAGGGCTTGTCCGGGTTCCTGGATATTTTTCCAATCCAATATAAAGAGGAGACGGATCAAAAACAATTTTAAA
>CAZACF010000088.1:0-9388 GCA_964483565.1 uncultured Syntrophomonas sp. | reverse complement strand
CCTGCGCTTGCTGCATCCTTTCATGCCCTATATTACAGAAGAAATTTATCAGAAACTGCCCGATCATCATGAAACCATCATGATGGATGATTGGCCGTGTCAGGACGAAACCCGGATTGACACTGAGGCCCTGGAGGATATGCAGATGATCATGGCCATCACTAGGGCACTGCGCAACCTCCGGGCGGAATTTAATCTCAGTCCGTCGGCGCTGGTTCCTGCCATAGTGGTGGCTTCCGATGAGAAAGTCCGGCATTTGCTGGACAGCAGTAGTGCATACATTGCCGGTATGGCGCGGGCCCAATTGTCGGTGAGGGAGAGTCTGGCCGAGAAACCTCGCCAGGCAGTTTCCGCTCTGACCAGTTTTGCAGAAATCTATGTGCCGCTGGAGGGCATGATCGATATTGGCAAGGAAATCAGCCGCCTGGAAAAGGATCTGCAGACCACTGAGAAGGAATTGGACAAGTCGGAAAGCAAAATCAACAATGAAAATTTTACTGCCAAGGCACCTGCCGAGGTCATTAACAAGGAGAAGGCCAAAATAGAGGAATTCAGAAGTCGGAAAGAGGGTATATTAAAACGTCTGGAGATTTTAAAAGCTTAATCGAAGCAAAGCTGCAGCATCTGTCTGCGCCAGGCAGCAAACCAGGGTTGGAGAGGATCTGGATCCTCCTGAAAGCGTTGAATGAACCGCAGCAATCAATACCAGTGGTGCACGTAGCGGGGACCAACGGCAAAGGATCAACATCACTGATGATCGCTGCTATCGTCAGTGCGGCAGGTTACCGGGTGGGGCGATTTTCATCTCCCCACCTGCATTGTTATGAGGAACGTTTTACCATCAACGGGGAACCGATTCCTGCGGTGCAGTTGCTGCAATACCTGCAACGCATAGAAGAACACCTTATACACTGGCCGGGCCATGACGATCCCACCGAGTTCGAGATCCTGACCGCGGCAGCCTTTTTGTATTTTCGGGAGGAGAAAGTTGATCTGGCGGTTCTGGAAGTTGGTCTGGGAGGACTTTATGACTCGACCAATGTTGTCAACCCGCTGGTTGCGGTGATTACCGGAGTCGATTATGATCATATGAATATTCTGGGAGATACGATAGAAGAAATAGCCTATAACAAGGCGGGCATTATCAAAGCCGGTGCTGCAGTGATTATCGGCGCCATGCCGGCGGCGGCGGAGAAAGTAATCGCTGACCGGGCCGCGCAATTACAGGCTCTGCTGCGTAGAGCTACTGACGGCGTCATGATCGAAAGGGTCAAAGCGCCTGATTTACAGGGGCAATATATTGATTTAACCTCGCGCTGTTTTCAACTGCGCGGTCAATGCTTGGCTCTGCTGGGTGAGTTTCAGCTCCGCAATCTGGGATGTGCCATAGGAGCGGTGGAAGAATTGACGGAGCAAGGATTTAGGATAAAAAATGAAGATCTGGCACGGTCTTTGGCCAACCTAAAGCTGCCCGGTCGTTTGGAAGTGCTCAGCCAGAAGCCGCTGGTGATCGCGGATGTGGCCCATAATCCGCAAGGGGCAGAAGCGCTCAGTCGTGCCCTGCAGGAGCTGCTGCCGGGGCGAAAAAGGGTATTGGTCTGCGGGATGCTGGATGACAAGGATCAGGCCGCCAGCCTGCAATACATTGGTTCTGACTGCAGCCGGGCGGTATTTACCCGGCCCTTGGGAGAACGCAGCCGTGACTGGCATCAGATTGTCGGACAGTGGAAAAAGCTATTTGCCGATACACCTTGTTACGAGCTGGAAAGCATCACAGCAGCAGTGGAAAAAGGTTTGACGCTGCTGGCGGCAGATGAATACCTGTTGATTACCGGATCCTTCTATGTCCTGGAAGAGGCCCGCCATCATTTTCTTAAGAATTTAACAGTTTGTTAACAATGCAAAATCCAAAACATTGCTATAATTACAGTGAAGGAAGGATGTAAGAAAATAAACAGGGAGGAATCTGTTTGGGCATCAAATTAAAGCCGCAAGATGAACGCTTTTTTGAATTCTTTGAAGACAGTACGGAAGCTATATCTGAAGCCGCCAATATTCTCAAGGCTTTTTTTGAACAGCGCGGTGATCCCGCCATGAACCTGGAGAGAATTAATGAAGTCGAACATCATGGCGATCGTATATTTCTGAAAACCATTGAACAAATCAATCACTCGTTTATAACCCCCTTTGACCGGGAGGATATTCTTTTATTGGCCCAGGACTTGAACCGGGTATTGGATCATATTCAGGGAACCATGGAGAAAGTGGTCATTTACAAAGTCGGCCAGCCCAAGGAAAGATATGTGCTGGATCTGGTTAATGTATTGGTGGAGGCTACTGAAGAAATCAAGTTTGCGGTCAGAAAACTGAGAGAATTAAGAGTTCATCATCGGGAAATCATTGAATCCTGTGAAAAAATCAGAGCGTTTGAACACCAGGGAGACAATCTTTACCGTGCCGGTATTGCTCATCTTTTTGAAAACACGGAAGATGTAATTGAGATCATTAAATGGAAAGAGATCTACGAGCACCTGGAGACTACTCTGGATTATTGCGAGACGGTCAGCAATGTGATCAAAGGAGTAGCCGTAAAATATGTTTAGTCTGACATGGGTAATTGTTATTGTTATTCTGGGCCTGGTATTTGATTACATTAACGGCTTTCACGATACCGCCAATGCCATTGCCACCTCTGTTTCCACCAAGGCCCTGAGCCCGCGGGCGGCCATCATGGTGGCGGCTTCTTTGAATTTTCTGGGAGCCCTGAGTGGAACTGCAGTTGCGGCCACCATCGGCAAGGGAATCATTCAGCCAGAAATTGTGACTCCGCAGGTTTTGAGTGCGGCCCTGGTGGGGGCTATATTTTGGAATCTTTTCACTTGGTATTTCGGAATTCCCAGCAGTTCATCCCATGCCTTGATCGGCGGACTGATAGGAGCTGGTCTGGCCGGCTTCGGTCCCAGTGAAATCAGCTGGAACGGATTTATCAAGATATTTTCCGGTTTGCTGACCACTCCGGTAATCGGGCTGATGGTTGGGGGCATGGTCATGTATCTGTTGTTCTGGCTATTTAGAAAATCTTCCCCCGCCAAGACCAACCGGCAATTTCGCCGCTTGCAGATCATTACCGCCTGCATGGCATCTTTTTCCCACGGTTCCAATGACGCTCAAAAGACCATGGGGATAATCACCATGACTTTGGTCGGGGCCGGTATGCTGACCAGTTTTGAAGTTCCGCTCTGGGTCAAACTGGCCTGTGCCTTGACGATGGCGGCGGGAACAGCTGTGGGCGGATGGAAGATTATCCGTACCATGGGCGGCAAGATCTTCCGCATCGAACCGATTAACGGATTTGCGGCCGACTTTTCTTCCTCCCTGGTTATCTTTGTTTCCAGTAAACTGGGGGTGCCGGTCAGTACCACCCATGTGGTTTCATCTTCCATCATGGGGGTCGGTGCAGCCAAAAGGATGAAGGGGGTCAGGTGGAATATTGCCAAGCAGATTGTAACCGCCTGGTTTATCACTATTCCCCTGTCCGGATTGGTTGCCGCCCTGGTTTATGGGCTGATATCCTTCGTTTTATAAATTAAATATAATTTGTCAGAGGTGAGGTTTTGGCCTCACCATCTTCGGCCCAGGTGGGTCTTTTTTATTTTGGGTACCTTTTGCTTTCTTGGGCGGAGAAATTCTGTATACTGATAATGAAGCAAATTATATGTACTACTAATTGCATTATGGGCAATTAAATAACATAATAAGAATAGATTCTGAAATTAAAGGAGTGGGACGGCTTGAAGGTCTTTAAGATCCCGGAAGCGACTGTGATGCGTTTGTCGATCTATTCTCGCTATTTGCTGCAGATGCAGGAAAAGGGAGTAGAAACCATTTCTTCAGGGGAAATTGCCGCTGGAGTCGGGGTGGGATCCGCTCAGGTCAGAAAGGATTTGGCCTATTTCGGAGAATTCGGCACACGCGGAGTTGGCTATAAAGTAAGCGAATTATATGGACATCTGATAAAAATACTGGGATTGAACCGGACCTGGAATGTGATTATCATCGGTGCTGGAAAACTTGGTTCAGCTCTGGCCTTGTATAACGGATTCAATGACCGGGGTTTTAAAGTGCGAGCTGTGCTTGATACCAATCAGGATATCATCGGTGGAAAATTAGCCGATATTACCGTCGAACCGTTGGATGTAATGAAGGAAAGAATCAGTCAGTATGACATCAAAGTAGGCATTATTACGGTGCCGGCTCAGGCTGCGCAGCGAGTTACCGATAAACTGGTGGAGGCCGGAGTGAAAGCCATCTTGAATTTTTCCCCGGAAGTATTGAGGGTGCCTTCAGGGGTTATCCTGCGCAACGTTGACCTCTCCGTAAATTTGGAAGTACTTAGTTTCAATCTTTCCTTCAATAGCTAGTAAGCTGTGATCTTGGGACTGCCGGTGAAGCTCTCTTATGGGGGAGCTTTCTATATTTTGCCGTCCTTGTTTTTAACCCATAGGAATGCTAAACTTGAAAAAATGCTGGAGGAAATGTCTTGGCAAACAGGACCAGAACGTACCCGGGCTGGCAATTGTTATTGTTGTTGCTGGCGCTGGGCGGGATCATCGGCAGCTGGATAGGGGATGCTATCGTCAGACTATGGCCGGCGTTGGGGCTGCTGGGCAGGATCCAGAGTGTAGGGTTGCCTACCTTTACCATGGATCTGCATGTTTTTACGCTAAGCTTTGGGTTTATGCTGAACATCAACTTTTTTACCATCCTGGGATTTGTTCTGGCGTGGCTGTTTTATAGACGGTTGTAACCGATAGCATTGATGAGGAGTAAATTTGCAGGATATTATCTTAGCTTCGGCTTCGCCTCGCCGACAGCAACTGCTTGAACAGATTGGCTTGCCTTTTGTGGCAGCAGCGGCTGATGTTGATGAAAGCTTAATTGAAGAATGCTCTGCTCCTGAATTGGTAAAACAACTGGCCTGGCGCAAGGCTGAGCAGGCCGCCAGGGTTTGGCAGGATGCCATTATTATTGGTGCTGACACCATGGTTATTCTGGATGAGCATATTATGGGGAAACCGGTCAACCGGGAAGATGCTTTTGATAAACTATCACTCCTAAGCGGCAGGCATCACCAGGTTATGACCGGCCTTTGTGTTATGAACAGCCGGCGGGGGATCTGTGATACCGAGGTGGAAAGCACCGATGTGTATTTCCGCTCCCTTCATTCGCAAGAGATCAATGCCTATCTGGATTGGGGAGAATGGACTGACAAAGCAGGCGGTTACGGTATTCAAGGCAAAGGTGCCCTGCTCATCGAAAAAATTGAGGGATGTTATTTTAATGTTGTTGGTTTGCCTATAAACAGACTTTATATCATGCTGGGTAAACAGGGCGTACAATTATTGGGAGGGGAAACGCCTGATGGATTACCAGTTTGGAATCAAAAACATGCCCGCGGAGATGCGTCCCCGGGAAAGACTGAGCATACACGGTGAAAAAAGCCTTTCCGAACAGGAACTGTTGGCTATCATCATCGGCAACGGAACCAAAAATGTCAGCGCCCTGGATCTGTCCCAGCGATTGTTAGTTCACTTCCAGGGATTGCGTAATATAAGAGAGGCCGAACTCGAGGAAATGATGAAGGTAAAGGGAATCGGTACCGCCAAAGCGGTCACCATCAAAGCAGCCATTGAGTTGGGCCGGCGCACGGCTTTGGATGTTAAAATTAAAGATTATATCCATTCCCCCGAGGATGTCAGCCGGCTGTTAATCGATGAAATGCGCTATTTCGACCGGGAACATCTATACGGTTTGTATCTGGATCGTAAAGGCGGTCTGCTGAGCAAGGAGATCATCTCCATCGGCAGTTTGTCCAGTTCGATCGTCCATCCCCGGGAGGTGTTCAAATCTGCGGTCAAATGCAGTGCTTCCTCGCTGATTGTAGCGCATAATCACCCCAGTGGAGACCCTACCCCCAGCCGGGAGGATTTCGATATCACCCGCCGCCTGGTTGAGGCCGGCAAAATTATGGGAATTGAACTGATTGACCATTTGGTTATCGGGCACAAGAGTTACTGCAGTTTGAAAGAAAAGGGTGCAATCTAAGCATTTTAAGGGAGGCAATATGGCAAGCATGTTCAGCAAAGATATGGGAATAGATTTAGGAACCGCTAATACCCTGGTTCATCTCAAAGGAAAAGGCATTGTCATCAGGGAACCTTCGGTGGTGGCCATCCAAAGCCAGAATGGCCAGGTCCTGGCGGTGGGAGAGGAAGCTAAACAGATGATTGGTCGGACTCCTGGCAACATTATTGCTATCCGGCCGATGAAAGACGGAGTTATTGCTGATTTTGACATAACCCAGGCCATGCTCAAATACTTTATCAATCGAGCCATAGAGAGTAAAAGCTTGTTTATGAAACCGCGTATCGTGATCAGCATACCCACAGGATGTACTACCGTGGAAGAAAGAGCGGTACGGGAGGCAGCCTTGTCGGCAGGCGCCAAGGAAGCTTTTTTGATCGAAGAACCAATGGCGGCGGCGATTGGGGCAGGCCTGCCGGTAGATGAACCGACCGGCAATCTGATCGTTGATATCGGCGGTGGCACCACCGAAGTGGCAGTTATTTCCCTGGGCGGGATTGTTACTGCCAAATCAGTCCGAGTAGCCGGTGACAGCATGGATAATGCCATCATCAACCACTTGAAAAAAATCTACAGTGTTTTAATAGGGGAACGCACGGCGGAGTTGATCAAAATGAATATTGGCTCAGCCTTTTGGGAGGGGCCGGAAGAATTCTATGAGATTCGAGGCCGGGATCTGATCAGTGGTTTGCCCAAAACTGTGGAAATTTCCTCCAGTGAAATACAGTTTGCCTTGAAGGAAACGGTTGAGCAAATCGTGGAAGGGATCAAGGAATGTCTGGAAAAAACCCCGCCGGAACTGGCTGCGGATATTATGGATCGGGGCATCGTGATGGCTGGAGGCGGAGCCTTTTTGAAAGGCCTGGACAAGCTTATTTCTCACGAAACCCATATACCGGTTTATGTTTGTGAGGAACCGCTGCTGGCTGTGGCCCGGGGGACCGGAGTAGTTCTGGAGAATATTGAGAATCTTAAAAAACTCTTAGTATCCGTGAAAAAAACTTTTTAGTCGGGTGAGCTGGATTGTTTAAGTTTGTTGGGAAAAAAAGTTTCTGGGGTTTGTTGGTGGCAGCATCAGTCCTGCTGATTCTGATGTATTTCAGCACCCATGCCCGCACAGAAATAACCGTGGCAGAAAAACTGCTGCGGGAAAGTTTTACCCCCCTGCAAAATGGCTTGAGCGGGCTGAAAAGGGGTTTTGCCGGCGTGAGTACCGGTTTGGAGAACAAACGGGAATTGGTCCGGCAGTTGGGGCAGATCGAAAAGCAAAATAAAGATCTTCGTCTGGAAAACCAGCAATTGAGAGAGTATGAGGCTGAGGCCAAACGATTAAGGATTCTGTTGGATTACCAGCAAACCACGCAGGAGCAGTATGACCTGGAAGTTGCCAGGGTCATTGCCCGCCAGCCCAACAATTGGTTTCGTTTTATCACCATTGATAAGGGCACCAATGACGGGATCAGTCAAGGAATGGCGGTGATAAGTGCCGATGGACTGGTCGGCAGGGTCAGCAATACCAGCTACCATTCCTCCCAGGTGACGCTGATTACCGATCGGGAGATGGCGGTGGGGGCGATTGTACAAAACAGTCGTGAGACCCAGGGCATTATCGAGGGCATGGGTCAATCCAATTCGCTAAGAATGATTAACATCCCCTATTATTCCAAAGTCAACAAATATGAGCGCGTGATCTGCTCGGGTCTGTCGCAATTTTATCCCAAGGGGATTCTAATTGGCTATGTTCAATCGGTGGAGAAAGAAGCCAATGGATTGTTGCTGACTGCTGACATCACTCCGGCAGTTGCTTTTGACAAGCTGGAGGAAGTGATGGTGATCACCCAGATCCATCCTCCGGTGACTGACTTCCAGGGGCAGGAGGAGTAAACACCGTGCGTTTTGTTTTATTGGCCTTGTTGCCATTGCTTGCCATATTTCTGCAGTCCACCTTCTTTGCCAGCTACAGTATTAAAGGCGTGGTGCCTGATCTGGTGCTGGTTTTTATTATTTTTTATGCCCTCTTGAATGGGGCTGAAAAGGGGGCTCGTTACGGTTTACTATGCGGTTTGCTGGAAGATCTGTATACCGGTCGATTTATCGGTATGAACACACTCAGCAAAGCCGCCACGGCATATATTATTGGCAGGCTGCAGCACCAGGTATTTACGGAAAATGTTGCCGTCGGGGTGATTAGCGTCATCGTTGGCTCCATTATCAATTCTTTGCTGCTGCTGGTTCTGGCTTGGGCCTATTTTGCCGCTTTTAATATTGATCTTGGGCTATTTATCAATTTTGTTTATCAGGTCATTTATAATGTTTTACTGACCACTCCTATTTATATATGGTTTTATCAGTCTTCCAAGCGGGGTTTGTTACAGGAAACAGGTGATAGATAAATGCAAACGCAATCGCTGCAAAGCAGATTAAAATTATATATTTACGCCATCTGCGCTTTACTGGTCTTGCTTGGAGTAAGGCTGGCCATCGTGCAGATCTTTTATACTGACGAATATCAAACCAAGGCCAGCGAGAACCGCATCCGTCTGCTTCCTATTCTGGCCTCCCGCGGAGAGATCTATGACCGCAACGGGGAGATCCTGGCCGCCAACAAGCTGGTATACACCTTGAGCCTGAGCTATCTGGAGGGCAACCAGCTGAAAGAAATTGTGGGCCAGCTGGTTGAGTTGTTGCAGCCTTATTATCCGGAAATGACGGTTGCCCTTATAGAAGAGAAAATTGAACTGCAAAAATACCGACTTTACGAACCGGTGGTAATCATGCGTGACATTCCCTGGGAGCTGGTGGTCAAGATCGAGGAGACCCGCCAGGAATTGCCGGGTGTTGCGGTTAATATTGAACCCTTGCGGGTTTATCCCCAGGATACAACGGCCGGCCATGTTTTGGGCTATATCCACTCCATCAATGCAGAGGAATTGGCCAGCAGTGGAGAAAAATATAGCATCAACAGTCTGATTGGCAAGTCCGGCGTGGAAAAAATGTATGAGAGCCAGTTGAAAGGCAAGGACGGAGCCCGACGGGTGGAGGTCGATGCCCAGGGCCGACCGGTGGGGGAACTGGTGACCATGTCGACGGTACCAGGCAAGGATTTGACCTTGACTCTGGAGGATATCAGTATCCTTCCGACGAGCCCTCTATTGCCCTGAGCAAAATCGTAGGCCCGCATCCTTTTTTTGTTTTCCATCTGCAATTCCTGAATATTCAAAACGCCGCGGCCAGTGTCAACAAG
>CAZACF010000087.1:0-9489 GCA_964483565.1 uncultured Syntrophomonas sp. | reverse complement strand
CTCGTTTCTCTGAGAAAATGCAGATACCCGCCCCCATTGGTTGACAGAACCGACTCCGATTACCGTCGGATATGCCGCCGGATAGTATAACACCTCCGGGTTGTCGTCGTGGTTGTTTCCCACGGAGGATACGATCACGGCATTTTTCTCTTCCGCGTAGTCCACTGCTTCGCGTAAAAACTGGTTATCCATGGCTGTGCCAACACTTATATTAATGACCCGGCATCCGTATAAATCTACCGCATCTCGAATGGCCCGGGCGATCATTTCTTGATTGCCCTTCTGCACCTTATCGTTTTCGTCCTTGGTCTGATAGAGCAGCGGAACGAGCTTGGCCTGGGGGGTGATTCCCGTCACCCGGGCGGAGGGAGCACCCGCCAGAAGGCCGGCAACTGCCGTTCCGTGACCGATTCGATCTTCGGTATCCGTGTTTTCTTCCAGGTAATTGTATCCCTGCAGCAACTGCGCTGAGTTGATTGCTTTCGCAGAAATGCCCGTATCGATAATCGCCACCCGGATGTTCTCTCCGGTCACTAACTCAGCCGCAGCAACACCTGGCGTAAAAAGTAATAAGATCAACAAACTGCTCAGTATTCTTTTTTTCATCCAATTCACCTTCGTTCTGGCAGCTTTTTTCAGTGTCCATAGGGGTCGTGGGAACCACTCTCCGCCCTGCTCAGCGGATTCCGCTCGCTTGATTGAAGCAGCATGGCAGAGATAAGCTCATTGTTTTTGCTTTTAATAGAGAGGCAAATAAATCCGTTTCAAGCCTCTTCATCAATACTTGAAATAATTGCATCCGCTCCCGTAGAAGCGGATGCTGTTTTGGAGTATGTCACTTTTTTGGCCAATTGTTAGTCGGCCAGGGTTACCGTTATGGTTTTGGTCCACGTGGCGGTATCTGCCGTGGTGGAACGCTCGGGGAATTGCAGGATGACGGTAAGGGTGATTTCATTATCTCCCTTGGCCTGCATGGCTGCGTATAAAGCTTCCTTGTCAATCGTAAAGCTGTTGATGGTGTAGCTGATGTAATCCTCATAAGCCTTGTCACTTGCGGTAATGCTTAGCGCAGGTGCATCCAGATAGTCGTAGGCATTATAGGAATCCGCAACGTACTGTCTTTTAGCTTCATCATATCGGTATCCGTACTGGTCGCTGACCATGCCATCATAGGTAAATGTGTAGGGTTCCCCACCGCTATTCAGGCTCAGGGTCTCCGAAATGCCCTCAAAATTACCCACGCCTGTAATCTTCCTTTGCATGGAATCCGTTGACCCTCTCCAGACCACATGGCTTTGATCGTGCTCATTGGCACCGAACCACCAGCCGACCTCGACCTGGTTTCCTTCGATGCTTCTTCCTATTGGAATGACACTAAACATTCTGAAGGTGTATGCAAAGGGTTGCACATATGCACAATGCCAGCCGGGTTTGGTTCCTTTTTTGGTATAATCGATTTCTAGTTCCTTGATCATCCAGGGAACGCGCTTCGGGCCGCTCACCTGATATGCATCCAGATCCCCTTTCTCAAAGTCATTTCCATCGTTATCAAAATGTGTCAAGTCCGAGCTGGTGCCGTCCAGATAGTGATACCGTCCCTTAATCACAGAATCTGTTCCCGCGTCATCGATGTTACTGGTTTTGATTCTGAAATAATTGTTATATTTCATGGTGTTGTCTGCATCGATGCCCTCGACCGAGACGGTCTGGTCGGATTGGGCATAAGCAGTCAAATAATTCTCGCCTTCCAGAACTCTGACAAATATATAGTAATCGCCCTGGGGCAGATTCATAATTGCGCGTGACTCTTGCCAGCCACTGGAGGGTATGTCCTGGGTTTTTGAAACGGCATATTCCACCATGCCGTCACCGACATAGGCATTATCCGGCAGTTTGTCCGCCAGCAGATTTGCCTTGAAGGAACTACCCGTCGGAACGGCATTGATGGTGCGGTCAATCTTGTTAATGGTCATGACGCTTACAAAGGTTTTTTCAAAGTTCTTGTAGCTGTCGTCTTCCGCCCTGGTAATTTTGACATCATAAGTGCCGGCATTGACAGCCTGGTTACCCCAACTGCTGTCCAAATTTTGCCGCTTGTATTCTACCTTGAAACTGCCTGGCTCAATGCCGCTGTCTCCGGTGGTAAATACAACACCATGATGCTCTTCATTGTAATCATGAACTTGATCGGGGGTAAAACTGATAATGCTTTGATCAATAGCGATCTTATCGCCCCAATGGGCGTACAGGGTTTGGTTGGCTGTCAGTGCAACCAGCGTATCGGCGGTAACCTTTTCACCAGCAACACGTTCGGTATACCAGCCGCTAAAGCCATACCCGGTACGTACCGCCACCGGCAGTGTTCCGTATGTTTCGCCATTGGTAACCGTCTTGCTGCCTTCTCCTTCTGGCCAGGGATTGCCCTCGTTTACATCAAAGCTTACACTGTACTGTTGGCCGCTCCACTTGGCGAAAATGGTAATATTTTGGTCAGACATGGTTGTGAAAGTAAAGGCTTGGGTCAGGCCCGCATCACTGAACCAACCTGCAAAGGTATAGCCGGTTTTTTGCGGATCAGCGGGTTGGGTGATCACTGCCCCGACCGCATAGGTCTGCGGAGCGATTTCACTGCCGTCATTGGTATCGTAGATTATCGTACGATACTCGATGGGAGTTTGCTGTACTTCAGCCACGACAGTATAGCTGGTCGCACCCGTAATGGGGGTAAAGGCCGGGAATATGCTCTTGACGATGGCGTTCTTGGCCCTCAGTTGCGCTGCAAAGGCATCGCTTGAAGGTACGTCGCCCTTTTTCATCTTTACTTCAATGGGCGCAAGCTCAACGCCTTCGAAGCGGAAAATAGCGGTGGCAGAATTGTCTGCATAGGTGGCGGTGTAAGTCGCGCCGCTCAGCAGTTCCATGGCAAAAGCCTTGCCAATCGGCTCAGTTACATTGCGCAGAATATCTTTGTCCGCGTTGTCCTTGGCAGTGATGTTTAGGAAAGTCGTATAGATTTTCTGCTCTTTATCGTTGGTGCCGCTCATTTGCAGGCTCGAAAGGTCAAAGGCTTCACCGAATTTGGCGGTGAATGATTGGTCCTCTTTGCTGCCATTGGGCATTTGAACATCTTTGACGGTTATTGTATAGATTCGGGGGTTCACTGCAAAATAATAGGCGGTGTCCTGCAAAATGGTCAACCCTTCGAGCATCTGCTGACCATAACCGGTAACATCGGCATATTTGAGATTGCCTTTTTCGCCGGCCTCATAACTATCCACACCCAAAAGCTTTTTAATATCCGCTTCAGTTGGCAAGTCAAAGGGAGCATTTTTCACCACCCGCTGCGTCCATACGGTGGTGTAGCCATCATTGGCATTGCCGGCGCGTACGTTGGCGGTAAATCTTTGCTGCAATTCTTCCGTGGAAAGGTTGCTCCAAATCAACGGAATGGTCACGGCCAGATCATACCGACTGAAAGCCAGCTTATCGGTCTTCCAGGTAAGAGTTAAATCGCATTCCATGTATTGCACATTTTCTGGTACGGTTACCGTGATTTCACCGGTGTTCTCATCCATGGCAAAGTTGCGGTTGGACAAGGTATAGTGGAACTTGCTGTAATCATAAATGGCCTGTTCCATATCTCCCTCGCAAAGGTCGATGTAGGACATCAGCCGATAGCTTTCCGGCAGGGTCATGGTAATGCCGTTGGCGCTGTTGTTATCCCGATCCTTGATCAGAAATACCTCATCCGCATCGATTTGGTAGGCATAGCCGTAAACATTGTAGCGAGTGCCGGCGGTGAGCAGCGGCCACTCTTTATCCAAAAGGGTAGGCTGATATTTAAATAAACCACCAATGGCCTGAGCCTTGAAGGTCATTTCCAGATACAAGCCAAACTCCAGGTAAAGCGCCCCCATCATCTTTTCGTCATAATTCCAGGTGGTGGTGTTGGCCGGGCGCAGCTTGGTGTACTCGTAGATGAAATAGCCCCACATTTTAACATAAGGACCAAATTCCGCAGTGAAACCAATACTGCCAATTTTTGTGGAGATTACACCTGCGCAGATTTCGGCTTGCACACCCATCTTCAGTCCCAATTCACCCATGACATAGAATTGAAAAGCAAATTTTTCATCCAGCAAATCCATTTCAGAGCTGCCACTGGTTCTGGAAATAATGTCAAACCAGAAAGTGTAGCGCTTGCCTACCACATATTCCATGTTGGCACCTAAAGCGATGTTGAGATTTCCTTTAATCACAAAGTTGGCGCTGATGCCAATGACAAAGCATTTAATATAGATATCTTTTTGGAAGATCTCTTTGTTCACCAGCTCAATCCAGTCGCTTTCATTTTCCAGCATTTCGGAATAGCGCTCCATGAGGTTGCGCACACCCGCATCCAACTCGGTTTCACTGGTAAGGTTGAGCATAGCCATTAATTCCTGGGTAACATTCAACTCGCCCAGGGTATCCAGCATTCCCTCATATTCCGCCTGGTTGGTTATGCCAGCAGGAACACTTGCCCAAAGGGTTTCCAAATCTTTTTTATAGCCCTGGATTTGGTCAGCGGTTTCCTTGGCTTGATCGATTTTGCTCTTGACTTCTTCGATCTGTTCAATGATTTCCTTATATTGACCGCCTTTTATGCCTTTGAGCTTATCCCAGACAGAATCTTCTTCTTTCTCCACAGTGTACATTTTGACGTCCACGGAGATGCCCGCGTAGTTTTTAATGTCCACCGAGCTACTAAAAGTCAATTCCTTAATATCGGGATAGATAAAATACCATTTGACTTTCGCATGGCCTTTTGCGGTAATATCAAGCGCAACTTCTTCCACAAAAGTAGCCGACAGATCAATTTTCAGTTCGCCGCCATCGCCTACATCAACGGCATATTCCCCCTTAATACCGAGAGCCAGGCGAATGCCGTCATTAAAATATTTGGAGCTTTTATCCAACTCAACAGTAATTTTGACATCATCGGAAAGTTTGATGTTGGCGCCGATGCCCATCAATTGCATTTCTTCCATCGTCAAGGCGTTACCGTTTGCATCGGTGATAGAGAATCCGGTTAAGCCAGACAGGCTTTGGAAACCGTCGGTTTGGGTTGCCATCAAGGCCAGATACTCGGCTGCTTCTTCGGCAAAGCCACTCTCGCGAATCTGTTTTTCGATCTGGTTGGTTAAAGCTTGAACGTCAACACCTTCCAACATCTGCTCGCCTTTTTGGCTTTGCTGCAGGAAGGTATCCATGCATTTTTCAATTGCTTCTTTGGTCGTTTGCTGGTAGCTGACTTGGGTTCCGGAAACATCCGTTACCACGCCGTAGTAAACCGATGATTCTTCAGTCTGTTCAGCAAATGTGCCCACATAGAACACCACAAAATCGCCTTTTTCCACTTCAGGATTAATGCTCAGTCCCATTGCCGTCCGGGCAGTGTTGTCAACGGTGGTGCTATCTATGGTGCCGGTTTCTGCAGCGGGTAGTGCTGGCACTGAAAAGGGAATGGTATCCGGCATGAAAATGATTTTTTCAGCGTCGCTTTCATCCATACTGATAAAGGTAACAGTAGTGCCGTTTACCGCAGTTACCTCGATATAGACTTCGGCATCATCTGCATAGTCGTTATTGACGTAATCACGCTGACGCGGGTCAATAACTTCGTAGATGCAAAGGATATCTCCTGTTTTCAGTGTGCCGGCTTCGCTGTAGACAAAAGTTCCCGTGACAGATTCACTGGTTTGGCTGTTCAACATGGTTGCCTCCAGGACGGGAACAGGTTCAGCATCACCAATTTTATAGTCCATTTGGTCGGTGTCCTGAATAAAAATCAGGTCATCATTCAAGGAAAGTTTGTCCACTTCGTTTTTGTGGATGCTGAAAGAAGCGGTACGGATGGATTCGGCCTTGTCCTTAAATATGTAGCCATCACCCAGCGTCAGCTCATAGGAGGAACCCTCCAAAAAGCCGTTCACCGCTGATACGGTATAAGTATTGTCGCCATTATCAACAATCTTAAGTTCTACCGGCGCTGTGCCATCCATTACTGTCAGCGTAATCGCTTTTTCTGCCGTTTCGGCATTGTCGCTGATTTTTTGCACAATAAAGGACAGGTCCGGAGCCTGATCCATCTGGGCAAAGGAGGTTAATGTCAATTCCTCATTGACCATTTTCTCGTATTTGGCATAAACAGTTAAATTTGCGGTAACCGGATCTTGCGCGTAAAAAGGAGTGGTAAGTTCCTTGTCGGTATACCAACCCACAAAAATATAGCCGGCTTTGGCGGTTTTTTGATTGTCCGGCGTTATGCCCAGGGGAGTATCTTTATTGACAGACAATCGATCCAACTGGGTATCGCCATCCATAAAGTAAACCTGGTAAGAACTGTTGCCGGAGCTCCCCCCCGAATGACCACCGGAACTGCCCCCTGGAGTCTTGCCCGGCTGGGCCGGCGGGTCTTCTTTTTTATCTTCGGTAACAGGTTCCTTGCTTTTCGTGAACCATTCTCTAACCGCTTTATCCGTGCGCAAGCAAAAGGCGGCTGCCTCAGCTCGAATGGCGTTGTTGCGTGGGTTAAAATAGCCCTGGGCATCACCCATAAATAATCCGCATTTCCACAACTTCATGACCGCTTCCCGGGCATAGTCGGAAATGTTTGCCAAATCAGCAGGTTCCCCCGCCACAGTGGCTTCGGGATAGGTAATTTTATAGGCATCAAAGAAGCGTACGGTCATTGCTGCCATCTGCTCTCTGGTGACCAGACCATCAGGATCAAAACGACCATTCCCCACGCCGCTGGTGATGTTTGATTGCTGGGCCCAGTTTACATAAGGAGCATACCAGCTGTTAGCGGGAACATCGCTAAAATTAGAGCCACCACTGTAATCGGCTGGATCAATTCCTGCGATGCGGCCCATTACCGTTACATACATGGCACGGGTCATCGTGCCTTGGGGAGAAAAGCTGGTTTCACTGGTTCCATTGAACAGCCCGTTTTGCAGGGCATACATAGCGGAAGAATAAAACCAGTCAGATTCCTGAACGTCAGAAAAGGGGTTGGAGACAGGTTGTGCTCCTGTCGTTTGCTCTGCTGCGGTTGGTTTGCTTTCCGTCAAAGTGGCCAACACCTGAACGGGAAGCATGGTCAGCAGCATGCAAAGAGCGAGCAAAATGCTGATGAGTCGCTTTTTCATCATTCTTTCTTCGTCCTCTCCTTTTTGATTTGATGTTTCCGTTTTCCTGTTAAAACTTTAACCAGGCAGAATTACGGAGGCGGCACATGAAAATGGAGAATGCTTGCCTGCCAGAACAAACCGGGAGCCGGCTTTGTCAGGGATTGATCAATAAGTCGATCTCTTTCGGTACGGAGCGAAATCCCAATATCCATGCTGCCGGCGCATAAAAAGGCCTTTCAAGAAAATCTTCATACCGCTTGGCCTGCTGAGCATAGACCTCACGGCATTCGTCGTAATGCTCTTGCATATAAGATTTTTGGTCAGGGTCATCCTGTACCCCCATCAAGAGTTCCCAATAAAGCCTGGTTTGCCTGTCTGCCCTTTGCAATGCTTGCCATAGGGGAGTAATCTCGCGCTTTACCATGTGCAGCCAGAGGACAATAAGCGCGAGGATTGCTGCCGATGCAATGAGCCAAGGCATCATTCTTTTTTCACCTCCTTGTTTGTTGATACCTTATCATATCCCCCAGAAAAATTACTGTTTTTGACACGAAAGGTTAGAATCCAAGCACGAAATTTATTTGCAGAACAAACATCTTTTGCTTTGGTATAATTAATGTCAAAAAGGGGAAGAGATTTGCGCATTGCCATTTGTGATGATGATATAAATGAGCGGGATGAAGTCGTTTCCTTGCTTCAAACCTACAGTTTACAAAAGGAAATATCTTTCATCTATCATTTGTTTGAAAACGGTTTTTCTCTGGTGGAATCGGTTGAAGCGGGAACTGACTACGATATAATCGTTCTCGATATACTAATGCCGGGCATGACCGGCATCGAAACAGCTCGCCAAATTCGCAAGGTCAATGAAGCGGTAAAGATTATTTTTTTAACCTCGTCATCAGATTTTGCTGTGGATAGTTATGCGGTAGGGGCCTATTATTATTTGCTCAAACCGGTTGAGAAAAAAAACTTCTATTTTATTTTGGAGAAGGCTTTTCGCAGTAAGAAACAACAAGACCAGACCAGCATTCTGGTTAACGATGGGCGAAGCATAAAACGCATTGTTCTGTCGGAGCTGGTATACTGTGAAATTATACGGCGCACCATCGCTTTTCATCTGGCAGATGGCACGGTCATCCAAGCGCCGGGCACCTTGGCGGAATTGGAGCAGACGATTCTGCCTTATCCCTTTTTTGTCAAGCCTCATCGCTCCTTCCTGGTAAACCTGCGTCATGTGACAGAAGTCACGTCCCATGAACTGAAAACCGATATCAAAGAGGCGGTTCCACTGTCACGCAAACGATACGATGAGATTTGCCACGCTTATCTGGATTATGCGTTTGAGGGAGAAACGGAATGACGACCACCCATGTTTTAGGCATTCTTAATTATGAAACTGTACTGATTTTCGGAATTATCATTGCAGTCGCCTTCGCAGGAGTGAGATTGAACCGTCACAGCTGTCTGGGCGTTATTTTCTTTTTTTTCATTGCTACCCTCTTGCAGATAACGCTGTATTCTTTATTGGGCATTAGTACAACCAGCAAGCTTTATCCATTTATCGTTCATATCCCCCTGATCTTGTTTATCATGTTTTACTTTAAACGTCCATTACTGATGTCAACCTCGGCGGTGCTGGCTGCTTATCTTTGCTGCCAGGCCAGACGGTGGGGAGGCAGTATTTTTTTATATTTTTCCCAAAGCCAGGACTTGTGGTATATAGTACAGATCATCCTGACCCTGCCGCTCCTCTATATATTGATTCGCTATGTGGCGGGACCGGTTTATAATCTGATGAGACAGTCCCTACGCTCCCAGCTTCTATTCGTCTTGGTTCCTTTTTTTTACTATATTTTCGACTATACTACCACCGTTTACAGCGCATTATTGTATGAAGGAACCCGTGCAGCAGTAGAATTTATGCCATCCGTTATGTCGGTTGGATATTTTGCTTTCGTAGTGTTGTTTGCCGAAGATACCCAACAAAGAGCCAAAGCCAAAGAAGAACAAAGGTTCTTGGAAATGCAGGTTAACAACGCGGTAAAGGAACTGTTCAGTCTCCGCCAGATGCAAACCCAGACAGCCATTTACCGTCATGACCTGCGTCATCATTTGCTTTATCTGGAGAGCTGTATTCGCAATGGAAAAGCAAATGAAGCAATTGCCTACATTCGAAACATCGGCAATCGTATGGACGCCAGCCAGATGGTTCGCTATTGTGAGAATGAAACCGTTAATATGATACTATCTGCCTACGCGGAAACGGCGGAAAAAGCAGGTGTGCGATTTGATGTAAGAGCAGTAATAAATG
>CAZACF010000086.1:0-9545 GCA_964483565.1 uncultured Syntrophomonas sp. | reverse complement strand
TTCAATTTTTACATGGTCACATCCTTCGGGCAGGATCACCCGGCAGCCCATAGTGCGCAATCGCTGGATCAGATTCATGCTGATGGTCTGGTCGTACAAGGAATAGCCATGACCGAGAACCCCGATCTGCAGATCATAGCGGTCGGGCAAATCGATCTTTTCGCCATCCCATAGAGCAATGGCTTCGCTGGTGCTGTATCCTGCACGACACATCTGCCGGCATTTTTTTTGCTCCTCCAGACCATGATGATAAGCCCGGCTGATGGCTACCTGATTGCGGGAAAAATATTGGCCCACCCGCAGTACTTCCCGGTCAAAGATCTTGCTGGTCTGACTCAGATCGACCAGCATATCTATGACGGTGGGAAGGTTGGGGATGACTGCCTTGATCATGTCCGGTACGCCCATAAATTTAGGACAAATATAGCTCTTTCGCTCCACGCTCACCAGCCGGGGCAGGAATAGGTAGTCCAACCCCAAATCGCACAAATGCTGTACGTGTCCAAAATACACTTTCACCGGAAAACAGCTCTCATCCACAGCCGCGGCGATCCCCTGTTCCACCGTCAGGCGGTTGGTCGGTCCGGAACATATCACCTCCGCACCCAGATCGGTAAAAAAGGTTTTCCACAGAGGATAATAATAATGGTAAAAGAGTCCTTGGGGTATGCCCACTCGCTGCATTTCTCTCCTCCTTGCCTGATCTAATCCTTGGGATCAAATATGACCGCCGCCAAATAACCAAACACGATGGCCGCAGTGATCCCTGCTGCGGTGGCGGCCACGCCCCCACTGAAAGCGCCCAGCAGTCCTTTTTCCCGGACGCCGTCGATGGCCCCCTGGGCCAGGCTGTGACCAAATCCGCTCAAAGGTATGGCGGCGCCAGCCCCTCCCCAATCAAGCAGCGGCTGATAAAGCCCCAGTGCGCTTAGTATGGCTCCGCCGGTGATAAATCCAACCAGGATGTGACCGGGAGTTATACCAGGTTTAGTCAGGTCCATGACCAGCTGGCCGATGACACATAACAATCCCCCCATCAAAAAAGCCGTTACATATGACATATTGCCGCAGCCTCCCAAAACGTTAAGTAATTGCGTACCCGCACTTAGACATTTTCAATTGCCAGAGCATGAGCAATTCCCGGAATACTTTCTCCCTGAAAGGTACTGGTGGGACTCATCAGGGCTCCCGTGGCTACGAACAGCAGCCGATTGATCTCGGCGCGGCTGAGTTTTTGCAACAACGGCCCGCACAGCATGGCGGCTGAACAGCCACACCCACTGGCACCCGCTTTAACATCGGGCAGCCCATCATAGAGCAATACGCCGCAATCACTGTACGTAGGCTGCGGCACCAGCCCCTGCTGGATAAAGATCTGCTTGATCAGATTCATGCCCACCGCTCCTAAATCTCCGGTCACCACCAGATCATAATAATCGGTTGCCCGGCCAGTATCGGCAAAATGAGCTTTAATCGTACTGCCCGCCGCCGGAGCCATAGCCGCACCCATATTGGCAGCGTCGGTAATGCCCATGTCAACCACCTTGCCAATAGTAGCGCAGGTAATGCGCGGCCCATTGCCGCCCGGCTGCACCAGAATTGCACCGGAGGCCGTGGCTGTCCATTGAGAACTGGGGGAGAGCTGGACTCCCTGCTCCACCGGAGCACGATACTGGCGCTCAGCCGTATAGTGATGACTGCAGGTAGCTGCCACCACCCGTTCAAAAAATCCACCTTCAACCAACATAGCAGCCAGCAACAAGGACTCGGCCATGGTCGAACAGGCCCCATACAGACCTAAAAAGGGAAGGTTTAATTCCCGGGCTGCATAATTGGCAGAAATAATTTGATTGAGCAGGTCGCCGGCCAGCAGCAGTTCCGCCTCCTCCGCATCTAATCCGGCTTTGCTTATTGCTGTTTTGACGGCGGTCTGCAGCAATTTGTTTTCGGCTTTTTCCCAACTGCTCTGACCATATAAATAATCGTCCAAAATCTTGTCAAAATTCTTGGCCCACGGACCTTGTCCTTCTTTGGGTCCGACGATCGAAGCCCAGGCGCTGATCACCGGAGGATTGAAAAAGGTCACGCTTTGTTGCCCCAATTTTTTTGCCGCTGTCATAGATGCTCACCTTTGCTGCTTATTTGAAACAATAACTGATCAAACCTATCAACACCGAAGCGGTAAAGCCAAATAACAGAGTAGGCCCGGCGATACTAAAGATCCTGGCCCCCACTCCGAAGATATAGCCTTCCCGTTTAAACTCCATGGCCGAAGCCACGATTACATTAGCAAAGCCGGTAATAGGTACAATTGAACCAGCTCCGGCCTTTTCCCCGATTTTGTCATAAACCCCCAGACCAGTCAGCAGAGCGCCTAAGAACACCATGATGACTGCCACCGATGATCCGGCATTACTTTGACTCATCCCCTGGGCCAGCAAATAATTAAGTATCAGCTGTGCAATCATACAGATCAACCCCCCCACTCCAAAAGCCCACAAACAGTTTGTCAACAGCGGTGGTTTGGGTTTGTACTGATTGACCAAATTCTGATACTCTTTTTTCTCCAGAGATTTTAGTTCTTCACTCTTGGCTTCCGGCATGCTTTTTCCTCCCTGCTAAATTATTATGAGCCAGACCCGGGCAGATTATTCAGCAGACAGCAGCGTTAAAATAATCAAGTTAGCTATGAGACCTCTCCTGCAGGAACTACATATTTGAACGAAAAGCCAGGATTGAGATCCGCTGAAGCTCAGGCTGCGCTACGCCTTCTTATCGTTTTCGGCACTCGATGTTAGATGGCATCGTCGCTTCACTTCGTTCAGGATGACATATAGAAGTGACTAATTAGTGGTCTCGGTTTTTCCCCCAAAAAATAACTTCGCGTCTGCAGACACGAAGTTATCATTATTTTATGCCCTTGCAAGAAGTTTAATCGGTATAAGCAATCTTGATGTTGGCCTTGTATTCTACGATCTGGTCGTCCTGGCAGTTGGCCGTCCAATTATACACTTCCACCCCGGTGATATTGCCCAAATCACGAGATGCTTCTTTAACTGCATTTTTAATTGCATCCTGCCAGTCCTTTTTGGATTCGCCTACGATCTCTGCTACTTTAATCTGCATCATTCATACCCCTTTCAAAATATAAGGAGAAGGTATCTGCACAAGCACACACTTTCTCCTCTCTGGTTATATATTTTGTTGCAGCTGCAGTTTTTTTATGCAAGCAGATTTTTCAGTTTGCTCAAGGCGGCTTTCTCAATCCTTGATACCTGAACCTGCGATACCCCCAGATCTTCGGCAATGACCATCTGGGTTTCGTCTTTAAAGTACCTTCTCAACAATACTTCCCTTTCGCGATCCTCCAGTTTGGCCAATGCTTCGCGCAGCGCCATCTGCTCCAGCATCAAAACGTTGCCGTCTTCATTGGCCAGCTTGTCGATCAAGGACAACTGTTCCTTTTCACCCGGCATGACATCCTGCATATAAGCCGGTGATTGGCAGGCCTCCATGGCCAGCACGATTTCTTCCTTTTCGATTTCCAGCAGACTGGCAATCTCAGCAATACCGGGTTCCCGCCCCAGATTACTGCGCAATTTATCCTGTGCCCAGCGAACTTTCCCGTAAGTCTCTTTCAGTCCCCGCTGTACTTTCACAATTCCGTCGTCGCGCAGGAACTTTTTGATCTCTCCAATGATCATGGGCACCGCATAGGTTGAAAAACGAACCTGGTAAGCAAAATCAAATTTGTCGATGGCCTTCAGCAAACCGATAGAGCCAATCTGAAAAAGGTCTTCATATTCATAGGCACTGCTTTTGAATCTTTCCAGCACCATATATACCAATCCAATGTTGTTTTCATAAACTTTGGCCCGGGCTTCGGCATCTCCATTTTGGGCCAGTTCCACCATTTTCTCATTGTCATCATATTTGTTTTGCGGGGGCAAACTCATCACCCCTTGCTAAGCGAAAGCTTCTTTGTCATGGTACAAAAACGTGCGGCGCAGTGTAACACTGGTACCTTCCCCAACTTTGCTCCTCACTTCAACGTTGTCCATAAATGATTTCATAAAGGTAAAGCCCATGCCCATCCTGGTCTCATCGCTGGAATAGGTTGGTTCCATGGCCTGACTGATATCAGCAATGCCCTTGCCAAAATCCTCTATCATGATTTCCAGTTGGCGTTCAACCCCGATGCTCGCCATTACTATGATTTTTTCATTGCTGCGATTTTCATATGCATGGATAATACAGTTGGAAACTGCTTCCGAAACCACCAGCTTGACTTCTTCGATTTCTTCCAGAGTACAGTCAAGTTGAGCAATAAAGGCTCCTACGCAGGTCCGGGCAAAGGAAACATTCTCGGCAAGACTGGGAAATTCAATACGCATATGGTTTCTAATGTTCATAAGCTTTCCAGCCTGGAGCTGGTCTCCACCTCCTTTATAGGTTGATGATGTCCTGTTCGTTTTTATAAATCGGAATCAATTTATGAATACCGCTAAAGACCAAAATTTTTTCGACGGAGGGGCTGGCCCCAACAATATACATACGTCCTTGCTGGGAACTGATTTTTTTATAACGACCAATAATCACTCCCAAACCGGAACTATCAATGAAGCTGACTCTCTCCAGGTTGATGATAAGATTGCTGACTTGCTTGCCTTCCAGGCGGCGGTCTATTTCGTTGCGCAGTTTCTCTGCGATGAACATATCAAATTCGCCGCTGATCTTGACCACCAGCGTGCTTCTGACCTGTTTGCATTCGATCTTCATAAAAAGTCCCCTCTCTGTATATTGGACTCCCAACTAGTTCCACAGAGAGGGGAATAAATCCTTCCACTAAATTCCATTTATAATAGATAAGTTTCAACAAACATCTTCTTAATTTGTCGGAGGATTCCGCCTCGTTCCACATTTTGGGCGGCAATCAAATCCACGCTTTTAATCTTGCTGCCATTTTTGAAGATCTGTACCTCGCCGAGCTTTTCCCCTTGGCTGATGGGGGCATTGACATATTTTAATAAAATTTGTTTGCTGGTGATTTTGGCTTTCTCGCCTTTGATAAACAGAGAGCCGGCATCTTCCCGGGCAACTGCCTGCACCTGATCTTCAAGCCCTTTGCCGACCTGCACCATCCCACATACTTTATGGCGGGGCACAAAGGTTTTGTAAGCATAGCGGGCAAAGCCGTAATTGTAAATTTCCATGGAATCACGGAAATGGCCGCGCGTCTCAGGGGATGCCATGACCACCGCGATCAGTCTCAAGCCGTCTCTTTTCACCGTGGAGGTGAGACAGTTTTTGGCTTCTTCGGTACGGCCGGTTTTAAATCCGTCGGTTCCCTTGTACCACCACAGCAGCTTGTTGGTATTATACAAAATAAACTTGCCGCCACGCAACGGATATTCCTTGATGGAGCAGTATTCCATGACCCGGGGGTGCTTTAGAGCAGCCCGGGCCAGTACAGCCATATCGGCTGCAGTGGTATAATGTCCCTCTGCCGGTAAACCGTTGGAATTTTTAAACTGGGTATTCTTCATGCCCAGTTCCTTGGCCTTGGCATTCATCTTGTCAATAAAGCCCTGGTGGGTTCCTTCCAGTTTTTCGGCTACGGCGACCGAAGCATCATTGGCAGATCCCACCGCAATGGCAATCAACATGTCCTCATAGGTCATTTCCTCGCCTGGGGCCAAATATATTTGCGATCCCCCCATTTGGGAAGCATTATCACTGGTGCTTACCTTTTCCTTGAGGGTAACCCGCCCATCTTCCAAGGCTTCTGCCGCCAGCAGCATGGTCATTAGTTTAGTCATGCTGGCTGGAGGCAAGCGTTTGTTTTCATTCCTGGCCAGCAATATTTTCCCTGAATCCGCATCCGTCAATATGTAGGCATCTGCTTTGACGGTTTCCAACTCAGCGCCGGCCAGCGCTGGCGTAACCAGTCCCAATAAATAAATCACCATTATTACGCAGGCAATCGCGTATTTTTTTCTCATCTGTCAGCTACCTCCCCCCCAAACTTTGTAAAAGTATATTGAAGAGGCCAGCAGATTATTCCATATCAGGACAATTACTCGGGAATCAAACTTGCGGTTATGACAAAGTCTTTTTAAGAATCTCGCTGATATCCTCCCGGGCAGGCGCTACCAAATTGTTGGCCAACGCTTTTTCCGTCATGGTTTTATTGACAAAATGCTCACATTCAGCCTCTGTGCAGTCCGGCGCCGGACCGCACAGCGCGCCCAGCACCTCACGCAAATGCTGCAGATCCCGATAGCCGGAGTATTCGAATACCTGCTTGACTTTGGGATGGTCGCATTTTCTAAGATTAAAGTCCAGAAATGCGGGCATGATCATCCCATTGGCACGTCCGTGGGGAATATCTTTATAAATGGTAAACGAATAGCCCAGGTAATGAGGGATGGTTACTCTGGTTTCGCTGATGGCCATCCCCGCCAACAATGATCCCAACAGCAGGGCTTTCCGGCTTTCCATGCTGATTTGCTTGGATTGGGTCAGCATTTCCAATTGTCCTCCCAGAATTTCCATGGCAGATCGGGCATGCATATCACTAATGGGAGTAGCGATCACTGCCAGGTAACTTTCGACTGCATGCGAATAAGCATCTACTGCAGTATCGGCGGTTGTTTGCCAGGGCATGGAACGGGTGTAAAGCGGATCCAGGATAGCCAGCCGCGGCAACAGTTTAGGGTCCCTGAAACCCAATTTGGCCTCGCGCTCAGGAAAGGTAATCACTGCTGCGGCAGTAACTTCCGATCCGGTCCCCGCCGTAGTCGGTACCGCCACCAGCGGCAGCACCTCTCCAAACTGCAGCTTCAATAACGCATCGTCGCTTATATTATTCAAGGCCAATACAGCAATGGCTTTGGCAGCATCCATAGGAGACCCGCCGCCGATGGCAATGACAAAATCCGCCCCGCTGGCTTGCGCCAGTTGCGCGCCCGCCCGGACGGTGTCAATGGAAGGATTGGCCTCCACCTGATCAAATACTTCCCATTTAATGTCCACCTGCTGCAAAGCCTGGGTGATATCATCCAGCGCTCCGATGCGCCTGGCTGAGCCTCCCTGACCAGTTACGATCAGGGCTTTGCTGCCCAAATCCTTAAAAATGCCGGGGGTTTGTTCAATAACCTGGTTACCGAAATAAATTCGACCGGGTAAATATGACTGCCATAACATATTGCTTCATCTCCTGTTCTATATTTCCTACTCAACCGTACGGTAGACCAAGGGCAGATTGTCGGCAGCTGTATCACTCAATTGGAAGGCATCGCGCAATAGCTCACCAACCGGGAGCAATAGTTCTTTGCGATTGGCATGCATGATGGCCAACGTATCACCGGATTGCACATAATCTCCGCGTTTTTTGACCAGTTCTATACCCACCGCCGGATCAATAATATCCTCCAGTTTTTCCCTGCCGGCTCCCAGCAGCATGGCACTGTGACCTATTTTCATGGCATCCAGCCCAGTGATAAAGCCGTTCTTTTCTGCCCATACATTTTCTTTGAGGCTGGCCTGGATCAACCCGTAATCAGGTTGATCATAATGTAAACATCCCCCCTGGGCTGCCACCAGTTCATCAAATTTAGCCAGGGCCGCACCGGATGACAGCAAGGTCTGCAGCTTTTCCCGGGCAGCTTGGATGTGGTCAGATTGGCCGCCCAGTACCAGCATATGGGCTGCCAGTTCAATACATAATTCTAGCAGATCTTCCGGCCCCTGCCCTTTGAGCAGGTCAATGGCTTCCCTGACCTCCAGGGCGTTCCCAACAGTATAACCCAGCGGCTGACTCATATCGGTTATCAGAGCAACCACTTGACGTCCTGCTCCCCGTCCGATCCTGACCATGGTCTGGGCCAATTGCAATGCCTGGGCTTGATCTTTCATGAATGCTCCCTGTCCGACCTTGACATCCAGTACAATCCCCTGGGCGCCGGCTGCAATCTTTTTGCTCATAATGCTGGAAGCGATCAAGGGGATGCTTTCGATGGTGGCGGTCACATCACGAATGGCATAAAGCTTTTTATCAGCCGGTACCAGGTTGCCACTCTGGGAAATGACGGCTGCCTTAACCTTGTCCACCTGCTGCAGGAATTGCTCCCGGCTGCGTTCCACTTGAAAGCCGGGGATGGATTCAAACTTGTCAATGGTACCTCCCGTATGGCCCAGTCCCCGACCGGACATTTTGGCGGCCGGCACACCCGCCGCCGCTGCCAGGGGGATGACCACCAGGGTGGTTTTGTCACCCACTCCCCCGGTACTGTGTTTATCCACTTTGATTCCCTCAATGGCGGACAGATCCATTACATCCCCGGAATAAGCCATGGCCAGCGCCAAAGCAGTGGTTTCCGCATCGCTCATCCCCTGCAAATAAACCGCCATAGCCCAGGCTGAGATCTGATAGTCGGGAATCGAACCGTTGCTGATGCCCTTGACCATATATTCGATCTCGGCTTGATTCATTTCCCGGCCGTCACGTTTTTTGGCAATGATATCTATAACATTCACGTTTTATCTCCTTATTAAGGAATAAAAGCTCTCTCCCGGCAGGGATTCGGCCTCTACCTCCAGGTATTCCGCCACCGTCTTGCCCAGATCAGCAAAGGATGAACGTATCGGCAGCAAAACGTCTGCTTTGACCGGCTGGCCGCAGATCAGCAGAGGAACCTGCTCGCGGGAATGGTCGGTGCTGCTGGTGGTAGGATCACAGCCATGATCAGCCGTAATAAACAAAATATCCTCCGCTTGCATAGCTGCCGTAACCTGGGTCAGGTAACCATCAAATTCCTCCAGAGCCTGCGCATAGCCCTGCGCATCATTGCGATGACCGTACTGCTGGTCAAAATCGACCAGATTGACAAAAAGCAGCCCGGCAAAATCTTCTCCGGCCATAGCTTGAATGGTTTTTTCCAGGCCATCCCGGTTATCGTTGATATGTTCGGTGGTGGAGATGGATTTGCCGGCAAAAATATCAAATATCTTGCCGATCCCAGCCACCTTCAAACCAGAAGCAACAATCCGATCGATTATGTTTTCTGGCGGGAGCAAAGAGAAATCATGACGGTTGTGGGTACGCACAAACGCCCCCGCTGATCCGATGAAGGGACGGGCAATGACCCGGCCTACATTGTGTTCCCCCTGCAGCATTTCCCGGGCGATTCGGCAGTAACGATACAATTCTTCCAGGGGAATAATTTCTTCGTGGGCAGCGATCTGAAAGACACTATCAGCGGAAGTGTAAACAATGGGAAAACCGCTTTCCATATGCTGTACGCCCAGTTCTTCAATAATCTCGGTCCCGGAAGCCACCACATTGCCTAACGTCTGGCGGCCGATACGATCTTCAAATGCCCGCATCAGATCCGCCGGGAAACCCTGCGGATAGGTAGGAAAAGGATGCTCCTGGATGATCCCCATCATCTCCCAGTGTCCGGTGGTGGTATCCTTGCCCATCGATTTTTCACGCATGATACCGGCTGCGCGTGACGACCACGCAATGACATATGTGGTCAAGG
>CAZACF010000085.1:0-9694 GCA_964483565.1 uncultured Syntrophomonas sp. | reverse complement strand
CACTCTTCGCTAAGTCAGGTTACGTGTGTAATTACCATCTGATAATATAGCATATATACCCTGGCCTTGGCAAGATTCCAAATATTTTTTATTTTACAAGGTAACTGCAGCGCAATAGACAAAGTAACTGCATAAAAGAAAAACCATTCATTAAATAATTTTTTCTCTCTGATTTATGGTGCGTATTGACAAATCTCCTGTGGCAGGATCAAAGATTATGGTACGGCCGACATACCCTCCAATATCCTTGGTTAGCAATCTGATCTTGTTTTTCTCCAGGTTCTCTTCCACTGCCATGGCATTGCGTTCCCCTATCCTAAAAACATCACTGTTGGCAGTAAAGCGAAACATCTGGGCTCCGCCGGCAATTTTGGCTACCAGATGCTGGGAATCGGCCCCCATTTCCTGCATGGCTGACAGGACGGCGACAATGGCAGTGTCAGCATATTTGCCTGGGTTGCCTGAATATTTTTCATTTTTTACGTAAGGCAGCATAATATGGCTCATACTGGCTATTCTGCTATGTGGATCCAACAAACATATGCCGATACAGGAACCCAAACCGGCAGTTATCAATTTATCAGGAGGTCTGGCCAGCCTAAAATCCGCCATCCCTACCTGGATCAATTCTCCCATTACACCACCACTCCGAGTGAAGTAAAAAAGTTTCCCAATGTGTCGGGTTCCGGTAATAGGAATATATTGCCGATCACATCTACTTTATCCTTTTTGAAACCGGCTTCCATCACCAAAACCATTTCCGATACTTCGCCATACTGGCACAGAATGGTGTTTAATATTGCCCCGACCATATCGATTGCTAAAGCGGGCGTAGAAGGTTTAAAGGACATCTTGGTAAAAGACGACAGGGCATTCAAATAGGATGACGAAAGAATATTCCCCAGTTCCATTAAGGCTGAATACTCAAAATCGGTAAATGAGCCGTCTGAAGAGGCGTAATCATCACCTAACAGCATTTCCATCAACTGGGATGCTTTTTCAATGGGCATGACCAGTAATATGCTGGCTTGAACTGATCCGCCCACATGAAAGTAGATCGCCACAGAATGGGTTTCAGCCCCCCCCATAAAATCTGGCACATCAGCAAACGGCATTATTTGGGCGCGTGGCACGCTGATGGCAATTTTTGCTTTGAGCATGGTGGCCAACGCATTGGCAGCATTGGCTGCTCCAATATTGGCCACTTCACGGAGAACATCCATTTGGCTCTGTGATATGCTGTCCCAGTTCGCCTGCATTATTTCTCACTCCGATCAGTGTATTTCCTTATCCAACAGTTTTATTAAATCCAAAACAATGATCAACCGGTCCTCCACTTTAACCATTCCCTCCATCACTTCAGCATTAATGGGGCTGAAAAATTGGGTATCAGCCACCATTTTGTCAAGCTCCAGATATGCAACTTCCGAAACCTTGTCAACGATAATTGCCGCTTTAATATCATTCATCTTCAGAAAAATGATACGAGTATGCCGGTCAAATATCTGACCGTCCAGGTTAAACTTTTTGTGCAGGTTAAAAAGGGGTATTATACTACCGCGCAGATTAATGACCCCTTCTATGTATGAAGGAGCGTGCGGCACGCGGGTAATGTTAATCAGTCGGTTGATTTCTTCTACATGTTTTATCTCCACCGCATATTCAGCTCCGGCCAGATGGAAAACCACCACCTGAATCCTTTGGCCCCTATCCAATTGATTCCTCATTTCGTTTGCTTTTGAAAGGTTCAATTCCATCGCCCCTTAAAACAAGGTCGCTATATCCAGGATCAAGCACACATTTCCTTCACGTGAAATAATGGCTCCGGCAATCCCGGGAATGCCATCCAATACTTTGCCTAAGCTTTTAATAACGATTTCCTGCTGGCCGATCAGCGTGTTTACAATTAGGCCAACTTGTTTGTTGCCTTTACGTACTACGACCACATATATATCATCAGATTGGTGGCCGGACTCGGGGAGTTCAACCAGACGATCCAGATGCAGCAGGGGCAATATACTGCCTCTTAAGGTGATAAACTCCTGACCCTGGACATCCTTAATGTCCGAAGCGCTGATCATGGTGGTTTCATCAACTGAAGTCAGCGGAATGGCATAAGTTTCATTCTGAACGGTCACCATCATGGCCTGAATAATGGCCAGGGTAAGTGGAAGTTTTATTTTGAAGAGACTGCCCCAACCGTCTCTGGAATCAACAATAATCTCTCCGTTCATGGCTTCGATTTTGCTTTTGACAACGTCGAGGCCTACCCCGCGCCCGGAAATATCAGTGACTACCTCGGCTGTGCTGAAACCGGATTCAAATATGAGCATACCGATCTCTTCATCGCTTCGTTGTTCCGCTTCGTGTATGCCCAGTAAACCGGCGGCAACAGCCCGGGCCCTTACTTTATCGGGTTGTATGCCGGCGCCATCATCTTCCACTTCGATAAAAACATGATTTCCTTCATGACGTGCGCGCAGATGCAGCTTACCCTGTTCAGGCTTTTGCAGAGACAAACGTTGTCGGGGCGACTCAATACCATGATCAATCGCATTTCTGAGTAAATGCAGGAGCGGATCACCAATTTCATCAATTACCGTACGATCCAGTTCGGTTTCCTTGCCCTCCATGTAAAAATCAACTTCTTTACCCAATTCCTTGGCCAGGTCCCTTACCATTCTGGGGAAACGATTAAATACTTGTTCGATCGGTACCATGCGCACTTTCATGACAACCGATTGAAGGTCGGCGGTGATGCGGTCAATTTGTTCAATGGAGTTTTTTAATTCTTCCATTTTATAAATGGCTCCGATCTGTTCCAGGCGCCCTTTATGCATGACCAGCTCGCCCACCAGATTCATTAGATGATCAAGTCTTTCGATGTCGACCCTGACGGTGTGTTTGACCAGCGGGGTCTTGTTTTGATCGTAGCTTGGTTCCCCGGCAGAAGGATTGATTTTTGGGGGTGGGGTTTTTATGACCGGCTCGGCGGCGATTAATTCTACGGGATCAACCGGGCGGCTCTCCAGAAGTTTCACTTCACTGATTTGGTTGATACGATCAATCACTCTCTGCAGCTCTCCCTGGCAAACATAGACCAGGTTAAAATGATCATCATACTTGCCTTCATCCAACTCCTGGGCAGAAGGATCTGACTTGATTACCTCACCGGTTTCTTCCAGAGCTTTGAAAACCATAAATACCCTGACTGCTTTCATCATGCTGTTCTGAGCAACACCGATCTTCAGGTGCTGAACATTGAACCCTCTGCTTATAGCTTCTTTCAGGACGGTAATATCATAATCGTTGTAAATCATTACCCGCAGTGATGCTGACGGTGCATCTGCAGAAGCTGGTGAAGCTTGCCGGGCATACATCATCGTTTCACTGGCAGCGGTTTCGGCATGAGCGCTGCGGATCGTTTCCAGTGCATTGATAAGATCAGAATTATTATCGTTCAGTTGGTTGCCCCGGGCAATACTTTCAATCATGGTTTGCAAACGATCAATACAGGCAAAAAGAAGATCTACTACTCTTGAAGTAACCAGTATTTTACCTTCCTTTAGTTCAGCCAGCAAATTCTCCATGTGATGGGTTAAATCTGCCAACCCGATGAAACCCATCGTCGAAGACATCCCCTTAAGGGTATGGGCAGAGCGAAATATTTCATTCAGACCGGATGTTTCACCAGGGTTTTTCTCCAGCTCAAGCAGTCTGCTGTTCAGGCTTCTGATGTGCTCACGGCTCTCCTCAAGGAAAACATCCAAATATTGTTTCATGTCTAATGTCAAGTACAGGCACCTCCGGGATGAGAAAAATAACTCGATTTATCGAAGCATTCTTACGATAGCCGGGCTAATTTCCGGCAAAGGCCGGATCTCAGTTACATAACCTGATTCTATAGCGGATTTGGGCATTCCATATACCACACAAGTTGACTGGTCTTCGGCAATAATCCTGGCTCCTTTGGACTGCAGCGCTTGTAGCGAATCAGTGCCGTCATTGCCCATGCCGGTCAGGATTACCCCCACTATGCTGCCTTGAAATTGCTCTGCCACGGAAAGAAACGTTTCATTGACGGATGGACGATGTCCGGCCCGTGGCGCTTCTTGATTTAACTTGATTACCATCCGCTCTCTCAAAGGGAGTTTTTGCCGGTGAATCCTCATATGATAGTCACCCGGAGCAATATAGGCGCTGCCGGTTAGAATGAGTTCACCGTCTTCGGCTTCTTTGACTCTTATATTACTTTTGGCGTTCAACCTTTCGGCTAATGATCTGGTAAAGCCGGCCGGCATATGCTGAACGATCAGCAGGGCTGCATCAATATCATTGGGTATGGCAGAAACTACTTGTTGGAGCGCTTTGGGGCCGCCGGTGGATGCACCGATAACGACCAGTTTGTTTAATAGTTTGTCGCTGCCCGTCTCCCTTAATAGGCTCGACTTGGCAGGCTCGGCTGGCGAGTTCTCTTCCAATGTTTTTAGGGGCGGATAAATGTGGGCAGAAGCTGCGATTTTAATTTTTTCGATAATTTCAGCGCTGATCATGGCAATATCCAATGATATGGGGCCAGAAGGTTTGGAAATAAAATCAACTGCTCCCAATTGTAAAGCCTGTAAGGTGGCTTTGGCCCCCAATTGGGTAAGATTGCTTAACATGACCACCGGCAGAGGATTGGTTGCCATGATGTTTTCCAGGGCAGTTAACCCATCCATTTCCGGCATCTCAATGTCCAGGGTGACAACATCAGGGCGGAGTAAATTCACCTTTAACAAGGCTTCTTTTCCATTTTTGGCAGTTCCCACGACTTGCATCGCGGGATCACTGTTTATGATATCCTGTATGACCTTGCGCATAAAGGCAGAATCATCCACCACCAAAACCGAAATGAAATCCACCTTTCCACCCCCTGATTGCCATTTGAGTGTTCTTCCGACAATTTATGGGTATTGTTTCATCAGCTTAATACTTTGCTAATTGCTTCAAGCACTCGTTCCGGCATGAAGGGCTTGACGATGAAGTCTTTGGCACCTGCCTGGATGGCATCGATTACAATGGCCTGCTGCCCAATGGCGCTCACCATAATGATTTTGGCATCGGGATCATGTTCAATAATTGCTTTTACTGTATCAACACCATCCATTTCCGGCATGGTAATATCCATGGTGACCAGATCCGGAGCCAATTCTTTATATTTTCGCAGTGCGCCCTTACCATTAATTGCTTCACCGGCAATTTCATAACCATTTCTTAAGAGGATGTCCTTAATCATCATTCTCATAAAATCTGCATCGTCAACAATCAATACCCTTTTGGACATAATGACCCTCCTATTTTCCAGCTTAATAACCACCTAAACAGCTGATAGCCAAACCCTTTTTCTAATTTGAATAGAGCTGCATCTAGTTTAATTCTACCATAATGAAAGGTTTTCCTGCCTTGAACTCAAATGCTTAACATGGTTCGCAAAAGAAATAGACTAACCTTTGATGATTAGTCTATTCATTCATGCTTTCATTCTATTCGTCCATACTCTTCGCTGTAAACGAAATTATTTTTTTAATTCATCGAAAACGTAATCATTCAAAACTTTTATGTGGGTACCTTTCATTCCCAGGGATCTGGCTTCAATTACGCCAGCACTTTCAAACTTGCGCAGGGCACTTACGATCACGGAACGGGTAATGCCTACTTTGTCAGCAATGCGACTGGCCACCAGCAACCCTTCTGAGCCATCCAATTCCGCCATGATATTCTCTATAGCTTCACGCTCTGAATAGGAAAGGGTGGCCAGAGCAATTTGAACAGCAGCTTTTTTGCGGGCATCCTCTTCCATACGTTCGGTTCGCATCCTCATGATTTCATTGGCTACCACAATCGTCCCGTATTCGGCCAGTACAATGTCTTCATCAGTAAAGGTCTGGCCATTGCTTCTGGTCAATATTAATGTACCGATCCTGTTTGCCCCGCCAAAGTTGGGACAGATTGTCCAAAGACGTTTGGCACAGGAGCACTCTGGGTTTTCCACATTAAAAATACAGGTACGGCCATCATTAAAAGTAATATTGCTCTTGGTTTCAGTAATATTCAGGATATCTTGATTTACGCCAGGTGGTAAAGGCTTTTTTTCCTTAATCAGTTTTTCCATCTCCAGACAATGCTCTTCACCGACCATAGAATAGCCCATGATTTTCCCTTTGCGATCCACGATGATGGCACTGCATTCCATATTTTCAGACAGTACCTCAGCCATTTCAAAAAAATCTACTGCACTGGTTGAAATTTTCTTTAAAATACGATTGATGGCTCTGGATTTTTCTAAAATACTTTTCACTTAAACAACCTCCTACAGGATATATCTGCTTAGATCATCACTATCTGCAATTTTTTTAAGCCGTTGCTGAACATAAGCCTGGTCGATCGTAATTTCTTGCCCCTGCATATAGGCAGATTCAAAAAGCAAATCTTCCAGTACTTTCTCCATGATGGTGTGTAATCTGCGTGCTCCAATATTTTCGGTTCTGGCATTCACTTCATAAGCAGTCTGAGCGATATATGAAACTGCTTCTGGTGCAAATTCCAGTTTTAGACCTTCTGTAGACAGCAGGGCTGTGTATTGTTTCAGCAAAGAATTGTCAGGCTCGGTTAAGATTCTCTGCAGATCATCCTTTTTCAAGTTTTCCAATTCAACCCTGATGGGAAATCTGCCCTGTAATTCAGGGATAAGGTCGGATGGTTTACATACATGAAATGCACCTGCCGCAATAAACAAAATATGATCCGTTTTGAGCGGTCCATGTTTGGTCATGACGGTGGATCCTTCTACAATCGGTAAAATATCGCGTTGTACTCCGCCCCTGGATACATCTGGCCCATGATTGTTTTCCTGACTGGCAATCTTATCGATTTCGTCCAGAAATACGATGCCGTCTTCTTCAACTCGCCGAATGGCTTCACGACTGACTCCGTCCATATCGATCAATCGTTGAGCCTCTTCCTGGGTCAGAATTCTTCTGGCCTCCTCCACGGTGACTTTGCGCTTTTTGGTTTTTTTCGGCATCAATCCGCCCAAGGCTTCCTGCATGTTAATGCCCATTTCCTCAACTCCGGAGCCAGAGAAGATTTCCATGAAAGAAGGGGCCTTTTCTTCCACCTCGATTTCAATTATTTCTTGCTCCAGTTCCATGCGGTCAAGCTTTTGACTGATAATGGCCCGTTTTTGCTCGATTTCCCGGCTGCGCTGTTCAAACTCGTCATCGTGGTATTGGGCTTCCTGATTCTGCCCCAGCAGCATTTCCAAAGGATTCTTAAAACCCCTGCTTTTTTTTCTGGGCATGGGCAGGATATAATCAACGATCCTCTCATTGGCTAGTACACGGCCTTTATCTTCCACCTCCTCCATCTTTTCAGATTTTACCATTCTGATTGCAGTTTCCAAAAGGTCGCGAATCATAGAGTCGACATCGCGGCCAACATAGCCAACTTCCGTAAATTTACTGGCTTCCACCTTGATAAAAGGTGCCTTGACCAGCTTGGCCAGTCGCCTGGCAATCTCCGTCTTTCCCACCCCGGTCGGCCCGATCATAATAATATTTTTGGGGTATATTTCTTCGCTTAATGCTTCCGGCAGCAGCTTGCGCCGATATCGGTTGCGTAAAGCGATGGCGACTGCTTTCTTGGCCTCTTTCTGGCCGATAATGTGTTTATCCAACTCTTCAACGATTTCTTTAGGGGTTAACTGTTTATTCAAGTCTGCTCTCCTTTTCTCCATTAAGGTTGGATCATTCCAACACTTCCACACTGATATGGCTGTTGGTAAAAACGCAGATCTCAGCAGCAATCAGCAGCGATTCGCGGGCGACCTCCTGTGCTTTTAAATCAGTAAACCTTGACAAGGCCCGAGCCGCAGCCAGGGCATAGCTGCCCCCTGAGCCAATGGCAGCAATTCCTTCTTCGGGTTCTATAACCTCACCGTTGCCGGAAATGATAAACATGGCATCGAGATCAGCAACAATCAACAATGCTTCCAGTTTGCGCAGGACTCTGTCGCTACGCCAATCCTTGGCCAGCTCAATCACTGCTCGGGTCAGATTCCCGCCGGTTTCTCTGAGTTTCTCTTCAAAACGGGCAAAGAGGGTAAAGGCATCGGCGACTGAACCTGCAAAACCAGCCAGTATTTTGCCTTCATACAGCCTTCTTATTTTCACCGCATTATTCTTCATAATGGTATTCTGTCCCATGGTCACCTGTCCGTCTCCGGCGATGGCCATTTGCGGGCCTTTTTTTACGGCGATGATGGTAGTGGCTTCAAACATTGTTTCACCTCCTGGGATGACTGTTGTCGTATATGGTTTTGATATTCTCTCTGGTAAGATGGGTATAAATCTGGGTCGTGGATAATTTCACATGGCCAAGTAATTCCTGAACTGATCTCAGATCAGCGCCTGCGTTAAGCAGATGGGTGGCAAATGAATGTCTCAGGGTATGGGGACTTACCTTCTGAGTGATGGCGACTTCTTCAACGTATTTATCAATAATATTCCTTATACTTCTCCCGCTTAATCGTCCGCCGAACCGGTTTAAAAACACAGCTTCATTCACTGCATGGCCGGCTTGCATTAATAGACCGCGACCGTTTTCGATATACTCAAGCAATGCCTGGCGGGCTTGTCTGCCCAGGGGAGCCAATCTCTCTTTGTTGCCTTTGCCCCTGATCAGGATGGTTTCTTCACCCCAGTCGATATCCGCCAGGTTGATGGCAACCAATTCACTCACGCGCACCCCGGAAGCATATAAGGTCTCCAGTATCGCTTTGTCACGGCACCCCAACGGTTTGGAAGTGTCGGGGGCATTTAAAAGCAACTCGATTTCGGTTGAATATAGGAAGCGAGGCAGCCTCCTGTCCTGTTTGGGAGTGGAAACATTAGCAATCGGATTGCCGGGCAATATATCTTCGCGGCACATATATTTAACAAAGGAACGTAGTGATGCTAATTTTCTGGCCATGGTCGCACGACTCATCCCTAAAACCTGCATGTCCGCCAAATATTTACGAACTGTTTTGTGATTAATCATTTCGACAGAGAGTTCTTCTAAAGGCTTTTTATATTCCTTGGATAAAAAGTCAAAAAACTGACCCAAATCAGTTCGATAGCTAAGCAATGTTAAATTCGAGGCACTTTTCTCCACCCGCATATGGGCCAGAAAGTCTTCTTCATATTTAACCAGCATGAAGTGACCTCCATTTGTGTTACTAATGAAATGCTAGCATATTTAGAATTCTTTGACAACATGTTCCAGAAACAATTCTGAAATTTTGCACATTTCTCTCTGGGATCTCTCCCCATATTGTTGATACCTGATTTTTTTATCTTTGATCTTCTGCTCAAGGACCGGCAGGATACCAAAATTGGCGTTCATGGGCTGAAAACTGTCGGCCGCAGCGGAGGTAATAAAATGAATAAGGGCGCCGGTCATGGTCAAAGGGCTGAGGGTCAAGAGCTCCTGACCGAAAACCAGGCGGGCTGCATTTAAGCCGGCTACAATACCGGTAGCCGCAGATTCCATATAGCCTTCCACCCCAGTGATTTGGCCGGCAAAAAACAGGCGGGGATTCTTTTTGGTCTGCAGCGTCGCAGATAGCAGACGGGGACTGTTGATGTAGGTATTGCGGTGCATGACTCCATAC
>CAZACF010000084.1:0-9696 GCA_964483565.1 uncultured Syntrophomonas sp. | reverse complement strand
AAATCGGTGTAACTGATCTTTCCTTTGAGTCACTTACAACCTTTGGAGCGTTTATTGAGCTGCCCGGTGGCTTGGTGGGGTTGGTTCACATTTCGGAAATAGCCGATACTTATGTGAAAGATGTCAAGGACTATATCAAGGAGGGTGACCAGGTCAAGGTTAAAGTACTGAATATTGATGGCAAGAAGATCGGGCTTTCCATCAAACAAGCTCTTCCGCCCAAAGTGGTGCCCCCTGCACCCAGTCAACCCAGATACAACCGTTCGGAACCACGCCGGGACAATAGAGGATTTAGCGGGCCGAAAAAACCAGAGACACCGGTTACGCTGGATGACAAGATCAGCCGCTTTTTAAAAGAAAGTGATGAAAGAATGCAGCCCCTCAAAAATAAAATAGAACCCCGCCGCCGAAAAAACTACCAGTAAGGATACGCAAAAGCACTTCATTCATGGAAGTGCTTTTTTGTGCAGTGAAGGATGATTTAATGATTTCAGGAGGTTCTTATGAATTATGCAGCCATAGACATTGGCACCAATTCTTGCCGGTTATTGATTGCTGAAAGGGTAGGCCCTGAACTTAAAACCCGGTATAAGGAGATTGAAACCACTCGTATCGGAGCGGGTTTAAGTCAAACCGGACGGATCAGTCAGGAAGCCGCGCAAAGAAGTTGGCAGTGGCTAAACAAGATCCAGCCAATTTTGCACGCCTATGATGTTCGGGGCTACCGGGCAGTAGCTACCAGTGCCGTCCGGGAGGCAGCCAACGGTCAGGCGTTTGTAGAAGAAGCTGCCCGTCAGAGCAATATGATGGTGGAGATTATCAGTGGGGAAGAAGAAGCAAGACTTAGTTATATCGGGGTTGAAAAAGGTTTACAACTGGATCATCAGCCGCTGGTAGCTGACCTGGGTGGAGGCAGCACTGAATTTATCTGCATTTATCAGGATTTGGCCATTTCTCTGCCGGTGGGAGCGGTGCGGGCTACTGAAATACAGATGAGTGCTGCCGACATTGCTGATCTCCTGAGGCCTATCCAGACCATGCAGGCGCGATTCATGGAATATCCGCTGGTAATGGTTGGCGGAACGGCCAGTTCAATAGCCTCGGTAAAATTAGGTCTGGATGTATATGATTCCGAAAAAGTACATGGTCATCATGTGACCCTTCAGGAAGCCGCCGATATTTATCAATTGCTGGAAAGAACTCCACTGGCGCTGCGCAGAAGACTACCGGGTTTGCAGCCGGAAAGGGCCGATATTATCAATGCCGGGGTTCTCATCACCATATTGATTATGGAGCTGTTGAAAAAGCCTGAGATTATTGTCAGTGACAGCGATTTGCTGCAAGGGATTATCTGGTCGCAAGAATTTTATCTGTAAAATATTATATTTGTGCAGGATTTATTTGCTTTTCGTAGAATGTTTAACGAGTATGTAAAAAGTTATGAATTTCACAAAAAAATTGTTGAAATTTATAACTGGAACGTCGAAAAAAGAATGGAAAGGGGAACTTGTAATGGGATTTTTGACTCCTGCAGAAATTGCGGCAACCGCATGTGCAGCGGGCAAATCCAAGGCTGAACTGCCAATACTAAAGATGATTGTGCTTGGTATTCTGGCAGGCGCCTACATTGGATTTGGAGCGAACCTGGCTACCAAGATCGGATCGATGGACACACTTTTACCGGGAGGAACTCCGGGCGGACAATTCCTGTTTGGCGCGGTCTTCTCCGTCGGCCTGATGCTGGTCGTCATTGCCGGAGCAGAACTGTTTACCGGCAACAATATGGCCTGTTTTATTTCGGCCATGAATGGTCAAGCCACTTGGGGCGGCTTGCTTATCAACTGGGTGGTAGTATTCATCGCCAACTTCATTGGTTCAGTTCTTTTGGTTTACATCGTATTCTGGGGCGGATATTGGGGGCAAGCGGATGCCGCAGGCGCGATGACACTCACCGCCATGGGCTCCAAAGCACTGGCAATCGCCAAAGGCAAATTGGCATTAACCTGGGGACAGGCATTTTGCCGCGGTATTCTTTGTAACTGGCTGGTTTGTCTGGCTGTGTGGATGGCTTTTGCTGCCAAAGATATTATCGGCAAGATCTTCGCTATCTTCTTCCCCATCATGGCTTTCGTTGCCAGCGGCTTTGAACATAGCGTTGCCAACATGTTCTTTATTCCCATGGGTATCACCATCGCCAATTCCAACCCCGAAATGGTTGCTAATGCTACCAAGCTGGTGGACGGCGTACCGGTCAGCGTATTTAACATGGCTCCTGACCAGGTAGTTCAATTCTTCAGTTATGCAAATTTCTTGAGCTCCAATCTGTTGCCGGTTACCTTGGGCAACATCGTCGGCGGAGCAGTGTTTGTCGGCTTCTTCTATTGGCTGGCATATCTGAGAAAATAGTAATTATTAATCCTGGGTGTAAATATTTTAGGGAGTATCAAAATAAAGATTTGGGGAGTGGCCATTCAGGTTGGTCACTCCCCTGTTTTTTGTAAACGGCCTGGCCATTTCAAGGGGTGAAATTCCCAGGTGCGGGTTGATCCTGCCGGCAATAGCCAAAGTTAAATATTCTCTTGATATGGCAGCAGGGCCAACTTATGGCCGGATGAAAAAAGCATTTCAGAACGCGGCCAGATCAGTTTGCAAAACTCTCAGATAAATGTTGAAGTCTGCTATAAACTGCCCGCGCAGGGCTTTTAGGCAGAGAATTTGTATGAATAAAAATAGATAGCAACTCCCTGTGCTGACATTATAATCAGGAATGCCTTGTTATAATGGTAAAACTCAGGTTCAGGCACAAGGGGGGAAAGGGATGTTGGATCGACTGGAAATATACCCTTACCAGAGGATGGAAGAAGAATTCGCGCCCAGACAGACAAGAAAAAGGTTGGCTGTTTCATGGCATCGTCCGCAGATACCATTCAAGCAGGTTTTTCAAGCCCATAAACTGCAGTATACATCTGACTGGGCCAAAAACCTGCTGCGTTGGGAAAATCTTCTCCTGGCCGGGGGAGCGTTAGTCCTTTCCAGGGCATTTATCCTGGGGGAGCTGTTGCCCTTCATATTTGCCTATGTTGCTGTCTTTGCAGCCCAGCATCGGCAGCGCAGCATGATCCTGCTGCTGTTCAGTCTGATGGGGTTGGCTACGGTTTTACCGGGCAGCGTAACCATTATTAATATGGTTGTTTTAGTGATACTGGTATGGATCCTGAATACGGAAAAAATCCGATTGGGCAATAACTGGTGGGGCGTACCGGTGATCACTGCGGCAGTCGTATTGGTCATCAAGAGCGCCGCCTTGATCATGAGCGGGTTGAATTTTTATCAGCAAATGGTGATCGTGTTTGAAGCCTTGATCAGCGGGATTATCAGTTATGTCTTACTGTATTGTCTGGAGGTATTTAAACAAAAGAAGCCCATGGCAAATTTTAGTTTTGAAGAAATGGGTGCTTTTATGGTTCTGGGGATTGGTCTGATCATGGGTCTTGGCGATTTGCAGCTGTACGGACTGGAGATCAGCAGTATGCTGTGCCGTTTGGGAATCATGATTGCTGCCTATCTCTGGGGTACGGGCGGAGGAACCGTCATGGGGGTGATGTCCGGCATCCTGCCTTCGATTTCTTCCAGCCTTTTTGCCCAGACGCTGGGGATGTATTCCATATCAGGGCTATTGGCGGGATTATTTCGCAGCTTTGGCCGTCTGGGAGTCATTGTTGGTTATATGTTGGGAACCTTGGCTTTATCCATGTTTATCGCTGACAGTCAACTGGTCATTTTGGGTTTATGGGAAACCGCTATTGCCAGTGTGGTATTCATGCTTTTACCCGAATCATTGAAAGAAAAACTGCCGATCCAGAGCATGGGCAAGCTATCCCGCTCAAATACCGATGCTAATCAGACTGAGTGGCATCTCAATGAAACCATCGGCAATCGCATTCATCATTTGGCCCAGGTCTTTGATGAAATGAGTTCGACCTTTACAGGGGCGCAGGATCATGGCATTCAGTCGCAGGGAAATTCCTGTCTTAACTATTTATATGATGAATTATCCAACGGTTTTTGTGAGGGATGTCACCGTTTCGTGCAATGCTGGAACCGGGAATATCACAGTACGGCTCAGGAAATCCTGGAACTATTTTGTCAAGCGGAAAGTGCCGGCCAACTGAATTATGAAGATATGTCTCCGTCCTTAAAAAAGAAATGTCTGCACGGACGAGAGTTGGTGACCACCGTCAACTATCTTTTTGACAACTTGCGGATTAACGAGTATTGGTCGGAAAAAATGGGTGAATCACGTCAATTGGTTGCCCGACAGCTCAAGGGAGTGGGACAGGTGGTCAGAAGCCTGGCGGAGGAGATTGAAGTCGACACCTCTATTGATGTGGAATTGCGCGCTCAATTGTTGAAAGCTTGTAAACGGCTGGGAATAAATTTAAAGGATATCAGCCCGATCCGTTGCAAGGGGGAATTATTATCCGTCAACGTGATCAGCGCGTCATGTGTAGACGGAAGCGGTTGCGAACTAAGTGTTGCCCCGGCGCTGTCTTCAGCCCTGGGACAAAAACTGGAAGTCTGCCAAAAAAACTGCCCTGCTTTGATGGGCAGAGGGGCGTGTGATTTTACGCTGCAACGAGCCTTTAATTACCAGGTCACGAGCGCAGTTGCCCAGGTTGCCCGGGAGGAAAAAAGCGGCGACAGCCTGATCATCAATACGCTCAACGAAGGCAAGGAACTGGTCGTCTTAAGTGACGGAATGGGCGTAGGGGAAAAAGCGCGAGAAGAAAGCAATACGGCCGTCAAACTGCTGCTGGATCTCCTTGAAAGCGGCTTTAACAAGGAATTGGCTCTTAAGACGATTAATTCGGTTTTGCTGTTGCGCTCACGCAATGAGAGCTTTACCACCATGGATATGATGCTGATCGATTTATACAATGCTGAGCTTGATTTTATTAAAATTGCCAGTGCTCCTACCTTTCTAAAAAGAGGCAAACAAATATCCGTACTCAGTTCGTCCTCTCTGCCCATTGGGATTTTGGAGGAGGTCGAAGTAAACACTGAGAGCAGATCACTGATGCCACGTGATCTCATCTTAATGGTTAGTGACGGAGTAATGGAAGCATCCCGGGAGCAAAACGGAGAGATTTGGATTCCTCGCCTGCTTGCCCAGATCCGGGAAACAGATCCGCAAGTCATCGCCCAGATGGTGATCAATCGGGCCCTGAGTCTAGCCGCGGGCAAGCCCGGAGACGATATGACAGCAATTTGTCTGCGGTTGGATATGGCCTGATCAAGATACGGCTGATGTATAAATCTCCCTGATCGTCTCGGTAACGATGAGGGAGATTTATATTTGCATTATTCTGAAAAAACTTTCAAAACTAGGAGGAATAATGGGCAAAAGTATCCAATGATGGGAAGGAGAAATAAAACATTCAATACACATACCTGTATGATGGTCATTTTGAATAGTCGGTCGAGATTTGAGGGGGAAAAGAAATGCGCGATTCATCCAGCCAAGATGGAGACGGGAGCAATGATCGGCACTTACCAAAGCGCAAATTTAATATCAGTGAACACCCCAATGTGGATATATTCTTTAACGCTTATCGCCAAAGCGACATCATTATGTCAATTTTGAACCTGGACGATTATACCTTCGCCGATGTCAATGAAAGCTGGGCCAAGGCTTTCGGTTATTCCCGCCAGGAGGTGGTCGGACGGCACCACAGTTCTTTGGGTTTATGGGCAGATGCAGTACAGGATGAGGAAAAATATCAGGAATTAAAGCAAGGCGAGGGCTTAAAGAGTTTTGAGGCCAAATACCGCTGCAAAGATGGAACAATTGGTTACGGCCTGGTATCCTCCCAATTGCTCACCATTGACGGACATAGCTTTTCTCTGAATGCCATGACCGATATCACCGACCGCAAGCAAATTGAAAGCAAGCTGCATAAAAGTGAGGAAAACCTCAACAATATTCTCTATTCCCTGTCTTCCATCAGTGACCCGTTTTATGCCGTTGACGCTGAGTGGCGTATCATTTATGTCAACCAGAAAGCTCAGGCATGGTGGCAAAGAAAGCTGTCAGAGCTGTACGGCAAATTGCTGTGGGAACTCCTGCCCGAGCCGGAAAAGCCTCGAATTTACAAGTTAATCAGCAGGGCCATGCAGGAAAGAGTCACCGTCAACTATGAAACCTTCAGTGCTAAAATGGCCAGTTGGTATGAGGTCACTGTTTACCCGGCCTTGGATGGAGGCCTGTCATTTTATTGCAAGGATATCACCGCTCGCAAGCAAGCTGAGCAAGCCCTCAAAGACAGCGAAGCACGTTACCGTCTGCTGGCGGAAAAACTGCGCGAGGTAGATCTGGCTCAATCAGAAGAGCGATTTTATAAAATATTTAATCTTACCCCGGATATGATCGTGATTATGGATATGGAAGACAATACTTATATTGAAGTCAACCAGGCAGCTTTGGATGCCTATGGCTTTACCCGGGAGGAAGGTCTTGGTCGTACAGCCATCGAAATTGGGACGGTCGAACCGTTTGATCCGGCCTACCAGCTTTTTATAAAAGAACTTAAAGCACACGGAATTCTTAGAAACTATGAATTGACAACTTCCAGCAAATCAGGGAAAAAAATCGATTTAATGATTTCCTCTGTCCCCATAAATCTGGAAGGAAGGCAGTGCCGTTTGTCCATCATGAAGGATATTTCGGAAAAGAATCGGTACGAACAGGAAATTGCTCGTCTTGACCGCCTCAATCTGGTGGGCAAGATGGCTGCCTCAATCGGCCATGAGATTCGCAATCCCATGACCTCCGTGCGAGGATTTCTGCAAATGTTCGGGCAAGAAAACGACGATGCCAACAAGGTGTATTACGATCTGATGATCGAAGAACTGGACCGGGCCAATGAGATCATTACAGAGTTTCTAAGTCTGGCCAAGGATAAAGCGGCTGAGCTGCAGCCACGCAGCCTGGCGGCCATAATAACCAGGATCAAGCCGATGCTGGAGGCGGAAGCCTTATTGCAGGGCAAGCACGTCAAGGTCATAATCGGCGGTGAAACGCAGCTTTGGCTGGATGAAAATGAAATTCGCCAGATGATCCTCAATTTGGTTCGCAACGGGATGGATGCCATGACCCCGGGGGGGACAGTGACCATCATGATCGAGGAGATTGAAACGGAAGTGATGCTGGGCATTGCCGATCAGGGTTGCGGAATCGCTCCAGAGATGATTGAGCAGATTGGGATTCCCTTTGTCAGCAGCAAGGATAACGGAGTCGGTCTGGGGCTGGCGGTATGTTACAGCATTGCCGACCGGCACGGAGCTCGTATTGAGTTTGAAACGGGGAACGCAGGCACAGTTTTTAAAGTTTATTTTCCCAAAATATTATAAACCCGCGTTGCCGGAGAGTACTTTCTCAGTTCCGGCGGCTTGACAATTGATATAACTTTTGTAGGATATTATTAACAGACCTGAGAAGAGGGGCAGCTATGATTAATGCAATCAAAGCATATATTGCCGCCCAGGGGTTGATTCATCCCGGCGACAAAGTAATTGCAGGCGTATCAGGGGGGCCAGATTCTATGGCCCTCTTGTATATTTTAAAGGAACTGCGTGGGGAGATGGCCTTCAGTGTTGCAGCTGCCCATGTCAATCATGGCTTGCGCCCGGAGGCTGCCCGTGAGCAGGAATTTGTTGAAGAACAATGTCGAGGCTGGCAGATCGAATGTTTCACAAAAACGGTGGATGTCCGCCAACGGGCCCGTCAAACCAAGACTTCCCTGGAGGATGCCGGACGTCAGGTCCGCTACGCTTTTTTTCGTCAGCTGCTGCAGGATTTGGAGGCTGATGTCATCGCTACCGCCCATCATCAGGATGATCAGGCGGAAACGGTACTGATGCATTTGCTCAGGGGAGCAGGGATGCAAGGTTTACGAGGCATTATGCCCCGCAATGGCAAGCTGGTTCGACCTCTTTTGCAGCGCAACAAAAAGGAACTGCTGGCCTATCTGCAGGAGCAGGGGATCGATTATTGCGTTGACCAAAGCAACCAGGATGAAAAATATCTTCGCAATCGCATCCGGCATCAGCTGATTCCGCTGTTGCAGCAGGCGTATAATCCCCAAATCACCGAGAGCTTAAGCCGATTGGCGGAGATTATCGGAGCGGAAAATGAACTGTTACAGATGACTGTACAGGGTTATTGGCGCCAGTTAGTCTGCGCCCAGGACGAATCCGGGGTGGAGATGGATGCCGAGGGCTTTAAAGCTTTGCCCCTGGCGGCGCAGCGAAGATTGGCCATCATGGCCTTATCCTTGGTTGGAGGTCAGGAGGGATGGGAAACCCGGGATGTTGAAAAAGTGCTGGGGCTGCTTCACAAGCCGGGCTCAGCGAAAATTCTGCAGCTAAAAAAAGGCATCATCCTCAACAAGTCTTATGATAGAATAATATTTACGAATCATTGGCCAGAGACGGATGTTTTTAATATTGAGGTTGACATTCCTGGCCAGGCAATCCTGCCGGATGGGACGGGATTTCGTTTTGTACTTACAGAGGCCAGGTTTTTCAGCCCAACCCCGGGAGATATTTATTTGGATTTTGATAAACTGTCTTTGCCCTTGGTGCTCCGTTCCCGCCGTCCCGGAGATGTAATCCGGCCAGCCGGATCAGCCGGACACAAAAAACTTAAAAAATACCTGAATGAACAACGGATTCCCGTCAGGCAAAGAGATAAAATCCCGGTATTGTCATCCTCAAGCGGTGAAATATATGCCCTGCCGGGTCTTTGTATCTGCTCAGCCGCAGCCGTGGATCAACACAGCCAACACATATTGCTGGTTCAGAAGATTCAAGAGGAAGCCAGCTTGATTTGAAAAGCAGATGGCCATATGCTAAAATGTTCTGACTCAGTATATTTATCCATCCAGGGAAAACGATATATCAAGAAAAATTTTTCGCGCAGACCGGGGAGGTAATTAGTTGGACAAAGCTTTTAAAAACATAGCCATATATACTTTAATCGTTTTGCTGGCATTATTTGCAATAAAAATGACTTCCACTCCACAGGTCGAAGTCAGGGAATTGTCGTATTCGCAATTCTACAGCCAGGTTGAAACAGGCCAGGTGAAAAATGCTGAAATCGTGGTGGATGATCTGGTCTACAAGATTACGGCTACCCTGAAAAATGGTGATAAAGTATCTACCGTAGCCACCAAGGAAAGCAACATTGACTCGGTCATGCAGAATAAGGGCGTGCAGATCAAAGCGCAACAGGTTCCTCCCCCGCCCTGGTGGACAACCTTGCTTAGCACGCTTTTCCCCATTTTGATTCTGATCGTCTTTTTGTTATTTATCATGAATCAGACCCAGGGAGGCGGGGGCAAGGTCATGCAATTTGGCAAGAGCAAGGCGCGCATGATGTCGGGTGAGCAGGTTAAGACCACTTTTGCCGATGTTGCCGGCGCCGAGGAAGCCAAAGAGGAAATGACCGAAGTCGTGGAGTTTCTGAAAAATCCGGAGAAATTTATCAAGATGGGAGCCAAGATTCCCCGGGGTGTTTTATTGTTCGGGGCACCTGGTACCGGCAAGACCCTGATGGCCAAGGCGGTCGCCGGGGAGGCGGGGGTACCTTTCTTCTCCATCAGTGGTTCCGATTTTGTAGAAATGTTTGTTGGGGTG
>CAZACF010000083.1:0-9698 GCA_964483565.1 uncultured Syntrophomonas sp. | reverse complement strand
AGGATAATTGGGGGCAAACCGTTAAATTGAAGCTTTTGTATCCCCTGCTGAAGGGTACTGTCAAGACGCCGGACGGAACAGTTTTTATTCCTGCTTACCCGCTCGGCGCCCAGGTAGTATTGCTGGATGAGCAAAACAATGTAGTCGATTCAGCCGAAGTCAGCGCAGATGGCAGCTATATGTTGGGCGGAATCGAGCCGGGCGACTACCGGATTCGCGTTGAGCCCAGCGGAGCAGGCCATCCCTATACCGCTTCGATCCCGGAGGAGATCACCTTGTCCAATCCGTCGTCCGCGGAGGAAGTTGCCATCCTTGATCTCAGCCTGACCAATCCACAGGTAGAGGGAACGGTTTATGCCCCGGATGGTAAATCACCCATCACCTCGACCGTGGCGGGAAGCTACCGCGTGGCAATACTCGACAGTGCCGATCGAGAGATCGCCTCTGCCGAATTAGCGGCAGACGGCAGCTATAAACTGGGCGGAATCGTGCCGGGGAATTATACGATACAAGCGCAAGTCAGTGACAGCAATCAGTATTTCAATTCCTTGCCGCAATCCGTTTCGATTACCAATGTGGTTCAGACCCTTGACCTGAACCTCACAACCCCGATGCTGCAGGGCAAGGTCAGCAACCCGGACAACAGTCCCTTGAACAATTATTATTCAATCGAGGTCAAGCTCACCGATCTGACCGGCCGGGAAATCGCCTCAGCGAGTGTGTTGAACAGCGCGGGCGATTATGTGATCGGCGGGGTGCCGGCGGGGGATTATCTGGTCAAAGCAGTCATTAATTTAAGCGACAATGGCATTTGCGATTCTCTGGCCATGCCGGTTACTTTGACAACCGCCGGGGCTGTTACCTGTAATCTGGCCCTGACCACCCCCTCCATCGAGGGAACGGTGATGAAAACAGATGGCAAAACACCTTTTGCCAATGACGATATTCATTCGGTAGATGTAGTCCTGGCCACCCTGGAGGGCAAAGAATTGGCCAGTTACTACTGCTATAATAATGCCAATTATTCGTTCGGCGGCATTGCGCCAGGCAACTATCAGCTGCAGGCGCGGGTGACCGCCTATAGCAATCAGAGCCTCTTTAATTCCCGCTGGATACCGGTTGAGGTCATTGCCCAGCAGACCAAAAACCAGAATCTGACGCTGCGGGGACCTGATATTCAGGGGGTCGTCAAGAAACCTGACGGGACGACCTGGGCTTCCGAACCCGATCTGGAGATTTGGGTCATCGCCTATGATGAGCAAAACCAGCAAGCTGCACAATGCCTGCTGTCTTCCGGTTCTGCTTACAGCCTGGGCGGGTTGGCGCCGGGAACCTACTATCTGCAGGCGGCAGTAAGCCCCGGTCAGGCCAAATATGTATTCAACTCCCTGCCCGTGGAGGTGACCATTGCTGACGATGCGACTGCGCCAGTGCAGCAAGATCTCACTCTCACCGCGCCACTGGTCCAGGGATCGGTACGGAAGCCGGACAACACTGCCTTTATTCCAGGCAAAAACAGTGATGTCATGGTGATACTGCTGACTGCTGGCGGTTACGAGCTTGATGCGGTTATGGCTGACAGTCAGGGCCGTTATTGGCAGGGTGATGTTCCCGCCGGAACCTATTACCTGCAGGCCATCGCCCAAGGCGCGGCCAACAATTATGCGGATTCCGACCTGATTCCGGTGCAGATTGTGGCAGGTCAGCTGCAGCAACAGGATTTAACCCTGGAGCAAGTACAAATCAATGGAACAGTAGTGGGCCCGGAAAGCCAGTTTTTGTCCCTGTCAAACCAGTCGATCAATATACAATTAAGCCCGGCCTGGAATGATCCCTTACAGACAAACAAGTCAGCCGCGGTTGGCGCCGGGGGAAGCTTCAAGATGGGCGGTCTGGCGGAAGGGGATTACTGGCTGACCGCCAATTATGAGTATTTTGGCATGCCCGGCCAGGAAAAGTGGACCGACTCCCAACCCACCAAAGTTCACGTCCAGGCTGGAAGCCCTGCCAACGTCACGCTGAAACTGACCCAGCCGCAGATCAAAGGCCAATTACTAAAACCGGACGGAAGCAACTATACGTCCATCTATGATTCCGTCATTGCCATCATGCTGACCGATGAAGCTGAGGGGTACTGGCATACTCTGGTGCAGCCGGACGGGTCCTTTATCCTGGGCGGCATACCCACCGGTAATTATCAGCTGGCCACGGAAGTAACCTATCATCCCACCTATGCAGATGCTGCAGCACGTACCATCGAGGTTACAGAGGGGCCAGCGCAAAACATCACAGTCCAGCTCACCACCCCGCAGATCAGCGGACAAGTGCTGAAAGCTGACGGGACCAAGATAGACAGCTACGCCTATAATGTTCAAGTGTGGCTGATCGACTCGAATGATCAGTTTCACCAAATGGTGTATCTGGATCAAGACGGAAAATTCAAGTTTGGCGGACTGCCCAACGGTACCTATATTCTGCAGGCAAACATCAGCGATGATACCGCGCTGAGCAATTCCCTGCCACTGACCGTGACCCTGGAATCTGGCAAGACGCTGGAGCAAAATATCAGACTCACCCAACCCCGGGTGCAGGGCAAGGTCCTGACCCCGTCCGGAGATGCGCTGATTCCCATCGGCTATTCACCCACCAGTTTGGGAGATCGCATGACCTCGATCGCCCTGGTGGGAGAGAATGGGGAAGATTGGACGACCTTGGCGCAGGACGGAAGGTTCCGGTCGGGAGGGGTTCCCGCCGGTGCCGGCAATTACACCCTGCAGGCCACGCCCAATGAAATGATGGGGCATCCCTGGGGTCCCTCCGCCAAAGTTGCGGTAAGCCTGGGTACAGATGTCGTCAACCGGGATATCCAATTGACGAATGACACTGACAAGCCGGAACTGAAAAAGACCATCGGCTATGCAAAGAGCCTCTACCTTACTTACCAGGAGAATCTCAATCCGCTGCAAGTACCGGCGATCACTGACTTTACGGTCAAGCTCAACCAGCAGGCAGCCACGATTGAAAGCATCAAAGTCATCTATAAAAACGTTATTTTGCAGCTGCAATTGACGCAGGCCTTGACCAGCACCGATACGGTCAGTGTCAGTTACACCCCGGGCACCAGCCCGCTGCAGGATCTGGCCGGTAATAAAGCCCCGGCCTTTACGGGCAAAACCGTCACCATGGAGGGTGCCGAACCGGTTGCCTCTGACTTAAAAGTTGAACTCACCTGGGATAAAACCACTGCCGATGCCAGCCTGGTAGCCCCCGGCGCCAATCTGCAAATCAAAGCAGTGGGGCAGAGCGGAGGAACGGCCAGCGCTGTATTGCAGTATAAAACCCTCTATGACGATAAAGGGCAGCTATTAACCGCGCCGCGTGAGGCTCAGACCACCATCACCTTAACCGAAATGAGCGCCAGCCCCGGCCAATACCAGGGAACTTTTCCCGTGGCCGAGGGGATCAGCCAGCTGCTCTCTCTAAAGGTTAGCTTGAACACCGGGACCGGCGATCCCCAAACCTGGCAGGCCACCGGCTGGCCGCTGAATGTAGCCGCCGGGCTCACCATCACCTGCAGCGCGGAGCAAAGCGATTTATTAAACGGAGCACAGTTGGTGGTATGGAGCAACAGCCAGTTGTACAGTAACACCCAAACCCTGACCGGCGCTGGGGAGATTACCCTGCATGTAAAACCAGCCACGGATTATCAGGCGCGTTTGCTGAGCAGTGACCATCGGGTATTGGCTAGCGCGGCGGCCTTCGCCCTGCAATCCGGCCTGAATCAAAAAATAACCCTGCAGGCTGCTTCACTCAACACCCTGCGGGTCAAGCTGGTGGAAAAAACCGGCGCCATCCCGGTGAAGGACATGATCCTCTCCCTGATCGGCCCCAATAACCGCGTGCTGGGCAACCTCAAGACCGGTGCTGACGGCTGGACGCCAACTCTGTCCGGCGCCGGGGATTACAACCTGCTGGCCGGTGACAGTGTCGTCATCAAGGTCAACCTGGGCCAGCGCATGTACAACCCGGTTGCGGATAGCACTCATGTGGTGACCAGCGGCAACAATGAAGTCATCATCTCCCTGGAACCGATCGTGCAGGCAACCATCACCGGCAAGGTGCTCGGCCCCAACGGTCCGTTGGCCGGGATCACCATCAATGCTTCCCAGGTGCTGCAAAACAAAACCTATACCAATCGGACCCGAAGCGCAGCCGACGGCAGCTACAGCCTGCAGCTCTACTTGGGTGCAGCCACCTTGCAGGCCGAGGATCCCACTTACAAATATGTGCAGCCCCAGGCGGTTACCGTGGAGGTCAAGTCCGACAGCCCGGCGTGCTCCCTGAATATGGAGCGAAGCGGCCGGGGCACGATCGCGGTGAAGCTTTTCACCAAGCATTTGGGCGAAGACTGGCAGGAAGTGCAGTTAAGCGTCTTGAGCGCCGAGTTGTATCATATCATGCTGGACGGTGTCCAGATGCATTTCTGGCCGGCGGTTGTTTACGGCCAACCCGGTGACAAAGTCAAAATCAGCGTAGACGGCATGGATTATAATCTGCCGGCCCAGGAGCAAACCGTTACGCTCGACCAGGATTGCTGCGCCAGCGTTGAGTTCCGCCTGGAAGAAAGCGGCGGCCGGGTGAAGGGGTCCCTGGTTGATAAAAACGATCAGCCCATGAATTACTATTGCCAGTGGGAGTTGCTGGCCAAGGGGAGCGACGGCAGTTACACCTTTAAAAAATATGTTTACGGCGTTGGAGGGTTGGAGAGCAATCTGCCTGACCCCGGTGACTACCGGCTGCGTCTGGTGGAGGCCATGGGCTATGATCGGCCGGCCTATTTCCAGACTGATTTTACCATTACTGCCGGGAATACCTTGAATTTAGGGAATATAAAACTCATGGAACCGGGGGTGTTTTCCGGTCAGCCCGGCAATACCGTTCAGGCTGCGCCCTCTGAGGTAACGCCGGGGACATCCTATTGGCTGTCTGCTTCCTATAAGAACAGCAGCAGCGCGACGGCCCAATCGGCCCAAATCATCATGGAGATTCCGGCAGGAACCGAATGCCTGCCCGCCTATAGCAAAGTCAACAATCAACCGGTCAACGGAGCGACCCTCAGCAACAACCGCCTGACCATCCCGCTGGGTGAGGTGGCGGCAGGCCAGTCCGGAGAAGCCAGCTGTTATCTGCGCGTTTTGCCGGATTGCCAGGCCGATACCCTGGGTGCAGCCGCCCAGATCAGCTACCAAAAAGACAGCCAGACGGTCACTGAAGCGCTGGGCTCGGCCATGGTGCGCAATATCCGCCTGTCCCTGCAGGCCCCCGAAAGGATCAACAGCCGCCAGGTCTATCTGTCCGGACGGATACCGCCCGGGCAATTGGTACAGGTCTTCGCCGGCCAGGAACTGCTGGGTTCTGCTCAGCCAGGGCCGGGCGGCAGTTACTGGGAAATGAATGTTGCTTTGCCGGATAAAGGCAATCCCTTCCTGTATCTGCTGCATGCCCGTTCTTTGGACAGCCAGGGCAAAGAACTGAATCGGACCGCGGACACAGCCGTGATCTATGATATCAATCAGCCCCAACTGCTGGAGATGACCGTGCGGCAGGGCAGCAACAGCATCACCGCCGACTGCTCGCAGGGAGTGGCCCGTTTCCCCTTTAGCGTCAACCCCAGTTATCCCATTGAAGTGCTGCTCAAATTCAATCATCCCGATCAGGTGGAAAATGTTCAGGTCTACCTGGAAGGACAAAGAGGATTGGCTGCCAATGCAGTGCGCGGAGCCTATGACCTCTATCAGGCCAGTGTCGTTTCGGCAGGTAAGGCGCTGGGAGCCTTTTATGTGAGCTATGACATAAAAAGCAGCGCCTCCGCCGTCAGCTGGGAGCCCGTTCTGACCACCCCGACCGACGAAGAATTACGCAGATCCTTGCCTCCCGGCATGCAGGACTTCGTTCTGGAAGGCGAGGTTGAGGTTACACCACTTGACAATGAAAATTCAGAATATCTGGGCAAGGCCTTGTTCCGACTGCCCAACCGCAATAACCTGAAGGTGGAGGTACAAATCAAGGTCAAGCTCAATGCTGACTTTACGCCTACACAGGAACAGATCGATGCCGCCGGCACTGACAAGGTCTACGGATTTGGACTTAGCTGGACCGAGTCTCCTCAGGCCAAACGCATTGTCAGCTATATGAGCGGGTACCTGCCACAGGATTTATTTGTGGATGCCAGCGTCAAACCGCAAGGATTCCAGGCGCAGGACGTCGGCTGGATTACGTATTCCCAATTCGTTGCCCAGACCACCTACGACGGTTATTCCACCGTCTCCGAGCTGAACGATACAGTGGCCGGAGCCAAAGGCTATGCCGATAAAATCAGCAATGTCATGAGCAGCATGGATGACATCATGGAATGCCCGGATATGGCCGCGGATATCGCGCCGCAGATGGGCAAAGCCCTGGCCGCCACCGTCATCGGTGAAGTCGGCAAACAGGCCCTCAACATCGGCGGCAAATTTATGGGAGCCGCCCTGTCACCGGCTGGCTCACTGGTATTCAGCGGCGTGTCGGCAGCGGCCGGCAAGGCCATCGATACCATGGTCGATAATCAGATCAAAGCTATTCCCAAAGCCAAGTGCAAAAAAGAAAAAGAAAAGGAAAAAGAAAAGAAGAATAAAGGCAAAGGCAAGAAAACTGCCAATCCGGCTTGGATTTATGATCCTAGCGGCATCATCTATGAAACCGTTCCCGACAACCTGCTCTCCGATGCGACGGTGAGCGTGTTTTACCAGGACGATTCGCAGAACTGGCAGTTGTGGGATGCCGATTGGTATGGCCAGGTCAATCCCCAGTTAACCATCAACGACGGCAGATACGGCTGGGATGTACCGGCCGGGAAATGGCAGGTCATCGCCCAGAAAGACGGCTATGAGGATGGACGCAGTGCCGTACTGGAGGTACCCCCGCCCCATTTTGACGTCAATATCCCCATGGTTTCAAGAGTCGCGCCGATGGTGAGCCGGTTGACTCCCTTGTTAAGCGATACCCTGCAATCCCTGGAGATCGTTTTTGACCGTTATATCCTGACCGAAGGGCTGGATACAGCCATTACCGTCAAAGACAAGAACAGTAACACCGTCCTGAATGGAACTGTGGCGCCGCTTAATGAGGTCACTCTGACCGGCAGCGAAGGCGGCCTGGCCGGTGATAAGGCAGCGAAAACGCTGCGCTACAACCTGACCCAAAAGCCGGCCGACGGCACCGTCGTCAACGTCATGGTCAAGAGTACGGTGCAAAGCTATGCCGGTACGCCCATGGGGACGGATTATCAGACCGAGGTCACCATGGGGCAGGATAGTACCCCGCCGGGCATCAGCGAAAAACATCCCCAGGTCGACGGCCGCACCAGTCTGGTTCTGCCCGCTATCAGTGCCCAACTCAGCGACAGCGGCAGCGGCATCGATGCCAGCAGCATCCAGATGAAACTGGATGGTACCGCCCTGAGTGCCTACTATGACGCCCGCAGTGCAGTGGTGCAGGCCCTGCCCGAACAAGGTCTGGCCAATGGAACCCATACTGTCGAGCTAACCGTCAAAGACCTGGCCAACAATCAGAGCCAGGCCTCCTGGAGCTTTACGGTGGATACCGTGCCACCCGTTTTAAGCATTCAAGTTCCGAACGGAAGCGTTACCGGGGGAGAGCTGGTGGCGATGAGTGTCAGCAGCGACGAGAACCTGAGCGCCGCGCCGGTGCTGAGCCTGCTCATGCCGGACGGTTCAGCCCTCGAGCTGACCCCCAGTGTAACCACCCCCAGCCGGCAATGGAGTGCCAGCTATCAACTGAGCGCGACCGCACCGCCCGGAACCTACAGTTTATATGTGACCGGCAGCGACCTGTTGGAGAACCAGATCACTACCAGCCAAACCTTCCAGGTGCTGTCAAGCCTGCCGGTGATCAGTTTGAACGGGGAAGCCACTGTCAGAATCGTAGCCGGCACTGCCTATAGCGATGCCGGGGCAACCGCTGTCTATAAGGGCAATGATGTGAGCGCCCAGATCATCGTGGTTAACCCGGTGGATGCCAATACCCCTGGAGCCTATAGTGTTACCTATAATATTACCTGTGAAAGCAAAGTGGCACAGGAAGTCACCCGTACCGTGCTGGTTGTGCCGCCTGCGCCGGTAGTATCTCTGGTTTCCGGAACCAACACCATCGAAGTCAGCGGAGGGATTTCCGGTGCTGCCATTATCCTTTACAACCAGGACTATCAAATCGCGGGGACAAAAGTTCTGCAAGAAGGAGAGACCTCCTGTGCGTTTACCAGTATGAGTGCAGGTCAATACTTTGCCATTCAGCGCATGAATGGGCAGGAGAGCGCAGAATCCACCCCGGTAGCCATTGAGGCGCCGGTGGAAGGCTGCTTCATTGCGACCGCCGCCTTCGGCTCCAAGTTCACCTGGCCAGTAAGCCTGCTGCGCCATTTCCGGGATCACTTCCTCTTGACCAATGGTCCTGGAGCAGCCTTTGTTGATTTCTATTACCGGCATTCACCGCCCATCGCCCAAGTGATTGCTGACAGCCAAGGCTTGAAACTAATGGTGCGGATTCTGCTGCTGCCCTTGATTGTTACGGCCTATATGTTGATGCATCCCTTCTGGCTCCTGCTGGTGATGGCCGGCTGTATCGCCCTGCTGTACCATCGCCGCAGCCGCCAGGCCAAAGCCTAACTCCCCGCAAGTCGGGGACGGTTCTTGACTTGCTTTCTGCGAAGCAAGTTGGGGACGGTTCTTGACTTGCGCTGTTGCCGGGCTGTATTTCCTAATAACTTGGGGTATGACCACTTGAGGTTTGACCCCAAGTTATTTTTGTTACAGAAAGAACGTCCCGGTGTAACCGCAGGAACCAAAAACGAAATTTTTGTTACAGAAAGAACGTCCCGGTGTAACAAGAAATATTCTGGTACATTACTGCTATTTTTTGATAGAATGTTTTTATGCGTAAAAGTTGAAAATCATAATCATACGAAAATGATTGAATGGTGTATGGTAAGAAAAAGAATAATCGCATCTTGGAGAGGATTGTCATGGCAAACATTACATCGGAAAACATTATTGCAATCAAAGGAATCAGAAAATGTTTCGATGACTTCGTGGCGGTTGAAGATTTCAATCTGGAAGTCAAAAAGGGAGAGTTTGTGACCTTTTTAGGTCCATCCGGCTGTGGCAAGACCACCATGCTGCGCATCATCGCAGGTTTTGAACTGCCGACCGCGGGTCATATTATGCTAAACGGCAAGGACATCAGTGATCTGCCGCCCAACAAGAGGCCGATTAATACGGTATTCCAACGTTATGCCCTGTTTCCCCATCTGAACATTTTTGAAAATATTGCCTTTGGCCTGAAATTGAAAACTTTCGACGTAACCTATACCGATAAAACCGGCCAAACCCTCGTCCGGAAAGAAAAATTATCCCGGGCAGAAATCAAGGAAAAAGTCAAACGGGCCCTGGCCACGGTGGATCTGGAAGGCTTTGAAAAACGCGATATTTCCACCCTTTCCGGCGGGCAGCAGCAGAGAATTGCTATTGCCCGAGCGATCGTCAATGAACCGCAAATATTGCTGCTGGATGAACCCCTGGGCGCCTTGGATTTAAAGATGCGCAAGGAAATGCAGCTGGAGCTGAAATCCATGCACGAAA
>CAZACF010000082.1:0-9838 GCA_964483565.1 uncultured Syntrophomonas sp. | reverse complement strand
CAATTAAAAAGGTCACTGTACAGACAGAAGAAAACGCATCAACAGAAATGATTACGAAGGAGGCGAAGCAAAGCATGGTTAAAGTAGGAAAACCAGCCCCGGATTTTACCGCCGCTGCATTTGGACAGGGTAAATTCGTTAATACCAGTCTTTCAGAATATAAAGGAAAATGGGTGTTGCTTTGCTTCTACCCAGGTGATTTTACCTTTGTCTGAGCGACGGAAGTTTCAGCAGTTGCTGAAAAGTATACCGAACTCCAGGAACTGGGAGTGGAAGTACTGGCTGTTAGCGTCGACAGCGTTTTTGTTCACAAGATGTGGAACGATCATGAGCTTTCCAAGATGATTAATAAAGATATCCCGTTTTTGATGTGCTCAGATCAGGATGGCAGCATTGGCAAAATGTACGGGATTTATGATGAAGACAGCGGAGTAGAGACCCGCGGTCGTTTTATCATTGATCCGGATGGCATCATTCAGGGCTTTGAAGTACTGACACCGCCGGTGGGCAGAAATGTGGCCGAATCCATTCGTCAGGTCAAAGCTTTCCAACTGGTAAGAGCTTCGCAAGGAACAGAAGCTACCCCTTCCGGCTGGAAACCTGGCAAAACCACATTAAAACCCGGTCCGGATCTGGTCGGCAACGTATGGAAAGTATGGAAAGTCAGCGAGGCTTTTGAAGACTAAAAAGCTTCAAAACACATGAGTAATAAACAAGCAAGGGCTGTTTCTGATATTTTCAGAACAGCCCTTGTATTCCTGGTGCCAACAATCTTGCGGGATTGAATGCATAATAATTTTATTAAGGATGTTCGCGGGAATGGAAGCAAAACCAAAAGGTACAATCATTCAGGAAAATGCATTGCAGGTAATGGCAGATACATTAACGAGAATCGACAGCCTGAAGTGTTTTCATATTCCCATTGCTTTTAGCGTGATTGAACAATATAAAGTTGCCGGCATTGAAGGCTATTTCATGGAACAGCAGGAACTGCAGCTGCAAAAACTGCTGTCAATGCTGGCTCAAATGGAAGAAAAGCTTGCCAGGCTGCAGCAACGTTTGCTTGTCTAAACAATCATTAAAACGGTTTGGTAAAATCCCTTGTCAACGGCGACAAGGGATTTTTGCTGGACATAGGCTGGTCAGTTAAGGCGAATTCGCCGAAACCAAGTCTTCTGTTGACGTTTTCAAATGTCAAATGATGATTGACAGGACAGGCTGACAGCGCAATAATAGTAAATGCAACTTCTTGCAATTAGAAAAGGAGCGATTCACAGTGAAGAAATCCTTTAAGAGAATGAAGCGTTTGCTTGTGTTGATGGTACTGGCACTGGTCTTGCCGCCTATCGCAGGATGCGGGAATCCTGCGCCGGAGACCGCATCAACCGGCACCGAAAAGATCAAAGTGGCGGTATCGATCGTCCCGCAGGCCAGTTTTGTTGAAGCGGTTGGCGGTGATCTCGTAGAAGTCGTAACCATGATTCCACCGGGAGGCAATCCGGAAAATTATGCGCCCAGTCCTAAAATCATGAAGCAGGTAAGCGATGCACAAATATACTTTTCCGTTGGGGTTGCGGCGGAACAAAACGGCATTTTGCCGAGACTCAGGCAGCTTAATCCAGACATGCCGGTGATTGATCTGGCCAGCCGGGTCGATAGAGTCTACCCGGTTTTGGAAATTGCTCCGGGACAAAAAGATCCGCACCGCTGGATGTCTCCTCGACGAGTCAGCGTTATGGTAGAGAGTATTGGCGAAGAATTGGCCCAGGCAGATCCTGAACATGCCCTGATCTACAAGGAAAATATGCAAAACTATCAGGCACAACTGGAAAAACTGCACCAGGAGATCGAAACCTCCCTGGCGGACACAGCCAACCGGTGTTTTATTGTTTATCATCCTTCCATGGGTTATTTTGCAGCTGATTACGGACTCACCATGATCGCCCTGGAGGAAGAAGGGAAAGCAGCTACTGCCCAGCATATCCAGCAGGTGATTGACCAGGCCAGACAGGAAAATATAAAAGCGATCTTCTATCAGGCGGAAATGGACGGCAAACAAGCCCAGACCCTGGCCCGTGAACTGGGCGGGGAAGCCCGCTTGATTGCGCCGCTGGCACCGGATTATATTGCCAATTTGCGTCAAACGGCGCAGATATTCAGCCATGTATTAAAGACGGAATAAAAAACCCGGCAGACGGGATGAAACGGCTGACGTCCAGGATGACGCTGGCCGGCAACGCATAAAGGTGGGAAAGAAAAATGACCAATGAAATGGCAGTCTGCTTTGAAGATGTCAGTACCGGTTATGGGAATGTGTTAGCCCTGGAAGATATTAACTTCGGCATTTCGGCAGGCAGTTTTACCGGGATCATCGGCCCCAACGGCGGCGGCAAAACCACTTTGATAAAACTGATGTTGGGATTGCTGGAGCCCTGGCGCGGGAAGGTGACTATATTTGGTGAAAAGCCCCAAGACATGAGACATATGATTGGTTATGTGCCGCAGGCTGCCCATATCAATCAACGGTTTCCCATATCTGTTATGGAGGTCGTCCTGCAGGGACGATTGGGAGAAAAATCTTTCTTTTTTCATCGCTATCGTCAATACGATTTGGAAAAAGCCCGATGGTGTCTGCAGAAGCTGGAGGCTGCCGACCTGGCCAATCGGCAAATCGGGGAGCTGTCCGGAGGGCAATGGCAGCGCGTCTTGATTGCGCGGGCGCTGGCAGCTGAACCACGACTTTTGCTCCTGGACGAGCCGGGCAATGGACTTGATTCCAATGCCAGCAGTAAAGTCTACGAACTGTTGGAGGAATTAAACCAGGAGATGACCATTGTGATGGCGACCCATGATACCATGGCGATCAGTACCTGCGTGCGCGATATCGCCTGTATCAATCACCGTCTCCATTATCATGGAGAACCGGAACTCAGCTCGGATCTGGTAATGAAGCTCTACGGATGTCCGGTCGAGCTGATTGCGCATGGTGTCCCGCATCGGGTTTTGCGTCAACATGGAGGACAACAATGATAAACGCTTTATTACAGTACGGATTTTTACAGAATGCGTTGATGGCCTCTTTGCTGGCCAGTTTGGCTTGCGGAATAATGGGGCCAATGATCATCGAGAAAAAACTCCTGATGATGAGCGGAGGCATTGCGCATACCGCTTTTGGCGGGATTGGTTTGGGATACTATTTGCAAATTGAACCGATGTATACGGGTTTGGGCTTCTCTTTGCTCTCTGCTTTGGGCATCGCGCAAATCCAGCGCCGGGCCTTGGTGATGCCGGATGTATTGATTGGCATGTTCTGGCCGTTGGGCATGGCCCTGGGAATCCTGTTTATTTCCTTTACACCGGGATATCCTCCCAGTATGGAGAGCTATTTGTTTGGCGATATCCTGATGGTATCCGGCACGGATTTGCTGGTCATGACCATCCTTGATGGCATTGTTCTGGCAACTATTTTGGCCTTCTATCACTTGCTGCAGGCCTATCTGTTCGATGAAGAGTTCAGTCAGACACGGGGACTGCCGGTCGCTCTGGCCGAAGCGCTGACCTATGCGATGATTGCCATAACCGTTGTAGTGCTGATCAGAGTGGTGGGAATCATTTTAATTCTGGCCCTGCTCTCCGTTCCGCCCGCGCTGGCCCGCCTTTTTCGGGATGACCTTCCGGGCATTATGGTTTTGTCCTTTGCCATTGGTGTATTTCTCTGCTTGACAGGCCTGGCTATTTCCTATTATTACAACCTGGCCTCCGGCGCAGCGATTGTCATACTTGCCGTCATTATCTATACGCTGTTTCAGTTGCTTGACAAAACGTTGCTGACTTCTGTCCGGCAACGACAATTGTAAACAGAGAATTTTTATAAAACGCAGGGAACCTCGGACAGGAGTGAAAACGATATGGATGCGGAACAATTATGCGCCCAGCTGGCTGCCAAAGGCTATAAACTAACCAACAGCCGGCGTCAGATACTGCACAGCATGGCGGCTCAAACTGACTGGGTGACGGCCAAATCTCTATATGACAAACTGCTGCAGCAGAACATTCACATTGATTTATCCACCATCTGCAGAAATCTTGATATGATGTACAGCATGAACATGCTTTGCCGGGTAGACAAAGAGCGTAACGGCACGTTTGCCTATCGTCTGCAGGATATGCAAAGCCATCATCACCATCTGATCTGTTTGGTGTGCGGCACGATTGTTCCGCTGGAATACTGTCCCCTGGAAGGGTTGCCGGAAGGACAAACCCAGGGCTTCAGTCATCTGGAATGCCAATTTGAGGTGTACGGGTATTGCCAGGCATGCAAAAGGGAGGTTGAAAAACCGGCTGAGAGCTAACCCAGCCGGAGGCCGGATTTACAATCGACTGTTAATCATTTTCATGGATCGCATCGACTGGACAAATATCAGCGCATATCCCGCATTCAAGACATAAATCCTGATCAATTGAAGCTTTGTCTTTAATCATCGAAATAGCTTTTACCGGGCAGGTATCGACACATATTCCGCAGCCGATACAATTGTCATCAACATACATTTCCATATCTCCTTAAATCATTCACGATCGGTTAAAATGGAGTTGGTGAGGATTTACAGCAATCCTCACCAACTGTTGCAGGGGGTCAAGTTTAAACATTATCGACATTATTTCCTGTCTTGGCAGCAGATATTGTTCTGCGGATGTCTGTCAGTTCTTCTTTCAAATATCTGGCCCGTTCTTCCAACCCGGCAACGGTATCATTCGCATTTACCCCATCATATGGCTGATTAAACCAACCCATGCTGCGTCCTCTGCCGCCAAAGCTTCGCATTCCACGTGCCCAGCCAAAACATCTTCCCGGGATATTGCTTAGATATCCAGGATTGGCATATCCTGAACAATTTCCCATGCCGCGTCCGCTTGCAGGGCCTCTGCCGAGCGGACCGGTACGATCTCCTCGTGGCATAACGGTTCACCTCCCTTCCAGGATCCTATATGAAGCAATAAGAGAATCAAAGTTCATGCTGACCTCTTCTGCGGCGGTGTCTATGTTGTCCCATCATACCGCTGTCAGTGAGCTGTCCCCTTATAAACAGGCTGATTATTTCTTCCAGCGAACCAGAAATATCAGAAATAATTTTAATATTCCGTCCCTGCAACGCCATGGCTTGGGTTCGGGAAATGGCGCCGCAAATCAATACCTCTGTTGCCCAACGGGAAAGTTCTTCAGCCCGTTGGAAAGGCAGTTCGATTTCAATACGTACTGCCTCTGAGCTGATAACATTGTTGTCGACAATGTCTACCAGCAACAGATTGTTGGAATAATCAAATACGGGGGCTATGCAATTTTGCCAGCATGATATAGCGATTCTCATAACAACATAATCTAATGCAAATATCATGCCAAATTTACATTATCGTACTGATCCCTTGTTTTTGGGGATGATTGGCCCATTAAGCTGATGCAATCCGCGGAATAACAATGCAAAGTGCAATTAAAGTGTTATAATATAATTGCAAAATGCATCGTTAATTTAGTGCAATCATAGGGTAAGGAGATAGGGAGATAGATAAAAAATTTTTCAACAACAACTATGAGATCATTCTGGATTCAATCAACGAAGGCGTTTTTACTGTGGATCAGGATTGGAAAATCACCAGTTTTAATGCGGCGGCTCAGAAAATTACCGGGATTTCCAAGGAAGAAGCAATTGGCTGTTTGTGCTTTGAAATCCTGCGAGCCAACGTTTGTGAAACGAACTGTGCGTTAAAACATACTTTTTCCTCCGGCAAGCCGATTATGAACAGCACGGCCAATATCATAGACAGTAGTGGCCGTAAGGTTCCCATCCGGCTGTCGACCGCCATCCTGCGCAATGAGGCCGGAGAAATTGTGGGTGGGGTGGAGACTTTTCAGGATCTGAGTTATATTGAACAATTACAGAAGCAACTGGAATCAAGCTACAGTTTTGAAGACATCATTGGTCGCAGTGCACGTATGCTTGAATTATTCAGCATTTTACCGCAGGTTGCCGAGAGCAGCAGTACAGTTTTGCTAAACGGTGCAAGCGGTACCGGCAAGGAACTGTTTGCCCGGGCGATACACAACCTTTCTCCCCGCTATAACCGGCGATTTGTAGGGGTTAACTGTGCAGCTCTGCCGGATACTCTTTTAGAGAGCGAATTGTTTGGCTATCAAGCAGGAGCCTTTACGGATGCCAAGAGAGATAAACCGGGCCGTTTTTTACTGGCAGACGGGGGTACGCTTTTCTTGGATGAAATCGCTGACATGTCGCCGGCTATGCAGGTTAAGCTGTTGCGGGTTCTGCAGGAACGTGTCGTCGAACCTCTCGGATCACTTGAACCGGTTCCCGTGGATGTGCGTGTCATTGCCGCAACCAACCGTGATTTGAATGAAATGGTAAAGAACGGAGATTTTCGTGAGGATTTATATTATCGTATTTGCGTTGTCCATATGCAACTGCCGGAATTAAGGCAGCGCCGAGAGGACATTCCGCTGTTGATTGAGCATATTATTTACAAATTCAATCGTCTGCAAAATAAAGACATTGTAGGGGTCGCCGACGAAGTTATGTCGGTTCTGCTTAATTATGATTTTCCGGGTAATATCAGAGAACTGGAAAATATGATAGAACATGCTTTTGTGCTGTGTCGCGGGGGACTCATCGAACTTCGGCATCTGCCGGCTGAAATCCGTGCTTTGAGCAAAACCGCAGTGAAAGAACTTCCCACCCTAAATCTTGATTCCATGGAAAAACACCTTATTATCGAAGCGCTGCAAAAACACCAGGGACATCGAAAACTTGCGGCACAAGATCTGAACATAGATGTAAGCACGCTTTATCGGAAAATGAAAGCATTGGATATACATTATCAAAAGGAAAACAATGAAAATAACGACTAGAAAGAAGGCGAGATGATGAGGTGTTTTGGACCGGTTCCATCACGTCGCCTGGGCAGGAGCCTGGGCATAAACAATATACCGCCCAAAATTTGCACCTACGCCTGTGTATATTGCCAGCAGGGTTTTTCTTCCTATATGCAGGCCAGACGACAGGCGTTCTATGATCCTGAAGAGCTTTTCAGGGAGGTAAAAGAAAGGGTTGAATTGCTGGAGCGAAACGGTGAACTGATTGATTATTTAACGATTGTTCCTGACGGTGAGCCAACGCTGGACATTAATCTTGGGGAATTGATCAGGAAACTGCAAGGCCTGAAACGCAAAACAGCGGTTATTACCAATGGTTCTCTGATAGATCATCCGGAAGTGATACGCGAACTTTTGGAAGCTGACCTGGTCTCTTTAAAAGTTGATGCTGTTAACGAAGAAGTATGGCGGAAGGTAAATCGTCCGCTCAGAGAATTACACTTGGAAAAAATTCGAAATGGCATGCTTGCATTCAGTCAGGTGTTTAAAGGACGGCTGATTAGTGAGACCATGTTGATTCAAGATGTTAATGATACCCGGGAAGAGCATCAGGCCATTGCAGGTTTTTTATCGCAACTAAAGCCATCGGTTGCCTATATCGCAGTGCCGACCCGACCGCCTGCCTGCAGATGGGTTGAAAAGCCGGACGAAGAGAAATTACATCTGGCTTATCAAGTATTTACAAAAGATTTGTCCCAGGTTGAATATCTGAATGAATTTGAAGGCAGCGATTTTTCCTTTGGCGGCAATGTTGCCCGGGATATCCTGGATATTTGTGCAGTTCACCCCATGCGTCAGGACGCTTTGCAAGCATTGCTCAGGAACGCAGGTGTGGACTGGAAAACGGTGGAGGACCTGATCACCTCGAAGCAGTTGGTGGAAATTGCCTATGATGGGAGAAAATTTTATATGCGTAAACTATATGAAGGATACAAACGATAAATAATTCTGGTTGATACTGACATTACTCCAGGGATATTTTATAATGAGCATATGTTCTTTATTATTAAGCAATGAAGAGGGGAGTCATCGAAGATGAAATCAACGGAAGTATTAATTATTGGCGGATCTGCAGCAGGACTGAGCACAGCTAACTCTGTAAAAACCTGGTACCCGAATAAAAGCGTGACGGTGGTGCGTGATGTAGCTTATACGGTTGTACCTTGTGGAATCCCTTATATATACGGAACGCTCAAAGCGGTGGAAAAGGACAAAATTCCGGATGAAGGATTTCTTAAAAAAGGCATTGAATTTGTGGTATCCAAAGTTAGTAGCATTGACAGAAATAAGCATTTGGTCACGTTGGCGGACGGAGAGAGGATAAGCTATGAAAAATTGGTATTGGCAACCGGTGCAAGACCAGTTATTCCGAACATCCCAGGTGCACAATTGGAGAACATATTTCCGATCTACAAGGACCCGAACTATTTGCAGCATTTGGATGATGTTTTACAGCAAAACAAGAACGTTGTCATCATCGGTGGCGGTTTTATCGGCGTTGAGATGGCCGAACAAATTCGTCTTAAGGGCGATGAGTACAATGTAACCCTGATTGAGGCCTTGCCCCGTTGTCTGGCGGTTGCCTGTGAAGAGGAGTATGGCCAAAAAATTGAAATGGAACTTGACCAAATGGGGATTAAGGTAATGACCAATACCCTGGTGGAAGCATTTACGGGGCAACAAAAAGTAGAGGGCGTTGTTCTGTCCGGTGGCGGCAGTATTGCAGCTGATATAGTCATATTGGGGATAGGCACCCTTCCCAATGTTGAATTGGCCAGTCAGGCAGGCTTGAAAGTCGATGAAAAAGAAGGGATGATTGTCGATGAATACTTGCGTACCAGTGACCCGGATATTTTTGCTTGTGGTGACTGTACCAGCAAGTTCTCCAGCATAAATGGTCGGCCGGTAATTATCAGACTGGCTTCTGTAGCAGCGTCGGAAGGGCTTATTGCGGCCAGCAACCTGTTCCAATTAAACCGTAAAACACCGGGTGCGTTAGGGGCGTTTGCTACCAAAGTGGGCAATACGTCTGTCGGTGCTGCCGGGTTTACAGAACGGATGTGCCAGGAAGACAATATCGGTTATTATGTTGGCAAAATGGTTGCTCCTGACCGCCACCCTGCCTCATTGCCGGGATGTACCATGCAAACAGAAGTGAAACTATTATTTGACCGACAGGATGATCGGATCATTGGCGGACATGTACTGGGAGGAATACAAGCAGCGGACATGGTGAATATACTGGCACTTGCCATTCAACAGAGGCTTACTGCAGCAGAATTGGCCATCATGCAGTATGCGACACATCCCTTACTTACGGGATCCCCCTTGGTATATCAGGTCATGTGGGCGGCAGAAAATGCCATCCCCAAAAAATAATCATCATCGTCTGAAAGAATTTAAACGATATTCCATTAAAATACTTTTTTGTAGTAAGATAATGGGAAAAGGATGAAAGCGAGGAGACGAGCATTTTGAAATTAACCGATGCTGAAGTGATTGAACTGTTGCAGTATTCATTTGTGCGAATTGACGGAGCATGGTTCATGGGTCTGGCCAAAACGCACGGGATTGAGACTGCCTGGGATGCCGATGTGGAAGCCTGGAAGCAATTCTCCTATGTATTTGGAAAAAAACTCCGCAATGATCACATTAAAGAACCGGTATGGCCGGAAAGTTTTCTGGAAGCCCTCGAGATCCTCAGCAAAGTATTAAAAATCGAAGGTCGGGAAGTATCTTTGGAAGGGGACCGCATCGTTGTCAGAGTGACAGACTGCGAAACCCAGAAGGCAATTGCCAAGGCCAACATCGCTGATTGCGGAATCGTAACCATTCATACCTATCAGGGTTTGGTCAGGGGACTGTTTGACAAAGACATAGATATTGAAGTTGAGC
>CAZACF010000081.1:0-9920 GCA_964483565.1 uncultured Syntrophomonas sp. | reverse complement strand
TCTACATTTCTTCCAAGGCTTTATGCAGCAGACCATTGAGCCGCTCGTGATCACCTTTCAAATAAAGATAACCCAGTAAAGCTTCGAAGCCGGTACTCATTCGATAGGACTGGACATCGGCGTTTTTAGGAGGATGACTGCGGGTATTGCGCCCCCGTCTGACAATATCATGTTCCTCTGAACTGAGTTGCTCCGCCATTTGGCGGATGATGTCAGCCTGATGGTCAGCGTTGACCATGGCAACGGCTTCATGGTGAAGATTCTTGATCCGGCGCGGACCGTTCCCCGCAATATGAGTTCGAACCGCCAGCTCAAAAACGGCATCGCCCACATAAGCCAACACCAGGGGCGAATATTGTCTAAGTATATTTTCATCTACTGGATTATACGTCAGCAAATTTCCACCTGGCTCCTTCCCTGGTATCTTCTATTATTATGCCGGCCTCTTTTAAACGATCGCGCAAAAGGTCGGCTTGTTTATAGTTTTTTTGCTTTTTCAGCTCCTGGCGTAGCTGTAGGATATGGCCCATGAGTACTTCCATGGCGGGAGCCGATTCATAGCGGCAGACACTTTCACCGCTGGCTTTGTCTTCGACTTTGACCTGCATTATTTGGAGCAGATCACGTACTTTATCGGCCAAAGCATAATTTTTTTCCTGGCGGGCACTATTACGAATCTCCAACAAAAATGCCAGCACTTCACCCACTGCCTGTTGGTGTTCTTCAGTAGATTCCATAAATATCCCCAGAATTCCGCCCAAATCCCGGAATATTTGCAGGGCTTTCTGCAATTGAACCTGATCGTAAGCTGATTTTGGATCGGCACTGGCTACAAAGCTGTTGATCAGATGGGAAATTTCAAATAGATGGCCGATTGCCTGAGCGGTATTGAAATCATCATCCATAGCGGTCATATACTTTTCCTGCAATGCCTTCACACTACGGATAAGTGCCCCTTGATCATCTGCAAGAGCCGGGATTTCTACATCAAGATCGTGATGCGAGCGAAATTCTTCCGCCAGGTTGAGCGTGGTTTTTAATCTGCCCAAGGCTTTGCGGGCTTCCTCCAATTTACCGTCATCAAAATCCAGCGGGCTGCGGTAATGGGTGGCGATTAGATAATAGCGCACTACATCGCGGGGGAATTTCTCCAGAATGTCTCGCAAGATAAAGAAATTTCCCAATGATTTGGACATTTTTTCGCTGTTGACGGTGATAAAACCATTATGCATCCAGTACTTTACAAAAGGTTTACCGGTAAAAGCTTCCGTCTGGGCGATTTCATTTTCATGATGGGGAAATATCAGGTCAGCTCCTCCTCCATGGATATCAATGGTTTCCCCCAGATATTTCATGGACATGACAGAACATTCAATATGCCAGCCGGGCCGTCCTTCACCCCAAGGGCTCGACCAGCTCGGTTCTCCTGCTTTGGCCTTTTTCCAGAGGGCAAAATCGGCGGCTTCTTCTTTGCGTTCGTCGACCTCAACCCTTGCCCCCGCCAGCATTTCATCCAAAGACCGGCCGGACAGCTTGCCATACCCGGCAAAAGCTTTGACCCGATAATATACATCCCCATTGATCTCGTAGGCATATCCCTTTTCCATCAGGCCTTCAATGACCTTGATAATTTCCGGGATGTGATCACTAACCCGTGGATGTACATCAGCCCGGCATATTCCCAAAGCGTCTGCGTCCACAAAATATTCATCTATATAACGCCCGGCCAATTTCAGCGGATCATCGTGCTCTTCCCGGGCCCGGTTGATAATTTTGTCATCCACATCAGTGAAATTCTGCACGTATTTTACAGCATAACCCCGATAAGCCAGGTACCGTCTGACTGTATCAAAAACCACCAGAGGACGGGCGTTGCCTAAATGGATATAATTATACGTGGTTGGTCCGCATACATAAATGTTGACCCGGTTTGGTACAAGCGTCTGCAACTCTTCTTTTTTTCCGTTTAAGGTATTATAGACTTTCATTTTTCCGGTCTCCTCGTTGACTTAATTAAAAAGCCCTTCATCTCTGTTCAGAGACGAAAGGCTGTGCTTCCGCGGTCCCACCCTGATAAGTGCATGGCACTCCGCTTCATTTTCATAACGGCTCTCGCCGGATATGTTTACTCCAAGTTCAACATATCTGCTCCCGGGCGCACTTTCATTCAGGTCCAAGGTTAAGAAGACTTGCAGCCGCGGCCTTCTCTCTCTGCTAACGCTCCCTGAACTACTCTTCCCTTTCCTCGCATTTGGCTTTGCATTTGTTTTGATTATATGCTGGTGATTATAATCCTGTCAAATGATTACAAACCCAGCTTTTGCATGGTATCCCTTAAACGCTCCAGGGCTTTTTCCCGTCCCCAGACATAAATCAGATTGGGCAAATCCGGCCCGTGGGTTTTTCCGCTCAAGGCACTGCGCAGTGGCATAAACACATCTTTAGGCTTTAATTGGGTGGCTTTAATGAAAGACTTAATAAATTGTTTGATCTCTTGGGGATCTGAAAACTCCGGCATTTCATGGTGAATACCGTGTAAAACCCGGGCAACATCAGCCTGCTGCAATACTTCCCAAGCTTCCTCTTCGTAAGCCAGCGGCTGAAAAAATACTTCCATCTGCTGCTCCACATCACCAAGGCAAACCAGGTGTTCACGAATTGCTTCGACTAATACCAGCGCCCGGTCTTCAGGCAGTTGGGCCCATTGTCCTGCGTAGCAGCTGTTTTGAATGTAAGGCAGCAATAATTCCTTTAAGGCCGGGGTAGGCAACTGTTTTATGTACTGCTGGTTCATCCAGTTGAGTTTATTGATATCAAAGACGGCCGGACTTTTTGAAACCCGCTCCAAGGTAAAGCTCTTGATGATCTCTTGCTTGCTCAGGATTTCCTTTTCTCCTTCCGGTGACCAACCCAGCAAGGCCAGAAAATTAAAGAGCGCTTCGGGAAGATAGCCCCTTTCTCTATACTGCACCAGTGAAGTGGCTCCATGACGCTTGCTCATCTTCTGATGATCCTCCCCCAGAATCAAAGAAATATGGGCAAATTCCGGTCGAGGAAATTTCAGAGCATCATAGATCATCAGTTGCCGGGGCGTATTGGAAAGATGCTCCTCAGCACGAATAACATGACTGACTCCCATCAAATGATCATCAATGACCACGGCAAAATTATACACCGGAATCCCGTCGGATTTAACAATAATAAAATCACCGCTAAGGTCACTTTCAAAGCTGACCGTTCCCCGCACCAAATCATTGACCACATAAATCGTATTTTGCGGTACCCTGAATCTGATGCTGGCCAGCTCTCCTTCAGCCAGTCGGCGGTTTACCTCGTTCTTATCCAATTGGCTGCATTTCCCCCCGTAGCGTGGGGTCAAACCCTGGGCATATTGTTCCTGCCGTTCAGCCTCCAGCTCTTCCTGGCTGCAAAAACAATAATAAGCATATCCTTGTTCGATTAAGTGCAGAACATACTGACGATATATATCCAAGCGTTCCGTCTGGCGATAGGGGCCATTTTCGCCGCTGATGTTAACTCCTTCTTGCCAGGTCAACCCCAACCATTGCAGTGAGGTTATGATTTCTTCTTCGTATTCGCGGTGGGAGCGTTCCAAATCTGTATCTTCAATTCTTAATACCATATCACCCCCGTAATGCTCAGCATAAAGATAATTAAACAAAGCTGAACGGGCACCGCCAATATGCAGCGGGCCGGTGGGGCTGGGCGCAAATCTTACTTTGGCTTTTTTCACAAAACTTCCCCCTAATCCTTGCCTTTATCAATCAATACTACCGCCTGGGCAGCGATCCCTTCTCCCTGACCTTCCCAACCCAATCCTTCTGTAGTAGTCGCTTTGACACTAACCTGATCTGCTTCCAGACTCAGGGTGTGTGCAATATTAAGGCACATAGCCGGAATATAGGCAGCCAATTTGGGCGACTGGGCGATCAAGGTTGTATCTATGTTTTCAATCCTCCAGCCACAATCCTGGAGCAGGTTGCCGACCTTCTGCAGCAAAACCCGGCTGTCAATGTCTTTGAAATCCTGATTGCTGTCTGGAAAGTGCCGGCCAATATCACCCAGGGCAGCGGCACCCAGTAAAGCATCACAGATTGCATGTATCAGGACATCCGCGTCAGAATGACCCAGCAGTCCTTTGGGAAATGGGATATTAACCCCTCCCAGAATCAGCTGTCTGCCTTCCAGCAGACGATGCACATCATATCCAGTCCCGATTCGCATTGATTTATCTCCCTTTTGTTAATCCTTCCGGGTAAGCAGGGTCTGCGCAATAATCAGATCAAGCGGTGTGGTTATTTTAATATTATCATAATCTCCTTCCACCACTTTTACCTGGCCGATGTATTTTTCGAACAAGGCGGCATCGTCGGTGGCATGAAATCCTTCCTCTTCAGCATACTTGTAAGCAGTATATAATTCCTTAAATTTGAATACCTGCGGAGTTTGAATACTGTAGATAACGTTACGATCCAAAGTCTGGCGCACAAATGAATCCTTGTTGATCATTTTTACCGTATCACGACTGGGTACTCCTGGTATGGCGGCACCCCAATCCTCGGCGGCCTCCAACAGTCGATTTAGTACATCTGCCGACAACAATGGCCGCGCTCCATCATGCACCGCTACATAATCCGTATCCTTACCAAGGTATTGCAGAGCTACCCATACGGAGTCCTGCCTTTGCTGCCCGCCGGCCAAAACCGCTGAGACCTTCTGATATCTATTCCCGGCGATAATTTCATTACGGCAGAAATCCAGTTCTTTGGCACTTGTAACCACCACGATTTCATCAACTGCATCTTGTTTTTCAAAGAAATCCAACGAATAAGTAATGACCGGTTGGTGGTTTAACAAAATAAACTGTTTGTTGGTTTTGGTCCCCATACGGCTTCCCTGTCCGGCCGCCGCAATAACAACCCTCAGGTTGTCAGCCATACAAATTCACCTCTTGCGATTTAACATTTGGCAATACCAGCTGGCTTTCCATGGCAGTTTCTTCTTCTTTGATTTTGCGGGTAAAGATCATGCGTCCGGCTGCCGTCTGAAAAACACTTGTCACCAGGACCTCCAGATGATTGCCCAATTCATGCTGGGCATCCTCCACCACCACCATGGTTCCATCCTCCAGATAGCCGACTCCTTGTCCTGGTTCCCGGCCAGCCTTTAAAACATTAATCGACATGGTTTCTCCCGGATAAACAACTACTTTGACTGCGTTGGTCAGTTCGTTAATATTGAGCACAGCGATGCCCTGCAATTCAGCCACCTTGTTAAGATTATAATCGTTGGTTATGATACTGGCATTCATTTGTTTACAGAGCTTGATAAGTTTCATGTCTACTTCTTTTTCTTCCGGGATATCCGTTTCAATTATATCAATTTTTATATCCGCGTGCTGATTCATTTTGGATAACAGTTCCAGCCCTCGACGGCCTTTGCCTCGTCTGAGATTGTCAGATGAATCAGCGATATGCTGCAATTCTTCAACCACAAACATTGGTACCAGCAAATTTCCTTCCAGAAATTTACTCACGGCAACATCATAGATACGACCATCAATGATCGCACTGGTATCGATTACTTTGCAAGTGCGGCCACGATCCAGCGTACTTTCAAGTTTTTCCTGGCTTACCGGCAGCAGCTGCCAAAGTTCAAATGCCCGGTGGGTGCCAATTCTCAACCCCCAATAACCGCAGAAAATGAACATGGTCAGGGTTAGATAACCGCCCAACCCGCTAATCAAAGAAAGCGGATAACATGTAATCAGTCCCAGCAGCACCCCCACCGTAAGTCCCAGCAATCCGCCAATCAGTATCTCCAATGCAGTATTGTCCAGCAAGCGGTTAAATTTGGTAATACCCTTATGAGCAGCTTTAAAAATGATTTGCATAAACCCATAGGATATTGCTGTCGCAGCTATCCCGACAGCAATCCTTGAGACGATGGTCAGATCAAAGTACAAGCCGGTAAAATAGCTGCCCCATATGCCAAAGATTATGGCAAACAATAACAAAGAACTCAACATAAACCGTTTATACATAAATACACCTCCAAATAATATTTTGGCGGTAAATCCTGTTATTTATACCAATCTTACTATTTAGGTTTTCCCGGGCTGAAATAATCCCTAGGATCCGACTGCTTTATTTAATGAAAATATGATATTTATTGGGGCTTAAAGACGAAGAATACACTCAAGGCATGAATTATGATGGACTTCCTCAATTGACAAAGTTCAAACGACAGGGCTATACTGATAAAAAGTCACAATGAAAAGGGGCGAAACCTCTTCATGAAGGATCTGATTTGCGACCAATTCCAGAGCACCGTTGACAATTTGTTGATTCGCCATCATAGTGTTTTGGATGTTACTTCCAAACTCAGTGAAGCGACTTGCCGGGTGAATCGTTCTGTGATAAAAGCGGTTACCGATTGCGGATGTGTTACGGTAGACGCAAAAAAAATACAGTTGCCGGATAATATTGAATCAATTAATGAATTGAAGTCATATTTGGATAACCATTTGCGAGGTCGATTGTGTCAGCAATGCCGGGAAGTTGTCGTCAGTGAATTAGGCAAACTGCTTTTCTATACGGCAGCCTTATGCAATACCATGGACATCAACCTATATGACGTGTTCATTAAGGAATACAAGGAAGCTGAAGCATTAGGAATTTATAACCTGAGATAGTCATTTTCCAGGATAATAAAAAGCCCATATCCTTTTGATATGGGCTTTTTGATATTTGGTTTATACTTTGATGATTTACTACGACAATCAAACCATATACTCCGGCATGATCTGCTCCTGCATTCGCTGCAGCCCATTCTTTATTGAACGGGCCCGCACTTCGCCAATGCCTTCAACATCATCCAGTTCTTCGATTGTAGCCGGCAAAATAAATTTCAGCATATTGAATTTTTCCACCAGATTATCGATGATCGATAATGGTATACGGGGGATTTTATTGAGCATCCGATAGCCTCGGGGAGAAACGATCTGCTCCAAATGACTGCTGGTTGTTCCCAATGCTAAAATACGGGCAATAAATACAGAATCTGAAATCTCTTCCTCAAATGCCCGCAAAATCGTATGTAACAACTCCTGGGGACTCTTATCCGGCGCATGTGAATAATCCTTGATAATCAAAATCGCCTCTTCCCGGACATTAACCACCAGTTCATCGAGCTGCATTTTCACCAGCCGCCCTTCGCTCCCCAGCTCTGCTATGTAATTCTCTATTTCCTCGGCAATATTCAAAACCCTGATACAGCGATGCAATACTCCGCATACTTCTGCAACGGTTACCACGTCTTCGAATTCCATTCCTCCCAGGTGGGACAGTTCACGAATCAGCACATTGCGGTATTTTTCCAGTGTCTGCAACGCTTGGTTGGCTTTTACTAAAATAGAAGCCATGTCACGCAAGCGAAAAACGGTATTGCCTTGATATAAAGTAACCACACTGCGCCGCTGGGAAATAGCTACCACCAGTATTCCTGTTTGTTGAGCGATCCGCTCTGCAGTACGGTGGCGTATGCCGGTTTCCCGAGTAGGCAGGTTGGGATTGGGATCCAATTGGGCATTAGCCTGAATGATGCGGGTCGCATCCTGATTGGTTATAATTGCTCCATCCATCTTGGCCAATTCATACAAACGCGCAGGGGTAAATTCACAATCGATCTTAAAGCCGCCGCTTACCAGGCTCATTAATTCAGGAGAATCCCCCACCACAATCAAACCTCCGGTATTGGCATGCAGAACATTTTCAATGCCCACCCGAAAAATCGTTCCCGGGGCGAGTAATTTTAATGACTTGCGGAAATTGGTTCGATTGATATCTTCTGCCAAGCTTATCCCTCCATAATAATTTCTATTAACTGGTCCAGATGACGGATCTCCTGTATATGTAAGCCAGTATCTTCAGAACCTGCTTTTAATTGTCCTGAAGGCAAAATCACCTGCTGAAAGCCCATTTTTTTCGCTTCCTTGAGCCGGTTATCGAGAAAAGGAACGGCACGAATATCACCGGCCAAACCTATTTCACCTAAAAACACCATTTGGCGGGGCAGCGGCATCTCTTTAAAACTGGAAAATATTGCCGCAGCAATGCCCACATCGATTGAGGGATCCTTAATAAAAACGCCCCCCGTCACTTTTAGGTAAACATCATAGGCAGATAGATTTAGACCCCATTTTTTCTCCAATACAGCAATAATCAGGGCCAGTCGGTTTTGATCAATGCCCGAGGCCATCCGTCTTGCATAACCCGGACCAGAAAGAGCGACCAGTGCCTGGATCTCAATCAACAGAGGCCGGCTGCCTTCAAAACTGGCTACTACAGCCGAACCGCAAGTTGATGGCTCATTGGTGTTTAGAAATATTTGGGCAGGATCCAGAACTTCCATTAAACCCTGCCCGCTCATCTCCAGCAATCCTATTTCATCCGTCGGACCAAAGCGATTCTTTACCCCGCGCAGGATCCGAAAAGAATAATTTTTTTCACCTTCGAAATAAATCACTACATCGACCATATGTTCAAGAACTTTAGGTCCGGCCAGCGCTCCGTCCTTGGTAACGTGCCCCACCAGGAAAAACACCCGCTGGCTTTGTTTGGCTAAGGTCATTAATTTGGCTGTACATTCCCGCAATTGTGAAATACTGCCTGGGATCGAGCTCAATGACTCACAATAGACCGTCTGGATCGAATCGATGATGATCAGATCAGGATCAATCTCCTTGATGTAGCCGTCCAATAAATCCAGATTCTGTTCATTCAGTAAATAAATCTGGTCAGTTTCTATCCCCAGCCGCACCGATCGCAAGCGGATCTGCAGAGGTGATTCCTCCCCTGAAAGGTATAGCACCTTGCTGCCCCGTTGCGACAAATGATCCGCCACCTGCAAAAGCAAGGTCGATTTGCCGATACCGGGGTCTCCGCCCAACAAAACCAAAGACCCCGGAACCATTCCTCCTCCCAGTACCCGATCAAGCTCCTTCAGTCCGCTGGAAAATCGATATACCTGGTTCTGAGGAATGGAATTCAAGGCCAAAGCCTCGACACTGCGAACACTCCTGCTGCTCCCGGCAGGAGCAGCATTCTCTTCCAGCAAGCTGTTCCATGCCCCACAACCGGGACATTTTCCCAACCACTTGGCAGTCTCAAAGCCACAATCACGGCAAACAAATTTTGTCAGCGCTTTAGCCATAATTTTCCCTTTTCTCTATATTATAATCTCTTTTGTTATTTAATGGTCAACATCATTCTATAAAACGGTAAAAATCCACGAAAATGTCTGCCCTTCTATGCATTTACCGTCATTTCACCTTGATCTACATCCAGTCTTATGGTATCCCCTGGTTTGATTGACTTTTTCAGGATCTCTTCGGACACTCTGTCTTCTACCAGCTTTTGAATGGCTCGTTTCAGTGGGCGGGCACCATAAGCCGGATCATAGCCCTCTTTCAAGATCAATTGGCTGGCCTCTTCTGAAATTTCCAGCGAATACCCGTTGTCTTGCAACCGCTGACGAAGATCCTTGAGCAGCAGGCTGACGATTTGCTTGAGCTCATCCTCGGTCAGGCTTTGGAAAACAATCAGTTCATCAATCCGGTTCACAAACTCAGGCCGGAAAGTGTGCTTTAATTGCTCCATGACATTTTCTTTCATGCGGTTGTAGTCTTCAACTTCGTCAACCACCCGGGTAAATCCCATAGCTTTATTGCGTTGCAAATTGTCTACCCCAACATTGGAGGTCATGATAATAATGGTATTCCTGAAGTCAACGGTACGTCCCTGTCCATCAGTCATCCGCCCGTCTTCCAGAACTTGCAGCAGAATATTGAAAACATCGGGATGGGCTTTTTCAATTTCATCCAGCAATATGACTGAGTA
>CAZACF010000080.1:4481-9980 GCA_964483565.1 uncultured Syntrophomonas sp. | reverse complement strand
GGCCGCCCGGGTCATCGCCCTGGATCAGCGTTTATCCGATCTGACCCGCAACCCCAAGCCAATTGATCTGGTGGTAATGAACAAGATCAATACCAAGGAATGGCACAACAACCTGGAGTGTTTTTCCCTTTTAGCCGATTACTTCGGGGAGGAACGGATCGCAGATCCCCTTCCATATTGTGAACGAATTCATGATCTGCCGCTGGATGGCCGTACGGTTTGGGAATTGAGCCAGGAAAACCTGCGGGATGCCTTTATGCGTCTGACCGAGGCCATAAAATCATGCTAGACTCACAGAGGCATAATATTGGTTAACGATTAAAATTTGGGGAAACCATTGAACCGGCTTAATGATTATTAAAAAACAGGGAGGTTTAAGAAATGAACAAATCCCGACTCAATTTTATCATTGATGCCATTATGTTGTTGGGGATGATGGCCCTGGTGGGTACAGGGTATGTCCGCAAGTACATCCTGTTGAGCGGATCCGCCGCCAAAGCGGCCTTTGGCATGAAGGTTGATATGCTGTTGCTGGGCATCGATCGGGATGGTTGGGCAGTTATTCATCTTTATCTGGGCTATTTTTTATTGTTTTTGCTTTTCTGGCACATCTACCTGCATTGGAAACAAGTCGTGGCCATTTACCGCAAATGGATTCCCAATAAAACCATACGCTGGACGTTAACCGCTGTTTTTGTTTTGCTGGGTCTGATTCTGCTGTTGTTTCCCTTTTTTATTAAACCGGTCGTTTTATAAACGATTTGCGGTTCCCTTACTAACCTTCACCATACATTCATTGCTTGGGATCGCGGATGGAACTGCGGTAAAACTTCATAACCCCTTGATCCACTCGATTCCTGACCATTTTTTGCTCACTGAGATAAGAAACAAAAGCAGCAATCGTGGAGGAAACCAGATAATACTGACCGCTGTTGGCGCTTAATTCATATTGCATCAACATGGCGGCCAGGATCTCTTCATGGGACCTGCCATGATTGAGCAGGGCCATAATGTCTTCAGCAATTACGACGATCCTGGATCGGTTTTTATCCACGCAAAATCTCACATCTTCTACCAGCCCTCCATGGGTCAGTAAAACGAACGGCCAGTTCTGGCTGCTGATAAAATCAAGTGTCTCCAATTGCCGGGTGATATCGACCATATATAAAAAAGGATATTCATGCAACATCTGGGGGTGCATCAGACTGTCCCCCAGAAATACGACTCCGTCGGGCGTGGCCAGACCGGTTTGCCCCAGACTGTGACCGGGCAGATCATAAATCTGAAATTGCTCATTTTTAATCAGCCACGGTCCCGGGTTGACCGTCTGATCGACTTGGCTGGGCGCGGCCATCAAGACCCGACTGCGCAAGACCCGCAGCGGATAAGCGGTAAACAGCATGGCCGGGCCCAGAATGGGATTTTCCATAATGGCTGCGGCCAAGGGCGAAGCAATAATGCGGCATTGGCTCTGCATCTGTAAATACTGGTTGCCGCCGCAATGGTCAACATGGGCATGGGTATTAAAAATGGTGTCAATGTGCAGTCCTTCACCCGTCAGGCAGTTGAGTATCTTTTTAGCCTGGCTCTCACTGGAGCCGCTGTCCACCAGCAAACAAGTCTGATCAGCAAAGACATATACCCCGACGCAATTGTCTCCATCCAGAAAATAACTGTTGCCCGCGATATGATTTAATTGCACCTGTTCATCACCTCTATTAATAGCGGATTTATTTATCTCATCATGGAACGTTTTTTAAAAACAGTGCTTTCACTTCATCTGCCTGTGATGCCGGGAAATAGGCTTGCATATCGATTCGAGCCAATTGTCTTTCCATATCCTCCGCTCGATAAGGAAGCCCTGACAGAACCGCGCATAATTGGCTGATATCTGCATGGGAGAAGAAATCACCATAGATCCGACAGTCACTGATCAAGCCGTTTTCAATACATAGGCCAATCTCAACTTTGCCCCAGTCGAAGGCCGCCTGGTGATGGACATTAAAGGTCGGTGAGTTGCCATAAACCCAATCCCAGCTGAGATATTTGTCCCGGCGCAGCCGGTCAACGGCCTGCCGCTCAGATTCGTTTAATTCCCGTTCGATGGTAATTATTCCCATGTCCTTACAGGTAGCCAGCAGGGCTGCCCTGAATTGAGTCAGGGCCAGGTCGGTGGGCAAATGGGGCCGGATATTGGTGACCCGGCTGCGCACCGAATCAACCCCTTTGGATATAAGCTTGGCAGGATCTGTATTGAGAACCCTGGTCATGTCTTCGATATTACAGTCAAACATCAAGGTGCCGTGATGAAGCAAACGATTTTTGCAGCGGTATTGGGCGTTGCCGGAGAATTTTCTCCCGTTGATGGTAATGTCATTGCGTCCGCTGTTTTCCGCCCGAATGCCCAACTCTCCCAGGGTAGCAATGATCGGTTCGGTAAATCTGGCAAAATCAAAGCCAACATGATGTTCATCATTAATGATATAGGTGAAATTCAGATTGCCTTGATCGTGGTACACTGCTCCCCCGCCGGTCAACCTGCGCACCACCTTGACTCCCCTGTTTTTCACCGCTTCAAGATCAATTTCCTTCAGGGTATTCTGATTACGCCCGACCACCACCACCGGGCCATCCTGCCAGAGCATGAAATATTCCTCCTGATGATGCTGATCGAGCAACAGGTATTCTTCCAGGGCCAGATTAAAAAAAGGATCGGTGGAAGGATTGATTATGTGTATCATTATAACCTCCGCAAATATAAGACTTATAAAATTGGCCATTTTGTCACACCCAACGCTAGCCAAGCGACGATATCATGTGAAACCAGCACCAATAACAGAAAGATGCTTGCCGTTACTCAGAATGTGCCTGAATGGCCTTTTTGATCGTTTGCGAAACCCAATGCCATAAAGCAAGATCATCATTGGTTTCTTAGGATGGCCAAGCAGTACTGGTTGACTGACTTTGGATTATCCGACCATCGATGAATTCATGGCAGCGTTGATGATATCGCTGATTATGGCAAAAAGGCGGGAGCCTTCCCGCCTTGATAATAACTTTCTACATCACTTCAGCAACCTATTTCCGGCGCGGCAGCAAATGAATGGCTTCTCCCTTGATATCCAAGATGGCCTCGGCCAGACTCTCCCCCAGGGTTGGATGGGGGTGGATGGTCCCGCGTATTGCTTCGACCTGCATATGGTTTTTCACCAGCAGAGTCGCCTCCAAAATTAAATCCGAGGCATGAGGACCTAAAATGTGCACCCCTATGATCCGTTCCTCCTGGTCAGCAAGCACTTTGACCAAACCGTCGGTTTCGCCCAAGGTCATGGCCTTGCCGTTGCCGGCAAACTGAAATTTTCCAACTTTATAGGCAATACCCGCTTGTTTGGCTTGAGCTTCACTCATCCCCACCGTGGCAATTTCCGGGAAGGTAAAAATGCAGGCTGGAGTGGCATGATAAGCTACCTGACTGTCCAGGCCATACATGCGTTCGACCGCCACTACCCCTTCCTCAGAAGCGACGTGGGCCAACATCTGTCCGCCGATCACATCACCGATGGCGAAGATACCTGGGACACTGCTCTCAAAGTTTTCATCGACCTTAATAAAGCCGTGCTGCCTGGCAATTCCCAGCTCGTCAAGGTGCAGCCCTGGCGCAGCCGCTTTTCTGCCGGCTGCGTTCAGCACCAGATCCGTTTCCAGCTGTAAAGCATCTTTCTTGCCGTGTCCAAGCACGACCAGATGATCCTGTCTGGGCTGGATCTCCTCAACCTGGCAGGAGGTGTGAATACTGATTCCCTGCCTTTTTAGAAATACATTCATTCTTTTGCTCAGTTCATTATCCAGTGGTCCCAGAATATGGTCAGCTGCTTCCAGTACGGTTACCTGGCTCCCAAAAGAGTTAAAAATGCAAGCCAGTTCCAGACCGACCACCCCGGCACCGATGATGACCATACGGTCAGGCAGTTCTTCCAAATCAAGCAATTCGGTGCTGGTGATCACGCCCGGCAGATCGATGCCGGGAATGGTCAAACGGACCGCTTGCGAACCACTGGCGATGAGGATTCGCTTGCCCCTGTACAGGTTTCCATTAGACTCAATCGTTGAGTTATCAACGATTTTTGCCTGGCCGCGGATAACTTCAACCCCATTGGCTTGTAAAAGGCCGGCCACACCCTCGACCAGTTTATTGACAATCCCATCTTTACGGCCCTTGGCCAAGGCCAGATTGAACTGCACATCCATACAGCGGATACTAAATTCATTCAGATTTTGCATAGTGCGCAAAACTTCGGCGTTTTTATAGTAAGCCTTGGTAGGAATACAGCCGTGATTTAGACAAGTGCCACCCAGCTGGTCCTGCTCAAACAAGCTGACCTCCATCCCCAATTGGCGGGCCCGGATAGCAGCTACATAACCGCCCGGTCCTCCGCCGATAATCAAAAGATCCTTCACGCTTCTGCCTCCCACTTGACTATGGGATGACGGGCCGCAGCCACCTCATCCACCCGCACAATAACTGTATCGTGCGGAGCATTCTTGACCATCTCCGGATTCTCCAAGGCTTCCCGGGCAATACTGCGCATGGCGGCAATAAACTCATCCAGGCGTTCCCGGTTCTCTGTCTCCGTCGGTTCAATCATCATAGCTTCTTTGACGATCAACGGGAAGTAGACCGTGGGGGGATGATAGCCGTAATCCATTAAACGTTTGGCAATATCCAGGGTCGAAATATGAGCGGCATCCATTTGTTTCTGGCTGGTAACCACCAATTCATGTTTGCATAAGCGATCAAAGGGGATCTGGTAATCACTGGCCAGATGATGGCGCAGATAATTGGCATTGAGTACAGCGTGCTCACTGGCTGAACGCAGCCCGTCACCACCCAAGGTCAGAATATAGCAATAAGCTTTAACGATCACACTGAAATTACCGTAAAACTCTTTCACCCGTCCAATTGATTGGGGACGTTCGTAATCAAACCAATACTTGCCGTCCCTGCATTCTACCAGTGGAGCAGGCAGAAATGCACTTAAATGCTCTTTCACTCCCACCGGTCCTGAGCCCGGCCCTCCCCCGCCGTGGGGCGTGGAGAAAGTTTTATGCAGATTAAAATGCACCACATCAAAACCCATATCCCCGGGGCGTGCTACCCCAGTTATAGCGTTGAGATTGGCACCATCGTAATATAACAGTCCACCTTGTCCATGTACGATTTCGGCAATGGCCTTGATCTCCTGTTCAAAAAGGCCTAGTGTATTGGGATTGGTCAACATTAGTCCGGCAACTTCAGGGTTCATTTTGCTGCGCAGATCGTCCAGATCCACCAAGCCCAACTCATTGGAGCTGATCTCCACCACCTCATAACCAAGCATGTTGGCGGTGGCAGGATTGGTGCCATGAGCAGAATCGGGAACCAGCATCTTGGTACGTTGCCGGTCGCCCCGCTGCTGGTGATAGGCTTTGATGATCATCACCCCGGTCAGCTCACCATGG
>CAZACF010000080.1:0-4442 GCA_964483565.1 uncultured Syntrophomonas sp. | reverse complement strand
CCGGCTGCCGGCTGCAAGGTAAAACGATCCATACCGGCAATCTCGCAGAAAGCCTTTTCTGCTTTATAGAGTATTTCCATGGCTCCTTGCACCGTCTCAACGGGCTGGTAAGGATGGATTGCAGCTAGTCCTGGCAAGCGGGCCGCCCATTCATTGATTTTGGGGTTGTATTTCATCGTGCATGACCCTAACGGGTAGAAGCCATCATCCACTCCATAAGCCCGATGCGACAAACCTGTAAAATGGCGAACGACTTCCACTTCACTTAATTCGGGCAAATCAAGTTCATCCTGGCGCAGATAATTTGAAGGTATGTTGGCAGTCAAATCTGCCGGCGAAAAATCAAGCGGAGGCAAAGCAAATGAACTGCTGCCGGGTTGATGCTTTTCGAACAGAAGCTTACTCATTTTCATACCTCCCTATCAGCTCAGCCAGCCGGTCAATTTCGGCCTTGCTGCGTTTCTCGGTGAAAGCCAGCAGGAGGGTATCTTCAAGTCCATAGCCGCCAATGATAGCGTTGTCCAGCAACATCCGGTTTACGCCGCCGGGGTCCTTGACCCGCAGGGCAAACTCCTTGAAGAAAGGCCTATCATATTTTAACTGCAGCCCATTTTTCCGGAATGCATCGCGGGCATAAACCGCCAGCTGATGACTGCGCAGGGCAATGGCCTTGAGTCCCTGGGGGCCGACCATGGACAGATATATACTGGCCGCCAGTGCATTCAAAGCCTGATTGGAGCAAATATTGGAGGCAGCCTGTTCGCGACGGATATGCTGCTCACGAGCCTGCAAGGTCAATACGAAAGCTCGCCGCCCCTTAAAGTCAAGCGTTTGGCCTACAATTCGGCCGGGTAGTTTGCGCATATATTTTTTACTGCTGGCCATAAATCCCAGGTAAGGTCCCCCGAAATTCAAGCCGTTACCAAGCGATTGTCCTTCACCCACAACGATATCGGCGCCGTATTCACCCGGTGGTTTTAATACCGCCAGAGAAACCGGGTCAACGATCATGATCAGCAATCCCTTGTGCTGGTGGATGGCCTGTTCAATCCGCTCAATATCCTCCAGACTGCCAAAAAAATTGGGGGTTTGAATCACTACCGCAGCTGTATCACGGTTGATCAGCGTGAGGAGTCGATCAACATCAGCCGCCCCGTTAAGCCCCTCTACGGCATGGCTTTCCATTTTGCCGGAGATACTGTAGCTATTCACAATTTTCATATATTCCGGATGAATCGTATCAGGTAGTAAAATTTGCTTTCTTTTGGTGGCTTCACAGGCCAGCTGGCATGCTTCCGCCAAGGCTGTACCGGCGTCATACATGGAAGCGTTGGAGACCTCCATACCAGTCAACTGGCAGATCAAAGTCTGATATTCAAATATGGCCTGCAAAATCCCCTGGCTTATTTCTGGCTGGTAAGGCGTATAGGAAGTATAGAATTCCGAACGTTGCAGGATCTGCTCCACCACTGCGGGGACATAATGATCATAAGCTCCAGCCCCCAAGAAGCAGGGGTATTGGTCGACATTGATGTTCCTGCCGGCCAGTTCCTGCATCTGTTGGCGAAGTTCAAGCTCGCTGAGGCCAGGCCCGAGATCCAAAGATCGAGCCAATTTGACTTCATCGGGGATATCGGCAAACAGGTCGCCCATGCTTTGCAGGCCCATGCTGCGCAGCATTTCCTCTGCTACCGGTTGCGGATTTGGTAGATAGGCCATACTATTTGCCACCCCGCTCCTCTTCTTCACAGAGCTGTGCATATTTTACCGCGGTAAGCAGCGTGTCAAGATCGCCGGGATCAGCCATTTGCACAACCAAAATATGGTTTTCATAAGGATCTTCATTTAATAATTCAGGGGCATCTTCCAACTCTTCGTTGATCGCTGTGATCGTCCCGCCCACCGGACTGAACATGGATGAAACTGCTTTAACCGACTCAATCACTCCGACCTGATCCCCGGCAGCTATTTCGCTATCCAGTTCCGGCAGCTCAACATATACGATATCTCCCATATGTTCCTGGGCAAAATCAGTAATTCCAATATAAGCTTTTTCGCCTTCCACCCGTACCCATTCATGGTCGGTTGAGTAATACAGATTTTCTGGAATATTCATTTTAATTTTCCTCCTTCATTTTTGTTGCTCGGGTAAAATATTTTTTCTATGCTTTGCTGCTCTTTGGTTTGGTCTTTTTGCGATAAAATACGCCCTCGCAGATCTGTGCCTGGACGGGTTTGTCCCTGATCATAATATCGATCAGGGCTTCGTTTTCGTAATATTGTCGATCAATAAGGGCCAAACCGATGTTTTTATCGAGGGTGGGGGAATAGCCCCCGCTGGTGACCCAACCAATCTTTTGACCATCGATTTGCACTTCATAATGCGAACGGGGGATGCCTTTGCCTAACATGTAAAACTCCGCCTGGGTGCGGGCCGGTTTATCTTCTTTCACTTGGCGCAAGGTATCGCGGCCGATAAAATCATCATTATCCAATTTGACAAAGTAGCCCAGTTTGGCTTCCAAAGGATTGATATCCTGATCGATTTCTTGTCCGTACAGGGGCAGTTTGGCTTCAAAACGCAGTGTATCGCGCGCTCCCAATCCGATCGGGGCAATATCCTCTCCGCCGGCTTGCAGTATGGCTTCCCAGAGTTGTTCGGCTTGTCCAGGGGAAATATACAATTCAAAGCCATCCTCTCCCGTGTAACCTGTACGGGATATCAGACATGGGACCCCGCTGACTTGAATGGCGGGCTCGAAATGGAAAAATTCGATCTGATCGAGGTTAAAGTCTGTCAATTTCTGCAGGATTTCCTGAGCTTTCGGTCCCTGAACCGCTAGTTGGGCATATTGGTCGGAAACGTTGCTGCATTCCAGGCTGGTCGGGCAGTTACTCTTGATCCAGTCAAAATCCTTGTCGGTATTGGCAGCATTGACCACCAAAAAATAGTGCTGAGTAGAATAGCGGTAGACCAACAGATCATCGACCACTCCTCCATGGGGATAACACATCAAGGTATAGATTACTTCCCCGTCTGACATCAATTTGACGTTGTTGGTAACCAGTTTTTGAATAAATTCTTCGGCTCCCTCGCCTTTTACCTCGACCTCCCCCATGTGAGAGACATCAAAAAGGCCGGCCTTTTGTCTGACCATGTGATGTTCCTTGACAATCCCGGTGTACTGAACGGGAAGCTCCCATCCTCCAAAATCAATCAATTTGCCCTGATATTTGCGGTGCATTGATATGAGAGCGGTCTGTTTCAATTTGCCATCCTCCTTCGACTATATAAGAATATCTTCGCTATTTAATTATCATCCTGTATATATAAAAAAGTCATTAAAATTTTTTTCTTTTTTACATTTTTATCAACTGGGGTGAAAAAACCTCTTGCTGCCAATCAATCAATACGTAGCTGCCACGCTTATCAATTCGGGGACGGCTCGCACTGCCAGGGTTGATCAACCACAAGTGGTCAATTTGCTCCAGGTGAGCGACATGGGTATGGCCGTAAACAACCACATCCGCCTTGCGTTCCAAGGCTCGATAATACATGCGGTTGATGCTCTGCTTGACCCCCCACAAATGACCATGTAAAATATAAAATTTTTTGTCCTTTATGGTAATAATCTCTTCGTCTGCAGCTCGCGGCTCATTGCGATCGCAATTGCCCCTGACGCCGTGATAAGGAATTTGCAAAGATTTGGCTATTTTCTCACCATCACGATAGTAGTCGCCGGCAAATATCAACACATCCAGCTTCCACGCTTGCAGATGTCTGCAGATCTCCTCCGTTTCACCATGGGTATCAGCCACGACTGCAATCAGCATTTCCTTCCCCCTGCTTGATACGTTGTAACAAAGGTTTGATCAGTGCCAGCGCTTGGCCGCGATGACTGATGGAGTTTTTGACCGGAGGCGGCAATTGGGCGAAACTTGCTTCATACCCATCCGGTACAAACAAGGGGTCGTAGCCAAAACCGGCAGTACCTCTGGGCAATCGTTCGATTCTGCCATTACAGATGCCTTGCACGGTTTCTACTTGCCCATCCGGCAGGGCCAGGGCAATTACACAAACAAAACGAGCCGTACGCTCGTGATCAGGCGTATCTGCCAAAGCCTGCAACAGCTTGCGATTGTTTTTTTCATCATCAGCTTCAGGCCCGGCATAGCGTGCGGAATAAACTCCCGGTTCTCCCTGCAGCGCATCCACCACCAGACCGGAATCGTCGGCCAGGGTCAGCATGCCGGTTTGTTGGGCTACCGTGACCGCCTTTTTAATGGCGTTCTCGGCAAATGTGCTGCCGTCTTCTTCCACTTCAGGCAAGGGCGGCAGATCATCCAGGCTCAGCAAGGCAAAGTCCAAATCATCCAATATCTGCTGCAATTCATTTTTCTTCTTCTGGTTGCGGCTGGCAATCAACAATTGTGTTTTCATG
>CAZACF010000079.1:0-10048 GCA_964483565.1 uncultured Syntrophomonas sp. | reverse complement strand
CATCCCTATGGTCTGTTCGATAATCTCCAAAGCCTCATCCTGAAAAGGTTCGTTTGCTGTTTCCCGGGCAAAAAAGGGGTAATCAATCCCCATCGGAAAAGCGTCTACATAAACGTAGCGATCTTCATAACTGATCCGGTTCAAGGTATTCTCCAAGCCCAGCAAGTGCCGCACGCTGCTAATGAAATGGCGGGCATATTCGAAGGTATGAAATCCAATCAAGTCAGCCCCTAACAATCCCCGCAGAATCTCTTCCCGCCAAATCAGCAGGCGGAAGATTTCAAAGGAAGGAAAGGGAATATGAAGAAAAAAACCCACCTGGGCATCCGGAAAACGATCCTTGATCATTTTGGGCAGCAACATCAACTGATAATCGTGAACCCAAATGGTATCGTTATGATCAATTACCGGCTCTACCGCCTGGAAGAATTTCTCATTTACCTGTCGATAGGCTTCCCATGTCTCTGCTTCATATTTGGTTAGGTTGGTAAAGTAATGAAATAACGGCCAGATCGTTTCGTTGCAAAATCCGTTATAGTATTGTTCGATCTCTTGCTCGGTGAGAAAAACCGGTCGGCATTGGTGGTCGCTTTGCAGTTCCTGTTGCATAATTTTTTTCTCTTCCGGGGTGATTTCTTCATCCGCTATTCCCGGCCAGCCTACCCAAATGCTGTCCGCTTGGGCATGATAATTTTTTAAGCCGGTGGCCAGACCCCCGATACTTTTTTGATAGGTAAGCAGCCCGTTGTTTTTTTGCACCGTTGCCGGCAAACGATTGGAAATAAGGATTAATTTACTCATTACTCTCCCCCTCTCCTGGATAACCCAACCTTCCCCTATATTATACATATTTGTTTTTTTATCATTTTATCAATTAATGCAGGCGACTTCCAGTTGGTGTTGATAGGTTAGCGCTATCCTACTTGGACTAAAAAATACCCGCTGTCTGACTAGAAATGCGGTAAATCATGACCCTTTTAATAAAAATCATCAAAGGCGCTGCCAGTGTTGATGCAGGTACATAAACACCAGAAGCGCCTTGTTGCTGATTTCCACATCAATTAATGACCACTATCGGAAAAGGAGTTTCAGGATGATTGCCTGAAACTCTTTCATCCTTTATGATTGAATCCAACTGTCTACGGTATCTTTATTATCTTTTATCCACTGTTTGGCTGCATCCGCCGGATCCATACCATCATTTATCAATCCCTCAAGGCTGCCAATCTGGGCATCGGTCATTTTAAATTTTTTAAGCATCGTCGCTATTCCAAGCTGTTCATTGCTGAAATCTTTATTGGCCAGGATATGAATCTCTTCTTCTTCACCATATGCTTTTTTCGGATCTTCAAGGTACTTCAAGTCATATTTGGCAAACATCCAATGGGGACTCCATCCGGTGATGGCAATCCATTCATTCTTGTTGTAGGCTTTTTCGAGCGTTGCCATCATGGCCGCTTCGCTTCCCTGAACAACCTCAAAACCAAGCTGGTACGCTTCATTGGCACGTACGGTGGCCTTCATAATGCCGGCACCGGGGTCTATCCCGATGACTTGACGTTTAAACCTGGCCGCTTCATCCTTTAGCTGGGCAATGGTATCAATGGTCACATATTTAGGTACAGCTATTCCGATCTTGGCCGGCTCCTGATACCAAATGCCGTAGTCATCCAAATTATCTTTATATTCTTTCCAATAGGCTTCATGGGTAATGGGAAGCCAGGCATCCATAAAGATGTCAATATCCCCTTTACTTAAACCTACAAAGACCGGCGCCACATCCAACTGGGTAAGTTTCACTTCATATCCCTGCTCTTCAAGGATAACCTGCCAGAGGTTGCTGACCGCGACACATTCAGCCCAGTTGACATAACCAATGTTGATCGTTCCCTTTCCTTCTCCCGAAGTGGTGGCCTGCTGCGTACCGGAGCATCCCACTGCCAAACTGGCCACCAGCACCACCAGCAAAGACAACAGTAAAATCCGGGAGCTTTTCTTGAGTTCTTTTAACATTTTTATTCCTCCTCGTTATTTGTATGATCATGCGTTCCTAAAGAACGCCCAATCCCTTGAGAGAGCCGGTCTAATATAATGGCGATAATAACCACTGCGGCCCCGTACTCAAATCCCATCCCTATCTTGAGCTGGCTGATGGCCTCCAGGACTCCTGCTCCTAATCCACCGGCGCCAATCATGGCCGAAATGACCACCATTGATAAAGACAGCATCATGGTCTGGTTTACCCCCCCCATAATGGTTGGCAACGCAACCGGTATCTGGATCTTCCATAGTAATTGTCGGGGGCTGGAACCAAAAGCTTCCCCTACTTCCACCAGATCGATGGGAACCTGGCGAATCCCCAGATCGGTAAAGCGGATGGCCGGGGGCATAGCAAAGATTACCGTCGAAAATACCGCCGGGACCTGGCCAATGCCGAAAAACAGCAAGGCGGGGATGAGATAAACAAAGGAAGGCATGGTTTGCATAACATCCAGGATTGGCGAAATCGCTTGGTGGAATCGATTGCTTTTAGCCGCCATAATGCCCAGCGGGATTCCTACCATAATGGAAATGGCGGCAGAAATAATAACCAAAATCAAAGTATCTAAAAAGGGTGCCCACAGTTCGAGATTATAAATGATAAACAAACCGAGGATCGTGCCCAGGGAAAGTTTCCAACCGCTGAATCGCCAGGCTAAAAAAGCGAACAAAAGAATAATCAGCCACCAAGGGACAATAGACAAAAATATTCCCACGCTGTCAATACTGCTCCGAAAAGCGGCAGAAAAAGCATCCAGGCTGTCACCATAGCTGATTTGCAGCCATTTAACCGACTCATCTATCATCCAGGCCAGCGGAATCTTAGTCATTTTATTCATCCCCCTTGTACGAAGCAAGGGCAGCCAGAATGGAGCCCCGGACGATGATTCCCAACAGCTTGTTTTCTTCATTTACCACGGCCATAGGCAGTTTACTCTCCGCCATAATGCTCAAAGTATCCAGGACGGGGGTACTCTCCATGACCACCGGACCCTCTGCCAGTTCGACATTATTTAAACCGGAAATACCGGCTTTGGCTGCATCAACTGCCATTTCTACGGTAACAATTCCCTGTAAATGGCGGTTGCGATCCACCACAAACAAGCTGGATATCCCATACTCCTTCATAATTCTCAGCGCCACATTTGGCCCATCCCGCAGCGTTATCAACGGAAGTGGTTTTTTCATTACGTCGCCGGCGGTCAGGATCTTGCTTATATCAACACCTCTTACAAATCTAGCCACATAATCATCAGCCGGATTGGTGGTTATCTCTTCGGGAGTTCCCTCCTGAACCAGTTCTCCATCTCGCAGAAAAGCTATTCTGTCGCCTAGTTTAAGCGCTTCATTCAAGTCATGGGTAATAAATACAATGGTCTTGTTCATCTTTTGCTGGAGGTTTAAAAGCTCATCCTGCATCTCTTCCCTGATTAGCGGATCAAGGGCACTGAAAGCCTCATCCATCAGCAAAATATCCGCATCATTGGTCAGCGCTCTGGCCAGACCTACCCGTTGTTTCATGCCTCCGCTCAATTGGGACGGATATTTGTTCTCCCAACCTTTCAGCCCAACCATCTCCAGGATTTGAATGGCTTTTTCCTCTCTTTCCTGTTTGGCAACGCCCTGAACTTCCAACCCATAAACCGTATTGTGAAGTACCTTGCGATGTGGCAGTAAGGCAAATTGCTGAAAAACCATGGCGGTTTTTTGTTGGCGGAAAATTTGCAGTTCTTTTCTTTTCAGCTTGGTAATATCAGTTCCATCAATGATGATTTTTCCTGCACTTGGTTCAATCAGACGGTTAAGACAGCGCAGGATGGTTGATTTGCCGCTTCCGGACAGGCCCATAATCACAAATATCTCACCCTGACGAATGGTAAAACTGACATTGTTTACACCTACCGTCAGTCCTGCCTCCCGGCGCATGGCTTCTTTGCTCTTGCCTTCTCTAACCAGGTTAATGGCTTTGGGCGAATGGCTTTCAAAGATCTTTATTAAATCTTGTACAATAATTTTTTCTGTAATATCTTCCATAAGTTCCTCCTGTCTTAATGTGATTGCCAAGCATTCTACCAATAACGGGTGTTGATTATAGGCAAATCGTAATCCTTCATTATTTTAGGGATGTCTATGATGCCACGCAGAAACTGCCTGGTTGCTTGCAAACGCATCTGCAGACCCGTCATTCGCAGACCGCTTTTGCTTCAGAAGTAGGTCTCAGAGGATGTTTGAATTAGGTTTTGATATAAATGGGCAGAGCAAGCAGAGAATGAAGAAGAACATCGCAGGTATTCATTGCTACGTAGTAGGGATTGATATAGATGATTGATCTTCCCTGATTCTTTCATGCTGTCACTCCTTTTAAGCAGGAATGCTCATAATCGAAAAGGGCCGAGATTTGAAAATAAAAAACCAAAGGTCCTCCTTTGGTTGAGTGATCAAGTATTAACCTCGGATTCCCTAAAAGCGCTTACGAAGTTAGCTGACGGGTTCGGGAAAAGGGCGTTCCCTACCTTTTGGATTCACCCCACGTTTGGTTCCCCCGTTCTCTCTGCCAGGAGAGATTCAGCGCATTTGCCAGTATCATTATGGGCAGATATTCGATAAATCACCGCCATTTTTATATAACCATCATTCATGTTAGAATTAAACCTAAAGAGTGCTTCACAAGCATCCATCTAATCCATCATAGAATAAAATTGTGGCAAAATTGAGGCAGATACTGGGCGTTTAGCGCTTACATGTTTTTGCCACATCTCTTGCCTATGATAACAAAAACACCTGACTAAGGGGCGTATAGACTGTGAGCACTATATTTGTCGTAGATGACGAAGAAAACATTTGCCAATTAATTTCCCGGTATCTTCAGAAAGAGGGGTACACGGTAGAGACTTTCGGTAGTATTGAGGAATTGTCGCAGCGTTTGGAGTCAAGCTATCCGGATATGTTGATTCTGGATATTATGCTGCCCGGCCAGGACGGCTTGCAATTCTGCCGGGATTTTCGTCAGCGCAGCGCCATCCCCATCATTTTTATTTCTGCCCGTCGCAAAGCCTTGGATCGGATCATGGGATTAGAAATAGGCGGGGATGATTATCTCCCCAAACCATTCAGCCCGCGCGAACTGGCCGCCCGGGTTCGCTCAATATTTCGCCGCACCCAGGTTCCTCCTGATTCTCAAACCTATATGCTGGCCGGTAATCTGAAATTAATCCCCAAGGATAGATTGATTTTAATTGACGGTGAGGAAATCAGTTTGTCGAGCAAGGAATATGAATTGTTGGCCTTGTTGATTCAACATCCGCAGCGTACATTTAATCGCCAGGAATTGTTGGACCGGATCTGGGGCTATGATTATGATGGCAGCGAGCGAGCAGTTGACGATATGATTAAACGCTTGCGCCGCAAACTGAATGAAAGTCATTCCGAGACTAATATAAAGACGATATGGGGGTACGGTTACAGGTTAGATGGGAATGTGGAAAAGTATATCAACTAAAATATTGATCGGTTTTCTCAGTGTAGTGTTATTCACTTTTCTGGTAACAGCCTTGGCTTTTTATCCAATTCTTATCGGCGTGTTGGAAAAACGAGCCGCAATCGGATTGGAAAGGCAGGCCTGGGAAATAGCTCATGCAATTCGTTCCGGAGCAATCCCGTCCGAAAAAAGCGAGACGCCCCTGACCATTCTGTTGTTGGGGCGTTCAGTTGAGAGCGATTTTTTATGGATCAACGCCCAGGATCGGATTGTTTACAGCAGCCGCCCGGAGCAGTTCCCGCTCAACCAGGTCGTATCCCGGCTCCCGGAATCACTGCGCCCGGATGAATCATATGATCGAAATCAGGCCAATATCTATAACAATAATATTTATCTGGCCGCCGAAGTGCCGGAACGCAGCGGCGGAACGGTATTGACCTTCGTCGCTGTCAGTAAGCTGCAGTCGATGTACCGAGAGACGCTGCTGACGATTTTTGGCAGCCTTGCGGCCGCCTTTGTGATGGCGCTGTTGATCGCCTTTTTCTTGATTCGTTATTTGGTCAGACCGCTCAGAACTCTGGAGGATTACGCCAAAGCTGTGGGCAACCGCCAATTTAAGTTGCGCCTGCAGGTTACCTCGGATGATGAACTGGCCCAGTTGGCCACCGCTTTTAATGAAATGGCCGACCGCCTGCAGCGCTATGATGAGAGTCGCAGCCGTTTCTTTCAGAATGCCTCCCATGAGTTAAAAACTCCGCTGATGAGCATCCATGGTTATGCAGAAGGAATCCGCGATGGGGTTTTCACCGGACCAGCTTTGGATCATGCTGTAGAGATCATCCATAAAGAAAGTCTTCGTTTGCGGGATGTAGTGGAAAACATGATCGATATCACCATCCTTGAACAGCCGCATGATACCTATTTTTTGCCCCATGATCTCAGCTATATTTTGGACCAGGCCCTGGAAACCGTCGGTGGTTACGCTCTGGAAAGAGACGTGCAAATCCAGACAAACGCATCGCGTTCCATTTGGGTGGTTGGTGATTGGGATCAACTGCACAGTCTATTGGTCAATGTCCTATCCAACGGCATACGCCATGCCAAACACCATATCGAGGTCGTTACCGGGCGTGACGGCAACCAGGCTATCATTAGAATTAAGGATGACGGGGCCGGTTTCAGCCCAACCGGGCTTGCCCATGCTTTTGATTATTTCTACACCGGTGACAAAGCCGGCTCCGGATTGGGTTTGACCATAGCGCAAAAGATCGTGGACGAGCACTCCGGAACCATTAGAATTCAGAACCTGTCCGGCGGCGGCGCAGAAGTAATCATTTCTTTACCGTCACCTTTGGAATTAGAAACTTAGGCCTCCTCAAAGCGTATCAGTGTTAATTTGAGGGTTTTGCATCATCAAATTATTTTCAATTAATATGCCAAATGTCATCTTGAGAGTTGGCGAAATTATCCAAATGGATTGCCGGCAGCTTCTTTAAGACCCTTATTTTCCCTTGAAAACGGCTTGACTTTTATTGAAGATGGCGTTGCTCCCGGCAATAAAGTCCTCCGTTTCGGCGCAGGCAGAGATTGTATAGCGTTCCCGCTCCATCTGCCCTTCCATCCCCTGCAGCATGGATTCATTAATCAGCAATTTGGCAGCTGCATAAGCCTTGGTCGGGCCAGCTGCCAATTTCCTGGCCAGCTGCATGGTTTCTGCCTCCAATTCGGCAGCCGGTACAACCATACTGACCAAGCCAAGTCTCAAAGCTTCGTCGGCTTTGATGGGCTGGTCCAGCATTACCATCTCCAAAGCTTTGGCAACCCCTACTATTCTGGGTACGGTCGTCGTCCAGGCACCATCCGGGCTAAGCCCCACGGAGGTATACGACTGGGACAAGCTGGCTTTGTCAGACATGATTCTCAGATCACAGGCCATGGCAATACTCATCCCTACTCCCATGGCCGGACCGTTTATGGCGGCGATAACCGGCTTGGGCAATCTGCGCATGGCACTGGTTGCCACCGCCAGTTTTTTTGGTGTCTGCAACATCCAATGCGGTGCCCCGTCATTAATCGCTTCAGCGATATCCCCGCCGGCGCAAAAAGCTCGTCCCGATCCGGTCAATACCACGGCCCTGATGGCTGAATCAAAACAATCCTCCATTGCTTCTTCCAACCCGGCTACAATTGCTTTGCTGATGGCATTCAGGCTACCCGGTTGATTCATGGTTATGACGCAAATACCCTCTTCTTTTTTCCAAACTACAGCTTGCTCGCTCATGATGAGACCTCCCTTTTTTTCTCTCGGTATTTATCAACGGATTTGTGAAGATTCGGTCAGGTTACCAAGCTACCAAACATGCTGTAAGTACTCAAAAATTATTCCGCATACAATTCCTATAAACTATATTCTACCAAGATTCAGAAGTTCCTTTTAAAACGGCATTCATTCACCCGGTAAAAAGCCAAAATGGAATGCAACTTCCGGTCATATAGCATTGCCTCAATCAACACAACAATATTGATCCTGCATTATCAACCAATGCACCTGTTGTAGGGGGCAACCAGCTTCCCTATGCCCGCCAAATATGAAAAGGGGTTCCAGATCTAACTCTGAAACCCCTTGATGATTCGGAAAATGAACGTTTGTGGCCTCTTCGTAAGCATTGATTTGCTTACCTTAAAATCATTTTACGGCAAATACTTCCGCCCATTTATGCATCTTCGCATGCAGTTCTTCATGAACTCCCTGTCCTATGACCGTTTCCTCATGCTGTTCAAATTTCTCGAACAGTTCATCCTGCCTGGCATCATCCAATACTTTATCCGCCATGACAAACAGAACATTGTTTTCTTTATCTATATGACTTCTGAGCAGATCACCATAATTGACCGCAGCAGCTTTGAAGGCCGTCACATCTTGGGCTTCCACAGATTGCGTCATCAATGCAATATATTCTCTGCCCTGGGTATGCTCATGTAGCATGACTCCGATCGGACCTCCTTGATTGGGAATGCCGTGCTTCTCCAGATCCACAAACAAATGATTCTCTTCTTTGCCATGATGACATTTATCTGCGAAGATTTTCAGGAAGTCAACCACTTCACTGTAATACTGAAGCATTTTCGTATCTTCTTTTTTATCGTTATTCATCATTGCATCTAGAATTTCCAAAACATGTACAATGGCATCATGCTCATTTCTAAGATCCTGTGTCGCTTTTCCCATCATGAACAGCCTCCTTCACCATTTAATTTTCTGAAATATATTTCTTTTCTGTCAGTCCTGTTTATGTTACGCCGAGACGTTTCTTTGCGTAACATTGTCTAGTATGAACCTTTTGTTACAGAAAGAACGTCCCGTTGTAACAGTCCTGATTATGCACCCATAAACAACGCGATATCATCATCAACTGAACCGATCCCGGCAATTCCAAAAGTATCTACCAAAACGCTGGTTACGTTGGGCGACAGGAAAGCCGGCAGAGTGGGTCCCAAGTGAATATTCTTGACGCCCAGGGACAGCAGTGCCAGCAGAACAATGACGGCCTTCTGTTCATACCAGGCAATATTATAGGCGATAGGCAGATCATTCACATCATCCAGGCCAAAAACCTCTTTCAGTTTCAGCGCAATCAAGGCCAGTGAATAGGAATCGTTGCACTGTCCGGCATCCAGCACTCTTGGAATTCCGCCGATGTCACCCAGATCCAATTTGTTATATTTATATTTTGCACAGCCCGCCGTCAGTATAACCGTATCATGAGGAAGTTTTTGGGCAAATTCACTATAGTATTCTCTGTTCTTCATTCTTCCGTCACAACCGGCCATAACAAAGAATTTTTTAATCGCACCGGATTTAACCGCGTCAACCACCTTGTCTGCCAGGGCAAATACCTGCTCATGGGCAAATCCTCCCACGAGGGTGCCTGTTTCAATTTCAGCGGGTGCCGGCAACGTCTTGGCCATAGCAATGATTTCAGAAAAGTCCTTCTTACCGTCCTGGTCTGCTGCTATGTGTTTACAGCCCGGGTATCCGGAGGCACCGGTCGTAAAGATTCTGGATCTGATTTCCTCACTTTTGGGCGGAACAATGCAGTTGGTTGTAAACAGGATCGGTCCATGGAAAGATTCAAACTCCGTCAGCTGTTTCCACCAGGCATTGCCATAGTTGCCCACCAGATTGTCATACTTTTTAAATTCAGGATAGTAGTGGGCCGGCAGCATCTCGCTGTGGGTATAGACATCGACACCGGTTCCTCTGGTCTGCTCCAACAGTTGCTCCAGATCGGTCAGGTCATGACCCGAAATCAAGATCGCCGGATTATTTCTTACCCCGATGTTTACCTCGGTGAGTTCAGGATTACCATATTTGGAGGTATTGGCTTCATCCAGCATGGCCATGGTGGTTACACCAAAATTACCGGTCTCCAAAGTCAGCGCTACCAGATCATCCGCCGTAAGGCTATTGTCCAGTGTGGCTGCCAGGGCTTTATAAGCAAAAGCATAAATTTCCGTCTTTTCGCTGCC
>CAZACF010000078.1:0-10059 GCA_964483565.1 uncultured Syntrophomonas sp. | reverse complement strand
GATGGGAATCAACAAAGGTCCCTTCGATCAGACCGGTATATAGTCCCGGCTGGGCAGGAACATCATATTTGACCTGCAAATCTCTTTGACCGCTGGGGGGCAAATAAACAGGCGGATTATGCAACTGCAGCCAGTCTGACTTGCTTTGCCAGCTAAGCTGCGCTTCCTGATTGCGATTCTCAATAACAAAGCTGGCCCGTCCGGGGATGAATTGCCGAAGCAACAGACCTGACCCAACGCCGGAAAGAACTGATGAAACCTTGACATTGCTGTCATCTGGTAAAATGTTTACTTGCATAATAATCCGGCTGGCCTCAAAAGCATCCAGCATCCCATAGCCCTGTTCCGCCATTGACAGCCCTTCGATCGGACGAGCCCCCTGGACAAGTGCTTGTTTGATCATCAAACTGTTGAAACCATGCCCCTGCTTCCACATTTCCTCCATCAGTAAAGCGGCTGTTCCAGCCGCAAAAGGTACAGCCATGCTGCTGCCTTCGATCAGCTGGAAGGACTGGCCAGTCCAGACCGGCACGGTGGAAATAACTGAACCGGGGGCCAGCAGGTCAGGCTTCAAGCTGCCATCCCCGGCTGGTCCAGCTGAACTAAAATACCAGGGCCTGGCTGATTCGATCGCCCATCCGTAATTAGTATTGCTCATCTCCGGGTCGATATAAGCCCCTACCGTCAATGCCCGGGGCGCATCAGCCGGCACCATCAGGGTTGACAAGCCCGGGCCGCTATTGCCCGCAGCCACGCAGATCAAGGTGTGAGCAGCCAGTTCGTCGATGCGATTTCTAAATTTTTTAATCGCTTCTTCGTCCGGTTCATAATAGCCCAGGCTGAGATTAATGATATTGGCTCCATTTTTAACGGCATATTCCACTGCCTGGAGCGTATCCTCAAGGTAAGCTATACCCGCACTGTCAGCTACTTTCAGGGCGATCAGCTGGGCATTGGGAGCGACCCCCTGCAGCTTGCCATTGGCAGCCGCAATGCCAGCTATATGAGTGCCGTGACCCTCGCTGTCATAGCCAAAACTAACTTCATTTCCGCCATTCCAAATGTCGCACAATACAAACGAAAATCCTTGCGGCAGATCAGTAGTTTTTGGAAAGGCAGCGTAATTAAATCTATTCTCACGATATACTCTTAAAGGCACCTCATCGGCCAGACTGAAATTATGATTCGTATCCACAAAAACCGTGTCATATATACCCGCCGTTCTAGTGTCCACCGCCAGTACCATGATCTGATCCTTATTGCTGTCGTTGCCGGTAAAATCGAAATCATGCAGATAGGTGATCCACTCTTCCGACCAAAAGCCATAGCGATATTGACCGCTTTGTGATCTTTCGATACCGGGCAGGGTATAGACGCCGTTGCTGGTATTAATAGAATTGTCAGATATGGCGGCATAGGCCGACAAATTGGTTTCTACCCGGCCTTCCTGGCTGAAATTCACCCAATCGACAACTTTGCGCCGCCCATCCGGGGTGCGCTGTAGATCCTGCTGCAGCGGGTCAATACCGGAATCAATCACTGCGATGGTTGCTCCCTGCCCGCTGGCGCCGGTTTCAGTTCGCATTTGTTTTATTTTGGCAGCCTCCTGCGCGGTGCTCAGTGGCAATTCCGGCTGGCTTTGGGAAAGCGATTGGTTTTTATTGGAACCCTGCTCATCAAATGCCAGAACTTCTCCGGTTTCATCTTCCTGGGGAATGTCTGCCTGAGATAAAACCATTTCCTTCTTCGTTGCGGGTGTTTCCAACTGATCCGTGTTTACATCCAAATAGTCGTCGCCATAGCTAAGACGGGCAAAACTTATATCCCCGCTGCTGTTGACGTTGAAGTTTATTCGCCCGGGAAATAAATCCGCTGTATCGGCAATCAAGTTGCTGCGGTCAAAAATTTGCGCTTCATCGCCTAGTTTAAATAGTCTCTCCGTTCCGTCCACCTGGATGGTCAGTCCCTGGCTATCAGCTTTTTTCAACAGCCCGTTAAAATCAAATAGCGTTCCCCGCTGATCCATAATTACCGCCAATAAATGAACCGCTTCCGCCCGGCTTAACTTGTCCAAAGGACGGAATGATTCATCCGGAAAACTCATCATCAATCCCTGGTCGGCCGTTTTTTGGATTCCTTCCACCGCCCAGTTGGCTATACTGTCTTTGTCTCTATAGGCAAGCTTAGGTTTCTCCAGGGCGGGAACTTCGCCCTTTTGAATCCGGCTCAAAATAACCGCTGCTTCCTGGCGGGTTATATAAGCCTCCGGCGCAAAATAGGTCCCCTGGCCTTGCAGCCAGCCATTCTCAACTCCAGCGGTAATAAAGCCTTTGGCCCAAAAATCAGAGGGTATATCATTAAAAATGGGTGTTGCCCGGGCAAGATCCAGCGCAGATTTTCTTTCCCCCAGGGCCAGCGCCAATATTTTGGAAAACTCCGCCCGGCTGACCGGTTGCTCAGGGTAAAATCTACCATCGGGGTAACCCTTAAGTATCCCGATGGATTCCAGTTGGGAGATCTCTACCCGATTCCAGTTATTTCTGGTATCAATAAAATCGGCGGCCCGGGCAGGACAAACCAAGGCAAGTACCAGCACAGTTGCCAGGCAGACTGTTTGAATATATGCGGTCTTCGTTTGCAAATATGTAACTACGATTTGAAAGTTATGTATCATAATAACTCCCGGTTTTTGATTAATTCCCTCATTCCTCAGGCCCTGTTATGAATCCCGTTCATTATGTTTTCAATCATCATTTCAGCCAGAGGGCCGGTATCAATGTCCCATTCATCCAACACCAGGGGTACCCATATGGAACCGATCACGCCTGAAATCATCAAGGCCATAACATAGGTGTCATGCTCGCGCAGTTCACCGCTGGTAATGCCGTCCACCAGCAAAGCCTGCAGTTTTTCCTCTTTTTCTTTACGCATTTGCAGCATCCAAGCTTTCACTTCTTCATCCTGTACTCCGGTTTCCCAGAAGAATAGCCGGGTCACCTGTCCTTGCTGGCGGCAGAATTCAATATGGCCCTCCATAATAATTCGTAGCCTCTCCCGAATAGATTTACGTTTTAATTCCTGGGCATCAAATGAGGCATAATAAGTTTCCATACCTTTGCCCAACATCTGTTGAAACAGCTGCAGTTTGCTGGGGAAGTATTCATAGATGGTTCCTTTGCCGATCCCGGCTGCCGCTGCTATTTCGCTCATGGTAGCCTGGTGGTATCCCCGTGCAGAAAAGACCTCTGCTGCCGCTTTGAAAATTAGTTCTCTTTTCGCTTCTTTAGGATCTTTTTCTCTCATTGTGCCCCTCCATAATCAAAAAGTCCCGGGGATACTCCACCCGTCTTGACAAGACGTCTGAAATACCCCCGTATCTATTACTGATAGATGCTATATTTCATGGACGATTTAATTGTGTTGTAAGCAAAAATGCATTCAGACAAAGCGGCTTCAGCTTTTTGCAGATCGTCGGAAGCCTTCTGTACATCCTCGAACGTTGTCATGCCCACATCATAACTAAGTTTTTGCAGGCGGTATGCTTCCTGGCTGAGTTCTACCGCTTTAAGCAGATATTGATACTGCTCTTCCAGCGATCGGTAGTTAGCATAAGTCTGATTGACGGTTGTTACTATATTATCTTTGGCTTGCTGTAGCAAGGCTTGAACAGCTTTAACATCCTCTTTGGCCAATTGTGCATCTTGGTTATTGGCTCCGTAATAGTCTAAGTATGCTTCGTAGTTCCATTGGGCAATATCTGCATCATTTTTCGCTGATATAATCGCCATGGCTTCCTTTCCGGCTTGCTCCAACAATGCTTGTAATTCATAACTTTCCGCCTTAAATTCGAAAACCCCGGAAGGATTAATTATCGTTGTCATATCCAAGCCTATTACCTTGTTCAATTCCAACATTTTCTGCCGGCTGTTGGTCTGGGCCGATGTTAAACCGGCTCGGGCTGCCGCCTGAGCAGCTTCATTTTGAATTACTTCTATTCTGGCAACCGCTCCCACCGCATATTTACTGTTGGCCATACGCAATTGTTCGTCGGCCCTTTGCAAAGCGTTTTCAGCTATCTGCTGTTTCTCATGGGCTTTGATCAACTCATAAAAAGCATTTTCCGCCTGGACTTTCACCCCGTTGACAGTAATATCGTAGACCTGTTCTGCTTGCTGTTTTTGGCGTTCAGCGATTTTGGGCGCAAGGTAAATGGCTCTTTTGCCTGCAAAAGCCGATTCGAGATAACTATCTTCCAAATCCCGGCCCGTTCTGGCCGCATAGGCAGATGATTTTGATTTCTTGTCCCGATCAGCCGCTGCCAATTGAATATTGGAATTGTTCTGCACCGCCAGGTCGACTGCTTGCTGCAAAGTAAGGGTCATTTCAGTTGGAACAACTGGCTGGTCTGGCGCAGGCGTTACAGGTTCATCTTGGGTGGTTTTAACTGCCGCCACATACGTATCGGCATCCCAAGTAACCACCCCGCCAAAGGCCTCACAAACAAACCGCAGGGGGGCTAAAATTCTTCCGCCTTCTACCAGTTTGGCAGGTACATCAATGGTTTTTACCGCTCCGTTGATGGTAGGTGAGATGGAGCCGAGCTTGACCACCACGGTAACATCGTCTTTCACCGCTGTAGCCGTCTTGGTGGCATCATCCCAGTCTACTTTCGCTCCCATCTGCTCAAAGATGGCCCGCAGCGGCACCAGAACCCTGCCATTATCGATCACCGGAGCCACATCAAAAGCCACCGCTTGCCCGTCAATGGTAACACTGGGCACAGGGTCTGCTGCCGAAACCGGAGCAGCCAGCATGGTCAGCAACATGGTCAGGCACAGAAGTACTGCCATTTTCTTTTTCATTTTTTGTCCCTCCATTTAACATTAAACTGTTTACAAAACCCTCTTAATCATCCAAAACCTATATCTTTAAAAAATAACCTAATGTTACGCTGGCAGTTGTAGATCCGCCGTATCTGTTTTCTTAAACTTCTTTTTTATCTTGCGGCCCCAATCATCAAACAGGCTGTAAACCACCGGTATCAATACCAGGGTGATAAAGGTCGAGGCGAACAGTCCACCAATTACCACCGTAGCCATCGGCGCTGAAGTCTCCGCGCCTTCACCTAAACCGGTGGCCATAGGCAGCATGGCCAGAATGGTTGCCAGAGCCGTCATGAGGATCGGTCTCAGTCTGACCCGGCCCGCTTCAATGATGGCTTCATTTCTCTCCACCCCTCTGTCGATCAGCCGTTTGATATAATCAACCAATACGATGGCATTAGCCACGGCGATACCTACCAGCATGATCATGCCAATAAAAGACTGTACATTGAAGGTTCGGCCGGTAATCAGCAGACCGCCTACGACCCCGATCAGCGCTGTAGGCACGGAAAACATGATAATAAAAGGAGTAAAGAACGATTCATATTGAATCGCCATAACTGCATACACCAGAATAATCGCAATCAACAGGGCCATCGCCAAACTTTTGAAGCTGTCCACCATATCCTGGTTGCTGCCGCCGTACTCCACTGTATAACCGGCGGGCAGATCTATCTGTTCAGCAACCTGGGTTTGGATATCGGTTATGACGGATTGCAAGTCCCGGTTCAGTAAGGAAGCTGTAATCTCAGCCTGGCGCACCTGGTCTACGCGGGTAATGGAAGTAGGCCCTTCAGCCAATTCAAAATCGGCGATCTGGGCGAGTGCAATCTGGGCTCCGGTAACCGTGGGAATATTCAAATTCATAAGATAGGAGTAATCCTGGTGCCCTTCCTGGGTATAGCGCACCTTCACATCCACTTCATCTCCGCCCACTTTATAGGTGGTGGCAACCGAACCGGACATGGCGTTCCTGATGGCTGATGACACCTGTATTGGACTCAGTCCGTAGGTGGCTGCCCGTTGCCGATCAACCTTGATACGCATTTCCGGCGTGCCATCTGAAAGTGACGAGGCCACTTCACGAGTACCGGGAACTTTTCTGACCACATCGGTGACTTGCGTGGCAAGATCCCTCAACATATCCAGGTCGTCACCTTTCACCTGGATGGCAATATCTGAAGTTGACGTTCCCATACTGAAGGTACTCGCCACATTAACCTTTATCTTGGCTCCGGGTATACCAGTCATGGCTTGTCTGATTTCTTCGGTTACAGTGGCAACGTCTTTTTTTCGGTCATCCTTGGGCACCAATCTTACGGTGATGGCAGCCTTGTCACTCTGCACACTGTTCGACATGGCCATATTGCCCGAACTGCCAATACTGGTGAATATGGTGGTCACCTCCGGAACATCACTCAGGATCTCCTCCATTTGGTTGATCACTGCAGTGGTATGCTCAATGGCTGTACCTCTGTCCATTTCCACTGTGATGGATATTTCTCCGGAATCCATCGATGACATAAATTCAGCCCCCACCAGGGGGATACCTGCGAAGGCCAGCAACATCAACACCGTAACACTGATGATTACATTTTTGCGGTGGTTTAAGGACCAGGCAATGACCTGTTTATAACGTTCCCCCAGATTATCCAGCCAGAGGCCGAAACTTTCGGTCAGTCTGTAAATCATTCCGCCTTTATCCTTTATGGCCATGGAACGATCACTCAGCATGCGCGATGACATAAGCGGCACCACGGTTAACGCTACCAGCAACGAACAGAAGACCGCAAAGCCTACGGTTAAAGCCAGTGGTTTAAAGATAACCGCAGAGATTCCTTCGGTAAAAATGATCGGCAGAAAAACCACGATCATCGTCAATGTGGAGGCCATTACCGCACTGCCCACTTCCGAAGCTCCAGTCACGGCTGCATCCATGGCCGAAAGCCCCAGCGTCCGGTGACGATATATATTTTCGAACACGACGATCGAGTCATCGATCATTCGCCCCAATCCCAAGGCCAGTCCCCCCATGGTGATCAGATTCAGGGTACTGCCGTTAAAATATAAAAGTATGAAGGTAGCTACGATGGATAAGGGAATCGCGGTAAATACAATCAGGGTACTGCGCATATTGCGCAGGAAAAGGAATAAGATTAACAGCGCCATCAACGAGCCTTCCAGAATCATCTTTTTGGTGTTGTCCAGAGATTTGGTAATATATTCGGATTGGTCGAGGGCATATTTAACATCCAGATCAACACCCAGTTCTTTTTCAATCGCAGCAATCTCGGCTTTGACCGATTCACAGGCCGCTACGGTATTGGCATCACTCTGTTTCATACAATGAATGCCCACCGCTTCACCGCGATCTACACGGGTGATCTGGCGGTCTTCTACAAAACCGTCTGTAACCGCAGCTACATCGCCAATGTAAATGGTATTGGCGCCTGAACCGGTAATGGCTACCTGTTTAATGTCATCGATCGACTCAAATTGCTGCAATGAACGTACATAATACTTACGCTGTCCTTCCGATATGGTGCCGCTCGACATGTTGAAATTTTCGGCTTGTAGGACCGCATTGATCTGGCTTAACGATATGCCGTAATTTTGCAGCTTGACCGGATCCACATCTACTTTTATCTCCCGCTCCATACCGCCGGTAATATATACGGAGGCAACTTCCGGCAAACGGGACAAGCGCGGCTCAATAACATCTTCAGACAGGATCTGGAGCTGCGCCAGCGACATTTTATCGCCCCCGGTTATTCCCAAGGAAATGATTGGCATGCTGTTGACATCCATCTTGAAAACCATGGGCTTTTCGACATCGGAGGGCAGATAATTTTCGACTACGCTGATTTTTTCCCGGATATCCGTCATGGCCACATCCATATTGGTTCCCCAGTTATATTGCATAACAATAATGGAGGAACCAGATTGGGAAATAGATTGAATGGTATTAATATTGCTGGACCCGGCCAGGGTGTTTTCCAGGGTTTTGCTGACCTGCTCCACTTCCTCGGGACCGGCCCCCGCATAGGTCGTCATGACGACCGCCACGGGCAGTTTCATTTCCGGCAGTAGATTCAATCCCATTTTGGAAAGGGTAAAGATCCCCAGCATGATTACCACCGAGACCAGTATGGTTATGGTTACCGGCCTTTTGACGGCTATATCAATAATCTTCATTATTTATTACCTCCGGCAATCACATGCACCAAGCTGCCGTCATTGACCAGCGTATTACCTTTGAGAATCACCTGCTGGCCGGCTTCTAATCCCTTGGTGATTTCGATATAGCGCTCATTTTTAATCCCGACTTGCACATCGATGGGACGAGCTTTATTATCTTTATCAACCGTGTAGACCACCGTGCTGCCGTTTTGAGGAATAACCGCATTGACCGGCAGACAGAGCACATCATTTTTACTAAGCGTATCAATCGTCAACTCAGCAAACATGCCCGAACGTATTTTTCCTTCCGGGTTGGTAAGTGCAACTTTTACCGCAAAATTTCTTTTGCTCGGATCAGCCACTGTAGCAATACTGTCTACCTTTCCTTTGATTCTATCCAGCCCGGCCGCTTTGACCACAATATCTACTTCACTGCCTTCTTTTATGTAAGTAACATCATTCTCATTGACCATGACTTCCACTTCCAGATCAGCACTATCAGTGACGATCGCAGCCGGTGAAGCAGGACTGGCGGTTTCTCCCAACTGCAGATTCACACTGCCCAGCACACCGCTGATCGGTGAGGTTATAGTACATTTGTTGACGGCATCCTGGGCACTGGCCAGCGCAGCCCGGGCAGAAGCAGCCGCCGCCTGAGCAGTGCCTGAATTCAATGTATCATAAGCGGTTTTCGCATTGTCCAGCCCAGCCTGGGAAAGTGCCCCTGATTCGAAAAGCTTTTGTGATCTCTCATAATTAATCCGAGCTGATTCGAGCTGAACCGCATTGGTTCTTAAAGCAGCCTCTGCCTGGGCTACCCCGGCCTCGGCCTGACGAATGGCGGCATTAAAATCACTGCTGTCCAGGGTCATAACCGTCTGCCCGGCTGTGACCGGGTCACCTGATTTTAGATAAATAGCGGTCACCCTCGCTGCTACTTTAGGCATGATGGTTACTTCATTGCGGCCCCGGATGATCCCCGGATAGCTGACATTTTGCACCAGCTCCATCTTCTGTACCTCAGCGACCGTCACCGCCAAAGCAGATTCTTTCACCACCTCAGTGTTCTTGCCGCATCCACTCAACGAAAAAATCATAATGAAAAGTATACCCGTAATAATAAAGACTGATCTACCGCTTCTATTCACCAATCGTGCCCTCCCCAATTTAATTACAATATTTCCGACCGACCGGTTGGTCGGTCGGCAGCTATTTGCATTATATCCTTAATATGAATGACCCTGCAATAGTTTTTTATAAAACAAACAAGCCGAAGAATCGGTTGCTGCGATCCTTCGGCTTGCGGGCAGATCTTCATTAAATACCGGTATCAATGGTTATTGTTCGCGTGGCTCCGATCCATTCGACACTGCAGCCCAAGGCTTCTGACACAAACCGCAAGGGGACCATGGTACGGCCGGTGGAAGCCATAATTTCGGCTGGCACTTCAAGCTGAACCGGCTGTCCATTCTTGTAGGCAGTCTGACTGCCAATATACAGTTTAATCTCCGTGCTGCCTTTTACGGCAGTCACCATTTGTTCCGCTTCATTCCAATCGACTTGTGCCCCCAGGATCTCAAAAACCCTGCGCATCGGCACCAACGTACGTCCGTCCTTGATATATGGTTCCGGGTTCATAAAATACTGGGTATCGTTGATAAACAGTTTAATAGCAGTCGTCTCGGCCGGAGCAGATGAGTCCTCACCACTTAGTGGCAGCACAGTCAAATCTGCTAAATTGCCTTTGATGGTAATGTAGGCAAGGTAACCATAATCAATATTAGGTTTCACTTCATAAAAGTCAGTGGATGCGATTTTCTCAATCTTGCTATTATCAAGATTCATCAACATAATATCTGGGGTTCCCTTTAAATTCTGTACCCAGGTCACATAGTTTTTCCATATCCAAGGCTGAACATCGTTGCTGTCATTATCCGTCAGTTGGGTCAATTTCCCTAAACTAATATCATACATCCATATCTCGTTCAACGCATTA
>CAZACF010000077.1:0-10186 GCA_964483565.1 uncultured Syntrophomonas sp. | reverse complement strand
TGATTTCATTCTTTTGATGCGTTCGATCATGGAACGCTTTTTGGCAAGCCGCGGCGGAATTCCTTTGCGTTGGATCCCCCGGCGCTTGTTGGTGGTTTCCGTTTCCAGCAGGGAGAACTTTTTTCTTTCCATAGATTTTTTGCGTTTAATTCTCTCTACCATTGAGCGCTTTTTGGCCAGGCGGGGAGGTATGCCCTTGCGTTGTATTCCTCGGCGCTTATGGCTTTTATCACTCAAAATATAGGCAAATTTTTTTCTTTCCATAAAGGGCAACTGCAAATCTTCAAAAAGATATTCTGCCAGCTCTTCCAGGGTGATTTCCGTTTCGTAGATCTCTTCCCCTTCCATGCTGCCTGCCCCGTCCCCGCTCCCGGGTACGGGCCGGCTGGCCTCGGTGATTCGTTGCCCGCGCTTCTCATCGCCTTTGCCGCTGGCTACCCCGGGGTGGTTATCTCCGTATACAAATTGATACTCCTTCAGACCCCGAATGGGGATTTTGAAGGTTTTGCCCTTGCTTTGGCCGATAATGCTTTCCTCGGCAATAATATTGCCCAGGTTGCGTTTGATATGTTCCTCCACCAATTGACGGTGACGGCGGCGGTCTTCTGCACTGCGATCCCGGCCTGCCCGTTGCTGTTCTCGAAATATTGCCATCACTCCACCTTAATCCTTCCATAGATGGTTGGCGGCATATTTGAGGATGACGTTGCAGCAATGCTCGCAGTAACCGTTGTCCCGCATGGCTTCCACCATGGCGTCATACTTCTGTTTTTGTTCCTGATCACGCACCCGGGCCTGGGTAACCACTCTGGACAGTTCCCGTACCGAGTTGATTAGTTTTTTTTCAATGGCCTCTTTGAGCGGTTCATAACTGCCAAATTCAATTTTGATCTGATTGCGCAGCAGGGAAAACATATAGGCAGTGACATCATTGCGGAATCCTTGGGCAGCCGTTCCGCTGATGCCCAGCTGACTCTCAATGGATTCCATGAATTTCTCATCGACTTCCAGTTCTTCGCCGGTGTTCTTATCTTTGATGCGGGTCTTGTTGACATAGGCTTCAGCGTGATCCAAATAATTGTTGAACAAGGTTTCGGCTTGTTCCCGGTAGCCGTGGATAAAGGCTCGGGTTACTTCTTTTTCCAGAATCCGATGGTATTCCTGCTTTAAGGTCTCCTGTAGCAAGGCCTGCAGTTTTTTCTTGTCTTCCTCACTCATATCAGTAGCCCGAACTGCTTTGACCAGCGCCTCCATCACCTGAATCGGATTAATGCAGTCACACTCCGATTCGGACAACGCGTTATCGATGGCTTTCATGATAAAACGAGTGGAGATACCGGTCAGTCCCTCTTTGACGGCTTCGTCCCGCAATTCCTGGATATCTACGCGCTGGCTGGAATCCTTGACCACGATTTCTTCCCCGTTGTAGATGCGCATTTTGGTGATACTGTCCACCTTGGGGGAAGGAACCAGCCGGCTCATGACCGCGAACATGGAGGCGATCTCCAGGGTATGGGGGGCGATATGAGCCTTGAATTTACTCATTTTCAAGATCTTTTGATAAATCTTGACTTCCTGCTCCAGCTCCAGACAATAAGGCACTTCGATTTTGACGATCCGGTCCAGGATGGCTTCATTGGTATGGTCGGATTTGAATTTGTTCCATTCAGCCTCGTTGGAATGGGCCAGAATAATCCCGTCAAAATAGATCATGGGGCCTTTGCCGGGGGATGGAATGGATTTCTCCTGGGTGGCGGTGATGATGGTATGCAGATATTCAACGTCATTTTTAAAGATTTCGATGAATTCGACCAATCCCCGGTTGCCGGCATTAAACGCGCCGTTCAAGGACAAAACCCGGGGATCGTCTTCCGGATAAAGATCCATTTTGGAAATATCCACCGAGCCGACCAAGACCGAGGCATCTTGATTATTAGGATCAACCGGCGGAACCACCGCTATGCCTTGGCGGCCGCGAATGGAAAAACCCACCGTGCGTACCGGAAAGCGTTCGTACTCTCCGTCATATTGGTTGAGCAAACGGTAGCGACAAATGGGACATAACTCTCCTTCGATTTTTATTCCCAGCAAACCCTCAAAATCAGGCCGCAGATGTTTGGGGATGAGATGCAGGGGTTCTTCCCGCATGGGGCAGTCCTTCAGGGTGTAAACGGGGAGACTCTTTTCCAAGGCTCGCTTCAACGCTTCCATGATCGAGGATTTCCCTGACCCTACTGGCCCTACCAGATATAGAACCTGACGGGATTCCTCGCCCCGCATGGTAGCGGAATGAAAGTAGCGCACGATCTCCATGATCACCTTGTCGATGCCAAAAAAGTCCTGCTCAAAAAATAGATAGCGCTTGATGATATCATTCCCATAAATACGCCGCAAACGGGGATGATCTTCCGTTTTAATGGTATCCACCCCAGCAGCTGCGATAATTTCATACATTCTTTCATGGGCCAGCATGACCAATTGTGGCTTTTCTTTGACGACCTGCAGATAATCCAGGAGGGTTCCCTCCCAGTTTTCGGGCTTGTTCTCCTGTCGATCCTTTTGTATAAGTGAATGGAAGTGACTTTTCAACTATATCCCTCCCTTAATAAACTTTTCTTCCGTCATCTCTTGAAATTCACAGTATTTCATTTTGTTGATGAAAAGCGTCCCTTTTTATTCATACCAGCAGCATCAGATGCAAACTAAAGGATAATACTATATATATGCGGGGAATCGGAAATTTTGTGCGTTGCCTGGATTTAATTCATGGCCCCATAAAAAACCGGCGGTTTAAAACTAAACCACCGGCTCACAGTACAAGGTTTTCATCACGCAGGAAGCCCGTTGCTCAGGGAATGTCGGGGGATATCCCAGCATACGGTATAAATGAGCGTTTTGCATAATGAACTTATTCAACTGTAGATTTACCTTAGCATGTCATCCTGAGGAAACGGGCGCAGCGAAGATTTTCGCCAGCGAGACTCTATGCATCGTATATGTTCCCTCCCGGAGATGAGCTTGATACCCAGGCTAAGCTTACCAATTCACTTTATTGGGCTTGTTTCATCGGCATCAGCGGCTTGCCCGCCAGGATTCCCTCTACTTCTTCATAACCGCTGGGAAAAGCATAATTATACCGCGCCGGCAGGGCGAAGACATATTGATCATTGCGTCCCAACTCGGAGGGCCCCATGGGAGCGGCGCCGATATGGAATTTTTCCTGTGGGCCAACAAATCCGTAGTTACAAAATCAGCATAGTTTTCCTGCAGGCTCTGCTTGACTGTATCCTGGGGAGCCATCAGCGAAACCATCTTCAATTTCCCGCCAAAGTCCTCCACCAGTTTGGACACGGTTTGCTTCACCTCAATTTCATTGGGCTGGGATGTTCACAATCATACAAAGAAAAAGACGACCTGTGCATTACAGGGCGTCTTTCGGTGACTGATCAATTTATTTCACACTGAGCGCGGCTCCGGTGGCTTGCTTGCTCTTTAATCGGCGAATGCCTCTTTCCAGTCCTTCCACGGTCAGTTCCTCCATGGGAAATACCGAGCCGATGGTCTTGATGGTGTACGATCCGTCCATCCAGTCCCAATATTTGGCGGGAATCGGATTGAGCCAGACGGAATACTCAAATTGTTTGCGGATCTTTTTTAACCATTCAAACCCAGGCAGGTCATTGTGCAGATCCCAGTCGATCACTCCGCCCACCCGCATTAATTCGTATGGGGCCATACTGGCATCGCCCACGATGATCACCCGATAGTCCTTGCTGTAAGTACGCAGAACATATTCGGTATCGGTATATTCACTTTGGCTGCAGCTGGAATCATGATACAGCCAATCGTAGATGCAATTATGGAAATAAAATACCTTCAGGTCTTTAAAATGATTGGATTTATTGACCGCGGTAAATAACTGGTTGCAAAGATGACTGTAGGAAATCATTGATCCACCGGCATCCATAAGCAGCAGTACTTTCATGCCGTTGACCCGGGGGCGCTCCCAAACCAGCTCCAAACGTCCTGCGTTTTGACTGGTCTTGTCGATGGTTCCGTCCAGATCCAGTTCGTCCTTGACCCCGTCCAGGCGGGTGGTAAACTGACGAAGTTTGCGCAGCGCAATTTGGAATTGTCTGATCCCCAGGGTTTCATCAGTTCGAAATTCCTGGAATCTTCTCATCCCGGCCACTTTTACCGCCGACATATTGCGAGAATCGCCTCCCACTCTGATCCCCCCGGGATGATAGCCGGAATGACCGAAAGGCGATGTTCCGCCGGTGCCGACCCAGCGATTGCCGCCGTGGTGCTCCTCGGTCTGCTCCCGCAGTCTTTCCTCCAGCATGCGTTTCATCTCGTCCAGATCGATCTGATTGTGATTGCGTCTCATCTCATCGGTGATTTCAATCTGCGGCAGTTCCTTGTTGAGCCACTCCCATATCTTGTCGGGCAAACCTTCCGGAGTCTCGATATCCCCAAAATAACTGGCAAAAGCCAGATCAAAACGGTCATAATGAGCTTCGGTCTTAACCAGCAAGGCCCGGCAAAGCTGATAAAATCCGGTCAGACTGGATCCAGCCAGGCCCATATCCAATGCTTCCATCAGGGACTGCCATTCATTCATCGATACCGGCACCCCGAAATGTTTCAGATAATAATAAAATTTCGTAAACATATGCTGTCCCTCTATTTGTAAAAATCATTCATTGCCGGCATGCCCGGCGGTCTGCTCCGCCAACCCCGGCAAGCGATGATTTAACGATAATAGCTGCCGCCCATGCGGGGCTGGGCTTTGTTCTGGTTTTTGTTGTACAGTTGATTGAGCAAAGTATCCAAATCTTCGTTTTTCTTTAGCAAAACCCCCAGGAAGGGCAATTCCTGTTTGATCTTGTTGGGGCTGATACCGCCCACCACCAAGGCCTGCAGCCAGTCAATCAGTTCACTGGTACTGGGCTTTTTCTGGATATTGGGGATGTTTCTCAGCATATAAAAGGTCTCCATGGCTTGATCTAGAAGTTTTCTTTCCACTTGGGGGTGATGGACGCGAATGATCTTCTCCATGGCATCCGGTTCAGGGAAAGCAATGTAATGAAATATGCATCTTCTCAGGAATGCATCCGGCAGTTCCTTTTCGGCGTTGCTGGTGATGATCACGATCGGTCTGGTCTGGGCGCTGATGGTTTCCTTGGTCTCGGGAATATAAAAAGTCATCTGATCCAGTTCCCAGAGCAGATCGTTGGGAAATTCCAGATCCGCCTTGTCTATCTCATCGATGAGGAGCACCACCTGTTGCTCGGTTTGAAAGGCTTCGCCCAGTTTGCCCAACTTGATGTACTGCTTGATGTTGGCCACGTCATGTTCCCCAAATTGGCTATCATAGAGCCGCTGAACCGTATCATATACATATAGTCCTTCCTGGGCCTTGGTGGTGGACTTGATATTCCAGATAATCAGTTCCTTGTTCAGGGCATCGGCAATGCTCTGGGCCAAAACCGTCTTGCCGGTACCCGGTTCGCCTTTGATCAATAAGGGTTTGCTCAGGGCGATGGCAATATTGACACTGTTGCGTAAATCATCAGAAACGATATAATCGGATGAGCCCTTATATAAAACCATATCTTTTGCCATTATAATAATTCCTCCAGTCAATCTTGCTGATCCTTGTGCGATGATCAACCTTCATAGTAGCAGATGAATAATTTCAAGTCAACGCGCTGCATTTTGGCCTGCTACATAGCCGGTGGAAAAGGCCGCCTGCAGATTATATCCGCCCGTATAGCCGTCCACATCCAGCACTTCACCGGCAAAATAAAGTCCTTTGACTCGTTTGGATTCCATGGTTCGGGGGTCCACTTCCTTGACGTTTACCCCTCCGGCAGTCACAATGGCCTCGGCGATGGGACGGGTGCCGGTGACCGTCAAGGTGAAGTTTTTCAAGCGCTTGATCAGTTCATGCCGCTCTCCCCGACTGATCTGGTGGCAGGGTTTGTCACCGTCAATGCCGGACAGGGCAATAAATACCGGAATCAGCTTGTTGGGCAGGAGATCATGCAAACTGTTTTTAAACTGTTTGCGGGAATACTTGTCCAGATCGCGCAACAATCTCTCATCCAGCTTTTCCTCACTTAGGGCCGGCTTGAGGTCGATGGTCAGGATCACCTTTTCACCATGACGATAAATATAAACTCCAATGTCGCGGCTCATGGACAAAATGATCGGACCGGATACCCCGAAATGGGTGAAAAGCAGTTCACCAAAATCATGGTTTATTTTTTTACCGCCAGCAGTATAAGCCGTGGCAGCAATGTTTTTCAGGCTCAGGCCCTGCAAATCCTTGATCCAGCTCTCTTCGGCCACCAGGGGAACCAAACCGGGCCGGGGCTCTACCAGCGTATGACCGCAAGCCTGTGCCAGCCGGTACCCGTCACCGGTCGATCCGGTGCCTGGGTAGGAAAGCCCTCCGGTGGCGATAATCACTGCGTCCGCCGCCAGGAATCCGTGGCTGCTGTCCACCCCCATGATCCTTCCATCCTCCACCACCAGTCGGTTGATGGTCAGGGAGGTTTTTATTTCCGCGCCAGCCTGCTCGACAAAATGCTGCAGAACATCGACTACCTCCTGGGCTTGATCGGAACAAGGAAATACCCGGTTGCCTCGTTCTACTTTGGTTTCCAGCCCGCGCTGATTAAAAAACCTGATCAAATCGACATTGGAAAATTCGTGCAGGGCACTGTACAGAAATTTTCCGTTGCCCGGAATCCCTTTGATTAAACTGTCTTGATCTACTGCGGCGGTTATATTACAGCGTCCTTTGCCGGTAATTCTCAGCTTGCTGCCTACCCGAGATTTTTTTTCCGTCAGGATCACTCTGGCTCCGGCGGTCGCCGCCATCCCGGCAGCCATCATCCCGGCCGGTCCTGCTCCGATTACAATTACTTTTTTCATTTCCAGCCTCCATTAGGGAACTGATTATTAGGGCTATTCATTAGCATTTGTTGTGATTCATTGTTTATCCATTTTAAAAATAGTACAATATAAATGTATTATTTGGAAACAGAAAGCGAGGTAAACGGTTTTGGAAAACACGCCCCCGGCAAAAGTACCCGCATTTATATGGGTCGTTATCGTTGTATTATTGGCCGCTCTATACGGTTATGCGGCTTATTGGGACCCTAACCGTCCCGAAAAGACCGTACAGCATTTTTACCAGGCTTATTTCACGGGTGATTATGAAACGGTGTCAAGCAATCTCAGCGTGTTTTGGGCGGTACGTCTGCTGCCCCAATATGCGGATTTGGATGCATCCGAACTGCTGGCCAAGCGGGCAGAAATAGAAAAGGAACTTTATCAGGTAATCAGTGAAGTGGAGTCAATGTATGACGCTCCCCGTGATATTAAAATTGAAATTATGAAGCCTTATACCAAAGAAGGTACGTATAGTGCCGTGGTGGTTTACAAGTTTTTGGAGAAATCCGAAGAGGCCGGCATGGAAGCTGCCATTTTGATCAAGGAGCAAGGCAGATTCAGAATTTTCACCATGACCCAGGTGGATGAGCAAAGTCTTGCCCAGATCAAAGCAGTGGATATGAATGAGTTGGATGCCAATTTCCAGGAACTGATGGCGGAAGCTGAATAACCAGGTTCCTGTGGAATGAAGAGAAGTCCTTGCACCCGGCAATGTGGTTGGGAAAGTAATGGAAGATAAAAAAGTAACACCAGTATCGTTTTTGTCACAGGGCTTTTCTAACGGTTTTGCTATATTAGGTTGCAATAAGCAAAAGAGGCTGTCCCCAAAGGATGGCCTCTTTTTTGGCATCGATTAGCCCTAATGTATGACTAGATTTTTAAGCTGTTCTGATGACCGGGCCAACTCCCGGGCCATTTCCACAATAGAAGTGACCGCGTCGGTCTGCTGTTTGGAAAGTGCTGCGATTTCCTGAATGCTGGCCGCCGATTCTTCATTGTTGGCGGCCACATTGTCCATGTTCTGAACCATTTCATCCGTTGAACTCAGAACTTCCTCCAGAACAGCTGAGACTTCCTGAATGGCATCGGTTATACTGTGCGCTCCTTCCTCAATATGGCTGAACATATCGCGGGTCAGATTGACGGCTTGTTCCTGTTGGCTATTGAGTAGGTTGGATCGATCGATCTCTTTCACTGTGGCAATGATGCCTTGCTGTATTTCGGTAATCAGCCGGGCAATATCATGGGCGGCCTGAGCCGAGTTCTCAGCCAGCTTGCGGACTTCTTCAGCCACGACTGCAAAACCTCGTCCGGCTTCCCCGGCCCGGGCTGCCTCGATAGCAGCATTTAAGGATAACAAATTGGTTTGATTGGCAATGGCCGTGATGAGTCCCACAATGCTTTCAATCTCCTGCGATTTATCGCCCAGCATGTGTACTGCCTGGCTGACTGCTTCCTGGGCTGCCTTGCTCTCATGCATCATATCGTTTTGTTCCCGCATGGCGCCGATTCCTTCATCAACAATTCTTCCAAAATTAGAAGTTTGATTGCTGACCACCTGCACGTTATTGCCTGCGTTTTCAAGGGCCATGGAGATTTGCCGGTTTACTTCAGCGTTTTTGCTGGTAAAAGCTGCCGTATCAGCAGCAACCACAGCCAAACTGACCACACTGTTGTTGACCTGCTGGGCAGATTGATCTGTCTGGGTGGAATAATCAAGCAGTCCTGCGGCAGATAAAGCCAACCGGTCAGCCTGTTCAGCCACTCCAACGATTAATATCTGCAGCTTTTCGTTCAAAGCGGTGGTCTGCTTCTCTTTTTCAATCGATTTTTTCAGAAGCCTTACCACTACCGAGGCGACAAATACGGACACGATGCCAAAAAAGATAAAGTTGGCATAACGTACTGCCAATGACAAAACCAGGTTTTGCGAGTATATGAGGTCAGGAACCATGGCTACCAGCAAGGTATGTAATACTAGGGTAAGACCAATAGCATAAAGGGAAACACCCATGTCCAGATAGATCAGACTAAGCCCCATTATAAGGTAAAAATTAGCGAATACATCTGGAGCCCCGCTCATGGCATAATCAAAAGCTATGATGCAGATCCCAAACATGGTTACCGTCACATATTTTACCCATTCTTGTTGGGGATAATATTTAACGACAACCGCCGTTACGACAATAGCCAAAGAAACGATCAGAATTTCCATAGCAATCAGTGACAGGCTTAGTTTGGCCGATCCTTTGCCGCTCAAGTAAAGATATAAAGAGATGAGGTTGGCCAGCACAAAAATAATGAGCGTAGCGCGCAGCAACATGTGATGGCTTTTTTGCCTATGATTCGATTTCAAATTATTTTCCTGCATTTATTTCCCCCTGTAAACAGCATCCGCAATAAAATCTTGCACGCTGAATATATGATCATAATCATTTATGCTAAATCCTTACTATAACTATTAGTCTTAGATTCTGCAAATTCCTGCCTGCGTAAAAAATTATCTGTCGGATATATATACACCACTGGCTATAACGCTTTCAGGGCTTAAAACAACCCCCTTGCCGATATGGCAGACCGAGCCTACGATAGAATCACTGATGACCGTATTCTGTCCGACCACAGTATCATTCCAGATTACTGAATTCTCAATCAAGGCTCCCGCTCCGATCTGGCAACCGGCGCCTATAACCACCTGTCCTCGGATGGCCACATCCGGCCCAAGGCTTGCGCCCTCCCCCAGCAGCAAAGCATTCTGCTGGTCATCGCGCTGCAACTGACCGCTATAGGGGACCTTTACCCGGTCGCACAAAACGTCGATATTGGCACAACGGTAGGTTTTAATATCACCTACATCACACCAGTATTCTCCGATCGTTATCCCATAAAAGGGGGCAGCGATCTTGACTAGATGGGGAAAAAGCTGCTTGCCGAAATCATAGAATTCTCCCGCAGGGATCATATCAAAAATTTCCGGCTCAAAAATATAAATTCCGGTATTGGCGTTTCTGCTCAAGGCTTCTTCAGAGCGGGGTTTCTCCTGGAACTGGACGATCCTGCCTTCCTGATCGGTAATCACTACCCCAAACTGTTCGACCTCATCCACGGGCTTCAAGGCAATTGTGGCTAACGCACCACGGCGTCGATGCTCTGCCAGCAAGCTTCCCAGATCGATATCGGTCAGCGCATCCCCGCTGATCACTAAAAATGTCTCATCCAA
>CAZACF010000076.1:0-10510 GCA_964483565.1 uncultured Syntrophomonas sp. | reverse complement strand
AATCTCCCTAACAACTAAAAAACTCAAACGCTAGTCGTTTGAGTTATACGGGCGATTTATAAATATAGCCGGGAATTCATTCCCGGCTATGGTTGAGCTTTTTAATAATTTTGGGAACCGTTCGAGATTACAATCACTTAACCGCCTGACTTATTAAGTCAAACGATTAGTCAAGCAATCGGCTGACAAATAAACCGTCCCCTTGTCATTGTTAGTCAACAACAGGCTGACAAAAGAACCGTCCCCTTGTCAGTCCAGGAGTTATTGGTATTATTGCCGCTTTGCCAGCGCAGTCCAGGCCACCGCAGGTGCGCCCGGTGCCCATAAATGGTTTCTCATCTTAATTCACCCTTTCATAGAATATATATCCATCTAATGTATTTCACTGCAACGAGGTGACGATATCCCCTCTTACCTTGATTCAATTCTGTGTCAAAAATTAATTATATTGATTTGGGCTTTACGGTTAAACCAATCGCCATTAGCGCTTATAGCCTTGCATCAGGCGAAAAATGGGCGATGAAGTTTTTGGCCTGATTAAAGTTTATAATTGGTATGATATTTGCATTTATCATTGGTAACAGCCGAAAAACATGTTTGGCCGCCGTACCAATTATTTTGACCAAACTGAATGATAAATAAAGCAAACAGGAGGGAGACTCGGACTATGAAGTGGCAGGAGTACTTTGCAAGTCACACCACCACAGCCCAAGAAGCTGTCAAAGCAGTTAAATCAGGGGATCGTATCGTATTGGGACATGCCTGCGGTGAGCCGCAGATTATTGTGGACGCTTTGCTTGCCAGAGCGGATGAACTGGAAGGCGTGGAGATTGCCCATGAAGTACCGATGGGCAAAGGCACTTATTGCCTCCCCCAGTATGAAAAAAGCTTCCGGCACAATGCCTTGTTTTCCGGCAAACCCAGCCGGCAGGCTATCAGAGAAGGGCGGGCCGACTATACATCGATATATTTGCACGAATTACCCATCCTTTTTACCAGTGGACAATTCCCCATTGATGTAACCATGGTCACGGTTTCGCCGCCTGACGATCAGGGGCAGGTCAGTTTGGGAGTGTCGGTGGATTATACCTTGCAGGCCATCAAGAGCGGTAAAACTGTAATTGCCGAAGTCAATCCCAATATGCCGGTAACCGGCCAAGGTTCCTTGCTGCCGGTGGAAGAGTTCGACTATTTTGTACCGGTGGACATTCCCCTTATATTCCAGAAACCACCCGTTATCGGTGAAACTGAGAGAACCATTGGTCAGAACATTGCCGATTTGATCAAAGATGGTGATTGTTTGCAGTTGGGCATTGGAGCTGTACCGGATGCTATCCTGTCCTGTCTGGGAGACAAAAAAGATCTGGGCATCCATTCCGAAATGATTTCCGACGGGGTCATGAACCTGGTCAAAAGCGGTGTGGTCAACTGCTCACGTAAAAATTTTTATCCCGGCAAAATCGTGATTGCTTTTGCCATGGGCACCAGCGAATTCTATCAATGGCTGGATCACAATCCTTTGATTGAAGCCTTGCCGGTCAGCATTACCAACGAGCCTTACATTATCTGCAAGAATGACAATATGGTAGCCATTAATTCCGCTCTGTCGGTCGATCTTTTAGGCCAGGTGGCAGCTGACACCCTATCCGGCATTCAATTCAGCGGCGTAGGCGGACAGGTGGATTTTGTCCGCGGGGCCAACAATTCCAAAGGCGGACGGGCCATTATTGCCTTGCCAGCCACCGCCGCAGGCGGCAGCGTATCCCGCATTGTAGCTACACTGGCGCCAGGACAGGCAGTTACCACCAGTCGTTATGACGTAGATATTGTGGTCACAGAATATGGCGTCGCTCATTTGAAATGGAAAACCAATCGCGAGCGGGCCAAGGCTCTGATCAGCATTGCCGCTCCCGCATTCCGGGAAGAGCTGAGCGCCGAATATATCCGCCTTTACGGCAGTTTGTAAAGAGCTTGATTAAGATATGAATAATTTCCTCTCCCCCTCCTCTTAAAAATCAGACCTTTTGCAAGGTCTGATTTTTTTTGGGGGGTGTATGGCTTAGTTCGATTTTACAATTATCAGCTTATGATTTATTATTGAGTCAACTAAGACCAACCAGGATCAATATTAGAAAACTGCCAGCCAGGCTGGATAAAAACTAATAAGGGCAAAAGCGGGGGTGCATTCATGGAACAAGCGATAACTTATTTACAGAAATTATATAAAGAAATACCACACGCCTTATTGCTCATCGATGAACAGGGAAAAGTCTGTTTCTGCAATGAAATGGCCCGCCATCTGCTCGAATTACACATGGACCCGTTAGGGCGGAGAATCAGTGAAGTCAGTAAGCATAAAGCGTTTCTGAAACAACTGCACAACAACCTGGGAAACAGCAATAAAAACCTCAAGTTCAGGGATAAAAAGTATTCCTGTCGTTTGACCCTTTTGGAAACCGAGGATTTCCAAGGCACACTGATCCTGCTGATTGAACAGACTGCCATCGATTCAATTAGTCATGAATTAGCTGAAATTAGGGTTTTGAACGAGGAAATGGAAAAAATCATGGAAGGCTCCTTTGATTATATTTTCGTCACCGATGCCCAGGGCAATGTCAAAAAGATTAATGACGCCTATACCCGCATCACCGGTTATAAAGCCGACGAAATTATGGGTGAAAACATTTATGACTTGGTTCGGAAAGGATACTTTGATAGGGCAGCTAGCATTGATGTAATCGAGACTCGCCAAACCGTGACCTTGACCCAAACATTAAAAAGCGGCAAAACCGTGTTGGTAACCGGCAATCCGATCTTCTCCGAAAAAGGGGAATTCATTGGAGTGGTCACTAATGGGCGGGACATCACTGAGCTCAACCGGCTCAAAAGTGAAGTCAAAAAGGCCGAAAACCTGAGCCGCCATTATCAAAATGAGCTGCTCAAATTCCAACTGGACAATTCCGGCGATTATATCGTGGCTTCCCCGCAAATGGCGGAGATTGCCGACCTAATTCAACGCATTGCGCGGGTCGATTCCACCGTTCTGATCAACGGAGAATCAGGTGTCGGCAAGGAAATCGTAGCCCGCGAAATTCACCGCAACAGCCTGCGGGTGGATAAACCCTATGTCAGCGTCAATTGTGCCGCCATTCCTGACAACCTGCTGGAATCGGAGCTGTTTGGCTATGAAGCGGGTGCTTTTACCGGCGCCAGTAAAAATGGAAAAATGGGCATCTTTCAGCTGGCTGACGGCGGTTCTCTGTTCCTGGACGAGATCGGTGAACTGCCTTTTTATCTGCAGGCCAAATTACTGCGGGTCATTCAGGAAAATGAAATTATGCGTATCGGCGCCACCGCTCCCATCCCCATCGATGTGCGCCTCATCACGGCCACCAACCGCGATTTATGGAAAATGGTGAATGAGAGGCAGTTTCGGGAAGATCTCTATTACCGGCTCAATGTGGTTCAGGTACGAATCCCGCCCTTACGGGAGCGCAAAGAGGAGGTCCCGGTTTTCATTGATTACTTTATAGGCCTGCTCAACAAAAAATACAAATTAAACCGCCAGTTCAACCCCGACTTGATTGCCGGCATGATGGTATATGATTGGCCGGGCAATATCCGGGAGCTGCGCAATGCGCTGGAACAGGCCTTTGTAACTACTCCCGGAGCGTTTATCACCGATATCAAAATGGGGCCGCAGCAGGAGGTGCATCTGAGTACCGAAACAGGGGAGCCGGAAACGAAGAAAACCAAACTGCTGCAGGAAGGCCGTAAAATCACGGAGGAAGATGAAGACACTGCCGGTGTTTCCTTGAAAGATGCCCTGCATAGATATGAGTCCCGCATCATCAAGCAAGCCCTGACCGAGCATGTAACCACCCGCAGAGCGGCGGCAGCGTTAGGCGTCAGCCAGGCTACCATCTGGCGCAAGGCCAAACAATATGACATCACCATCGAAGAAGAAGAAAACTGAGCAATGAATTGAATTTGAAACAATACCGGGTCAAACCAAAATAACTGATTCAATAATGTTTCAAAAAAATCGATCTAAAAGAATCATCTGAAAGAATACAGTCGGGTTTAAAAGGGCGCAGCACCTTAGAATCTGGCTGTCTTTTTTATGAGCTGCAAACTCCGGCATATCGTCAAGGATAAGATAATTTAATGGCATATTAATTGCATGAATTATATAGCAAAAGTATTTTTGCGGGAGTGAAGGACATGCCATACGAGAACATTTTATTAGAAAACCGGCAAAAGGTGCAGGTGCTATACATCAACCGCCCCAAGGTTCTGAATGCCTTGAACGAAAAGACCTTATTGGAAATCGAAGCGGCGATCATTGCCTTTGCCCAAGATCAGGATCGGGCCGTCATGATCATTACCGGCAGTGGTGACCGGGCCTTTGTGGCTGGGGCTGATATTGAAGCCCAGTATCCCCTGGATGCCAATCAGGGCAGGAATTGGGGACTGTTGGGACACCGGGTCTTCAGACTGATCGAAACCACCGAAAAGCCTGTCATTGCAGCCATCAACGGTTTTGCCCTGGGCGGCGGCTGTGAACTGGCAATGGCCTGTGATATCCGCCTGGCCTCAGAAAAAGCCCAGTTGGGTCAACCGGAAGTAACCCTGGGCATCACCCCCGGCTACGGCGGTACCCAGCGATTGACTCGGCTGGTGGGCGAAGGCAAGGCCAAACAACTGGTTTATACCGGACAAAGGATCAAAGCCGCCGAAGCATACCGCATCGGCCTGGTCGATGAAATTTACCCTCCCGAAACATTGCTCGATGAAGCGGTCAAGATGGCCGAGGTCATTGCTGCCAATGCCCCCCTGGCGGTTCGTTACGCCAAACAACAAATCAATCAAAGCACGCAGATCAACAGCGATCTGGCCACCAATGTTGAAGCAGGATTATTCGGGCTGTGTTTTGCCACCCAAGATCAAAAGGAAGGCATCGTATCCTTCCTGGAAAAAAGAAAACCCGTTTTTGAAGGTAAGTAACCAAGGAGAGGAGGAAGATTAAAGCATGGAGTTTTCTTTTAACAGTGATCAAGAAATGCTGCGCCAGTCGGTGCGGGTTTTCGCTGAAAACGTATTGGGACCCGGTGTGGTTGAGCGGGATGAAAAAGAATACTACGATCCCAATACCTTTAAAGCCATGGCTGATCTGGGCTTGACGGGAATCCCCTTTGAAGAACAATGGGGCGGGGCAGATATGGGTATGATTTCTTATGCCATTGCTATTGAACAAATTGCCCGAATTGATCCTTCTGCGGCGGATACCTTGTCAGCCCATGTGAGTTTGTGTGCCTTTCCGATATACACCTTCGGCAATAAAGGGCAAAAAGAAAAGTATCTGGTTGCGCTGGTCAGCGGCGAAAAACATGGTGCCTTTGCCTTGACCGAACCGGGGGCTGGTTCAGATGCGCTGGCCATGACCACTAAAGCCGATTTCAAAAATGACCATTATGTACTGAACGGACGCAAGATATTCATTACCAACGGCGCCGCCGCCGATATTTATATCGTTTTTGCCCGCACCGGGGCCAAGCAAGAGAGCAGCAAAGCCTTTAGTGCTTTTATCGTGGAAAAAGGCACACCCGGATTCACCTTTGGAAAATTTGAGCGCAAAATGGGCTTGCGCGGCACCCAGAATTGTGACCTGGTGTTCGAGGATTGCCGCATCCCGGCAGAAAATTTGCTGGGTGCAGAAGGGCAGGGTTTCAAGATCGCCATGCAAACCCTGGACGGCGGTCGCATCGGCATTGCCGCCCAGGCCGTAGGCATTGCCCAGGGGGCCATGGAGAAAGCCCTGGAATATGCCCAGACCCGGGTGCAGTTTAGCAAACCCATTATCAAGCAACAGGCCATCGCCTTTAAACTGGCGGATATGGCCATGGAAATTGATGCGGCCCGCTTGCTGACCTACCGCGCAGCTTGGAACAAAAATCAGGGATTACCCTATTCGATGCAGGCGGCCATGGCCAAGCTAAAAGCTTCGGAAACAGCCAACCGGGTCACCAATCAGGCGGTGCAAATCCACGGCGGTTATGGTTATACCCGGGAATATCCGGTTGAACGGATGATGCGCGATGCCAAGATTACCGAGCTGTATGAAGGCACCAGCGAAATTCAGCGGGTAGTCATCAGTAACCATCTCATCAACAGCTAGGAAAAGCCCCCGCCCACAGTTTTTATATAGAAAGCAAACCGGTTGCCAATACTATTTTAAGAATGGAAGTGAAAAAGGGAATGGATATGTTTTTACAGATTATTGCCAGTGGCTTGCTGCTGGGAGGCATCTACGCACTCTTGAGCGTAGGGCTGAATCTGATATTTGGGGTTATCAAAATCGTCAACCTGGCCCATGGTGATTTTCTAATGATGGGGATGTACGCGACATTTTTCCTCTTTACCCTCAAAGATGTTAATCCCTATGTCTCGGTGTTGATTGTCTTTCCCGCCTTTGTGCTGATCGGGGTGCTGGTCTTCCGGGTCATCATCAAACCCTTGCTGGGCAAGGCCGAAACGGAAGTCAATACCATCATCGCCACCGCCGGAGTCGGCTTTGTCCTTCAGAATTTGGCCCTGATGCTGTGGAAATCAGATTTCAGAGCCATTGAAACCAACCTGACCGGCAAAAGTTACGAGTTTATGGGCATTATGTTGAGCGCTGGAAGAACCTGGACCTTTGTCATTTGTATCATCGTCGCCCTGCTGCTTTATTACATCCTTATGAAAACCAAAGTTGGCACCCATATCAGAGCGGTTTCCCAGGATACCGATGCCGCTACCTTGATGGGGATCAACGTCGACCGTATTTACACCCTGACCTTCGCCGCCGGGATTGGCCTGGTTGCGATTGCCGGCAGCATCATCACTCCCACCTTCTATGTCTATCCCACGGTCGGCCTGTACTTTAACACTATGGCCTTTATCATCGTGGTTTTAGGAGGATTGGGCAGCTTCACCGGAGCATTGATCGGTGGCCTGTTGATCGGTCTGGTTGAATCCTTTGCCGGGGTTATGGCCAGTGCTGAATTGGCCCAGGTATTCTCCCTGCTGATATTCCTCATCATCTTGTTCGTGAGACCGGAAGGAATCATGGGCAAGGGTGCCCGAGTATAAGGAAGGGGAGTGAGAAGAAAAATGAAGCAAAAACAATCGCTGATCGTATTAGGAATTTTGACAGTTGCGCTGCTGGCATTATACTTTTTGCCCTTGATCGTATTTGTCAAACATATATTAATCCTCACCCTGTTTTACGCTTTCCTGGGCACCGGCTGGAACCTGATGTGCGGGTATGCCGGACGACTGTCGCTGGGACATGCCGCCTTCGTAGCGGTAGGTGCCTATACCAGCATCATGCTGTTCCGCTCCTTTAACCTTACCCCCTGGCTGGGTATGCTGGTAGGTGGAGTGGTGGCAGTCATCGTTATGCTCTTGATTGCCTATCCCAGTTTCCGCTTCGGGCTGAAAGGTCCCTATTTTACCCTGGCCAGTATCGCAGTGGCGGAAATCGTTCATAACCTGTTGATCTATGGTCGTGAATATACCGGGGGTTCATTGGGATTATCACTTCCCTATGTGCCGACTTCCCTGGCTCAATTCCAGTTTGACGGCAAGGGTGAGTATTATCTGGTCATTCTGGCCTTTTGGCTGATTGCCATGTTTATTACCGTGAAAATGGAACGAACCAGATATTATCTGGAAGCCATCCGCGAAGATGAAGATGCCGCCTCCGCGCTGGGCATCTCGGTCAACAAGAATTTGATTGTGGCCGCCTGTATCAGTGCCTTTTTAGTAGCCGTGGGAGGAACCTTCTACGGACAATACTTCCGCTACATCGATCCCTATTCCATCGCCGGCTTTTCCTTGTCCTTGAATATGGCCCTGGTGGTGGTCATCGGCGGCAGCGGAACGATTTTCGGACCTACCATCGGCGCTTTCCTGTTGATTCCCTTGACCGAGCTGCTGCGTATGTCGCTGGGCGCCCAACTGCCAGGCTTGCATCTGTTCCTCTACGGCATCCTGCTGGTGGTTTGCATCATCTATTTGCCCAAAGGCATTGCCAGTCTGCCAGGCATAATCAAAGCCAAAAAAGAGAAAAAAGCCCTGCAGCTACAACAGGCTTCTGAGGGGGTGCAGTAAAATGGCGGAATCTATTCTCGTAATCGATGGGATATCCAAACGTTTCGGCGGGCTGTTGGCCACCGACAATGTCTCCTTTGAAGTCAAACAAGGGGAAATACTGGGCATCATCGGCCCCAATGGCGCCGGCAAATCGACCCTTTTTAACCTGATTACCGGCTTTTATCCAATTGACAGCGGTTCGATTACCTACCATGGAGAACAAATCGATAAACTGACTCCGGACAAGATTTGTCACAAAGGAATCACCAGAACCTTTCAGGTGGCCAAGCCCTTCCCCGGACTGACCATCTTTGACAACATCCTGGTGGCCTGTCTGCCCAAGTCCCCCAAAGTCTCTGAGGCCAGGGCGCAGGTGGATGATATTTTAAAACTGGTCAAACTAGACAAGAAAGCCAACTCCCTAGGCGCTGATCTGACCACTCTGGAACGCAAACGGCTGGAGCTGGGCAAAGCGCTGGCCACCAATCCCGAAGTATTGTTGCTGGATGAAGTCATGACCGGATTGAAGCCCAAGGAAATGGATGAAATGATGGATTTGATCCGGGAACTGAAGAAAACCAAGACCATCGTTATTGTCGAACACGTCATGCGGGTCATTATGAACATCAGTGACCGCATCATCGTTTTGGATCATGGCCAAAAGATAGCCGAAGGATTACCCAAGGAGATCGCTGAGAACGAAGTGGTCATTAAAGCGTATCTGGGAAGGGGGACAAAAAAAGATGCTTAAAATCGAGAAACTGAATGTATCCTATGGCGATACCCAGGTCATCTGGGATGTGGATATAGAAGTCGCCGAAGGCGAAGTGGTTACCTTGCTGGGGCCTAACGGAGCCGGCAAAACCACCCTGATGAAAACCATCTCCGGCCTGGTCGCCCCCAAATCAGGCAAAATCACTTTCAAAGACCAGGATCTGCTCGAGATCAATCCCTGGGACCGCCCCAAAAACGGCGTGGTGCTGATCCCGGAAGGACGAAAACTGTTTGGCAAAATGACCGTGGAAGAAAACTTGGAAATCGCCGCCTGGAAGGAAGAAGGCAAAAAAGAAACCATGGAATGGATCTATGACACCTTGCCCCGTCTGGCCGAACGGCGCAAACAACTGGCCGGTACCATGAGCGGAGGTGAACAGCAAATGTGTGCCATCGCCCGGGGCATCATGGCCCAGCCCCAACTGCTGATGCTGGATGAACCTTCCCTGGGTCTGGCGCCGATCATCGTGGAACAAGTATTTGATTTGATCCAGAAACTGCAGCAAAGAGGCATAACCGTCTTCTTTGTCGAGCAGTTCGTAGAACAATCATTAAAACTAGCTTCCAGAGGATACTTGTTGGAAGGGGGGCGGATTGTACTTCACGAGGACAGCCAATCCATGCTGAACAATGACTATGTACGTCAAGTTTACCTGGGTATAGCCTAAGGAAAAGAGGAGGTAAGTGTATTGAAAAAGTTTGTTGGCATTCTCATGTTGGTCGTATTCATGATGGTGGCAGTTGCCGGATGTGAAAAAGCTCCTTCAGAAGGCGATAAAGCAGCTAAAGACATCAAAATCCACGTTGGCGTGGTAGAACCTATTTCCGGTGCCCAAGCAGCCTTGGGACAAGCTGAATATGATGGGATTCAAATGGCCATCCAAATGATCAATGACAAAGGCGGCGTAATGGGCAAATATCCGATTACGTTTGACTTTGCCGACTCCCAAAGTGATCCCGCTACCGGTGCTTCGGAAGCCGAGAGATTGATCACCAGCAAAGGTGTACCGGTCATCATGGGTTCCTATTCTTCCGCTATTGCCGCTGCTATCAGTGAAGTAGCCGAAAGAAACAAGGTCGTCCTGTGGGAAATGTCCGGTGCGGCTGATGCACTGCTGCAAAAAGGCTATCAGTGGACTTTCAGAAATGAAGCCAATGCATCTGCCTGGGGCGCAGAATCAGTCGAGTTCATCATGGGCAACGATGCCCAGATCCAGGAGAAACTTGGCAAACCCGCCAAAGATCTGGTGGTCGCCATTGTTCATGAAGACGGCCCTTACGGCACCGCAGTAGCGGACGGCAACCAGGCCACCGCTGAGAAATATGGCCTGAAAGTCGCCATGAATGAAGCTTACTCCGCCAAAGCGGTTGACCTGTCCAGTATCATTATGAAAATTAAATCTGCCAATCCTGATGTATTGCTGTTAACCAGCTATGTCAACGATGGTATCATGTTTAACCGCCAGGCCAAAGAACTTGGTCTGAAAGTGCCGATCTTTATCACCCACAGCGGCGGCCACAGCGTACAGGCTTTCGTTGACGGGGTAGGCGCAGATGCCAACTCCATGCTGACGGTTGACCCGGTTCCCTGTAATCC
>CAZACF010000075.1:0-10548 GCA_964483565.1 uncultured Syntrophomonas sp. | reverse complement strand
TATTGACACTATGGATATGCATCTACAGAATCCCAGCCTAAACCATAGCCAAAAAGTCCTTCCTTTTGATCGGGACCAAAACCTCTTTGATACTCTTTTTGCATAGTCTTACTTTTTGCACCCTGAGATAAAAAGTCAGCCGCAGGCAAGTATCCCGGGTCATTCAAATATACTTGTCCAAATCTGCACAAGTCTTCAGCTGTAGAATATATTCCGCCTGTCCCAATTATACTAATAGTATCAACAGGTGTTTCTTCATTGTTAATAAAGGTTCTTACAAGACGATTTCTATCAAAGTCATCTTGGGGTGTATAGGTATTGGACATGCCAAGAGGTTCGGTTATATTCTTGCTAATAAATTCTGAAAAGCTTATTTTACTTACCCTTTCAACAACAATTTCCGCAAGTGTAAACCCATCATTGCAGTAAACAGAAAATTCTCCGGGAGCTGCTTTTAATCGTTGCATGGCAAGTTGGTGCAATAACTCATCATGGACGAAAGTGTTTAGATAATCATATGAAAAAGTGTTGCCGTAAGTAGTGCCCATTAGTCCTGAAGAATGGTTTAACAGCATCCTTACAGTTATTTCTTTATAACGCTCATCTGCCATTTTAAATTCCGGAATATAAGTCGCAACTGGTTCATCCAACTTCAGTTTACCTTGGTCTTCAAGCAACATTATAGCTGTAGTAGCAAACATTTTGCTTGTTGAACCTATTCCGAATAATGATTGATTGTCTAAGGTCTTTGAATTATACTTGTCAAAGGAACCGGCTACACCAGATAAAATAATCTTTCCATCAGAAATCAATGCATACTGAATTCCTGAAACATCATAATCATTTACAATAACTTTAGCCAATTCATCTGCAGACTTTCTTACATCAGCATAAATATCTTTTGCACCAAATACATTGCTTGGAAAGATCATCATTATTGCAATTAACAATAATAATATTTTTTGAAATTTTTTTAGACTCATTTTCATTTTCTTCAGTCCCCTCTCATGATTATATCAAAGTGTCATGTCTCGGCCTCCGGGCTTGTCCAGTTTTTTTCCTATCCTGCCTGCTAAGAAAGGTAAAAACAATTAAAAGAGAGGCGTCCCTATATGAAAAATACACAAAACGAGAAGATTTAGCAAATAAAAATGATAACAATCCAAACAAGAACGCTGTACATTGAGATAATCACTGTCTACAAGGCAGAAATGGTCGAGGGTCAAACAGCATATGGAAGTGATTTTCAAATGTATCAGAGCAGTGGAACTTCTAAAAACCCAAGAAAAAAGGCATAGCCGATGTTTTTACCGACTATGCCAAATTTATTAAAGGTAGTAAATCCCTTAGACGCGCCACCTTTGAGGCGGTTTTTTGTCTATTAAAAGCGCTGTAATTTCTCTTTGAGGCCTTTTTCTACCGCTTCGGGCACCAAATCGCTTACATTGCCCCCCAGTAGAGCTGCTTCTTTGATTCCACTCGAACTGACAAAAATATAACAGGGATTGGACATGACAAATACGGTATCAATATCGGGCAAAAGGGTTTTATTCATCATCGACATATGTGATTCGTATTCAAAATCAGTCATTGAACGTAGTCCCCTGATAATCACGGTTGCATGCTTGGCTTTGAGGAAATCAGCCAGCAAGCCATTAAAGCATTCCACCTCAACATTAGGCAGGTGCTGTACACTTTGTATGATAAGATCGACTCGTTCATCCAAAGTGAAGAGAGCCTGCTTGGTCACATTGTGAACCACTGCCACCACAATTTTGTCAAAAACCCGGCTGGTCCTTTCCAAAATATCAATATGGCCCTTGGTCACAGGATCAAAACTTCCCGGATATACAGCTATCGCCACCAGTTGCCGCTCCTTCCCGATCAATTGGTTAATTTCATTATCAATTGTAGCATATAAAGGCTTTCATGGTGAAATATTCATAGCTGCCCTGAAAATACTTACATTGTTATTGTGGGTTACATCTGCCCTTTTTTATATACCTTCTTGCCACCGGGGTACGATTCATTTACGGCAACAAAAAAGCGAGATTGCCACTCGCTTTTTTGCTTGAAAATGCCGAAAACTCGCACGCCTTACATAAATGCCTCTTCAGGTATATCAATGGCACTGGCATCGGCGGCCTGCATGGCTCTTTCATATCCGAATACTTCGGGGACAACATTCATCACATAGAATTTAACACTGGCAATTTTGCCTTTGTAAAAATTTGCGTCAAAGTGATCTTCACCCAGTTCCGCCAACTTGTTGGCTGCCAACAAGCCCTGATCAAGCATCAGCTTGCCGCAATAGACGCGAGCCGCAGCATGCAATGTGCGGGTTGCAAAAAGCTGTTTCAGTTGCTTGTTGGTGTTCTGCCAATGATCATTCATGGCAACAATTGATTTAAACGCTTTCAGTGCGTCTTCCAACATGGCAAATTCAGCTGCCAATCCCGGCGACTTTTTATTAGCCACAAAATCTTCTATCTCTCCGACCCATTTTTTAAAAGGCTCGCCGTTTTTCATGGTGAATTTGCGGCCGGTCAAATCCTGGGCCTGAATAAAGTTGGTCCCTTCCCACAAGGAGTAAATCTTGCAGTCACGCGCCAGAGAAGCCGGAGCATATTCTTCCATAAAGCCATAGCCGCCGTGAACCTGGATGGCCTCCTGAGTGAGAACCCAGGCCATATCAGAGGCATAGGCCTTGCACAGCGGATTATTGATCATAAACATGTCATCGGCGTATTCTCTCAGCGCAGCATCGTTGGCCTCATGGGATAGATCAACATAATAATAAGTGGTGTAGATAAGCGCCCGTATGGCTTCCATACATGATTTCTGCAATAACAGCATGCGGCGGACATCTTCGTGTTCGATAATACGAACTTGCGGGCCTTTCAGATCGGTGGACTTCCTGCCCTGCACCCGCACTTTGGCATAATCCAGCGCTGCATAATAGGCGGAACTAAAAGCGCCTAACGAAAACAGACCTGTGTTGAGGCGTTCTTCATTCATATAGCGAAACATCTGCGCCATACCTTTACCGCGTCCGTCTACCGGCAATTCATCGCCGACCAGCCAGCCGTAACAATTGTTGTTTTCTCCAAAGGCCAGGGTGCAGGTGGATGATCCGTGGATGCCCAGCTTGTGTTCAATCCCGACCGTGGTTACATCATTCCAGGCACCCATGGAGCCATCCTCATTGACCCAAAACTTGGGCACAATGAAAAGAGAAATGCCGGCGGTTCCAGGCTTTGCTCCTTCGGTTTTGGCCAACACCAGGTGAATGATGTTCTCCACGCAATCATGATCGCCAGAGGTAATAAAGCACTTCAGGCCTTTAATTTTGTACAAGCCCTTGGTATCAGTAGCAAATGCCTTGGTAGCGCAATTGCCTACTTCAGATCCGGCACCCGGTTCAGTCAATCCCATGGTCCCGCCCCATTGACCGGAAAACATGTTAGGCAGATAGAGTTCCTGCTGCTGTTTGGTTCCTTCGAACTGTAGCACGGTAGTTGCTCCCTGGGTCAAGCACCACAGCATGACCATAGCCGGAGAAGCACCCGATTGCTGTTCCAGAATCGGAGCGTACCAAGCCAATGGCATGCGGCCTTCCGACTGCCGGTCCCCAAACTGCGGCCCTACCCCAGCTTCTATAACCGTATTGTAAACCGCTTTGAATGAATCAGGACTAACCACGGCATGCTCCTCGCCGCCTACAAACTTCATGCCTATTTCATCGGAATCTTTATTGGCCGGACAGATCACATCACGGCTGATTTTCGCATTCACATCAAGGAATGCATCAATATCATCAACTCCGTAATAGTCTTTGTAACCATCACAGGATAACAGTTGGCCCATGTCGAGCCATTCTTTCATCTGAAACTTGATGTCACGGGTCTGATACAGATAATTATAGTGTGACAATACGTCTCCTCCTTACGTAATTGATTTTTCATCATTGGGAAAAATCAGCATTTCTCAACAATTAGGGCAGTACCCATGCCACCTCCGATACAAAGCGTGGCCAGACCTTTTTGGGCATCTCTTTTTTGCAGTTCATATAACAGGGTAACCAGTATCCTGGCCCCGGATGCACCAATCGGATGGCCGATGGCAATTGCTCCGCCATTTACGTTGACTTTTTCCATCTGGTTTTCAAAACCCAGCTCTCTTGCCACAGCAATAGATTGGGCAGCAAAGGCTTCGTTGGCCTCGATTAAATCAATGTCATCAATGGTTAATCCGGCTTTGGCCAGTGCTTTTCGGGTAGCCGGGATGGGCCCTAATCCCATAACTTTGGGGTCAACTCCGCCGGAGGCATAGCTCAGCACTTTAGCCATTGGTTTAATCCCCAATTCGTCCGCTTTCTCCTTGGACATAACGATCACTGCTGCCGCACCGTCATTAATACCGGATGCGTTTCCGGCGGTAACCGAACCGTCTTTTTTAAATGCCGGTTTAAGAGAAGCCAATTTCTCCAAGGTGGTTGCACGGGGGAATTCATCCTCGGCAAAAACCTGATCACCTTTTTTACCCTTAATGATTACCGGAACAATCTCATCCTTGAATCTTCCCGCTGCAATTGCTTGAGTAGCTCTTTCCTGGCTTCTTAGTCCAAAGGCATCCTGTTCTTCACGGGTAATGCCATATTGTTCATTAATATTTTCGGCGGTGATTCCCATATGATAATTATTGAAAGCTTCCCATAAACCATCTTTGATCATCACATCGACCAGTGAACCATTGTTCATTCTGTAGCCATAACGAGCTTTTTCCAGAGCAAAGGGAGCAGCTGACATGTTTTCCATGCCGCCGGCCAGAACCACCTCTGCATCACCGGCTCGAATGACCTGAGCAGCCAGGCTGATCGCCCGCAAACCCGAGCCGCATACTTTGTTAATGGTCAGAGCAGAAACTTCATTGGGAATACCTGCTTTAACAGCTGATTGACGAGCCACATTTTGACCCTGGGCGGCCTGAAGTACACAGCCGAAAATAACCTCATCAATGATTTCCGCTTTGATCCCGGCCCGCTTGATCGCCTCGCTCATCGCGATACTGCCCAAATCCGTTACACTCATGTCCTTTAATGCACCTCCAAAAGAGGCTACCGGGGTTCTGCATGCACCAACCAACACAACTTCCCTTGTCATATCTTTTTACCCTCCCTTAATTAATAGAAATTTCATGGTAACACTGTTACAAAAAGAATTATTTAACCTGCCCCCTTAAATATTATTGCAACTTTCTCTATTTAATGAATAATCTAGTAATTCCGTATATTATACATTCGCTTTTCTCTCGCGTTCTCCTGCAATTAAATTGCTATTTTACAACCTTAAGGAAATAATTTTTAAAGAGGCTCATGAAAATAGAAAGTAAAACCCTCTTTTTTCATGAGCCTATGGAAATGCCTTGATTGCGATATGAAATTTAATTAGCTCAATATATATTCCATTCCTTCGCCAACCATAATCAATTCGCCCTTTTGGTTGACGCATTTGGTTTCCAGCTTGACCATATGCTTGGCTTCAAGCTTTTCAACAATAGTAGCGGTGGCCGTAATGGTATCTCCAATATAGACCGGCTTCAGGAATTTAATGCTCTGATTGGCATAGACGTTGCCGAAGGTCGCCATGGTAATGGTATTGGAGATTAAGCCCAACACCATTACACCGGGTACGATAACATCACCAAAACGAGTGGTTTTACTATATTCCTTGTCAATGTGAATAGGATTCAAATCACCGGTCAAGCCAACCCACAGGATCACATCTGTTTCTGTAATGGTTTTGGTAAAGGTGGCTGCATCCCCAATATTCATATCATCCCAGTGTTTAATCTTATCGCTGTAATCCATGTTTACACCTCCGATTAGCGCAGAACGTTGTTGCTGATTACAACTCTCTGGATCTCGCTGGTACCTTCATACAATTCAGTGATCTTGGCATCCCGCATAATTCTTTCCACCGGGTACTCACGAGTATAACCATATCCTCCGTGGATCTGAACCGCCTGATTGGCAACCCGGTTGCAGGTCTCGGAAGCTTTCAGTTTGGCAATGGCAGCATCCACGCCATATTCCATATGCTGGCTTTTTCTCCAGGCAGCGTCATAGGTTAAAAGCCGCGAAGCTTTGATATCCACCATCATATCAGCCAGCTTGAACTGAATGGCTTGCAGCGTGGAAATGGGTTTGCCAAATTGGATTCTCTGTTTGGCATAGTCACGGGCAATTTCAAATGCTCCCTGGGCAATCCCTACCGACTGGGCAGCAATACCGATTCGGCCGCCGTCCAAAGTAGCCATGGCAATTTTGAAACCTTCGCCTTCTTTGCCCAGCAAATTTTCTTTGGGAATTCTGCAGTCTTCAAAAACCAAATCACAGTTCTGCGTCCCTCTGAGACCCATCTTCTTTTCAAACTTCCCAAAGCTGAAACCGGGTGTGCCTTTTTCAACGATAAATGCACTAAAAGCTTTGCTTCTCAATTCCTTATCCCCAGTTCGGGCAAAGACAATATAGGTGTCCGCAGCCTCGGCGTTGGTGATAAAAATTTTCCTGCCGTTGAGTACATAACTGTCTCCATCCAGTTCAGCTTTGCATGTCATGGCAACTGCATCGGAACCAGCTCCTGCTTCAGTAAGTCCGAAAGCTCCCAGCTTGGTGCCTTCCGCCAGGGGGACAAGATATTTCATTTTTTGTTCTTCGGTTCCATAAGCGTAAATTGGCCAGGTGCCAAGGCTCAGATGTGATGAAAGCGTGTCGGCAGCTGAAGCATCGACCCGACCGAGCTCTTCAACGGCGATTGCATAGGCAACAAAATCCATTCCCGCTCCGCCGTACTTTTCTTCAAAAGGAATTCCGGTCAGGCCTAGTTCACCCATTTTATCAAACAAGGTGCGGTCAAAATACTCTTTTTCGTCACGGTCAACCACACCCGGGGCCAAGACTCCTTCAGCAAAATCTTTTACTGATTGTCTGATCATTTCGTATTCTTCGGTCATTTTAAAATCCATTATTAAATCCTCCTTTTTGTCTTTCACAAACTTATCATTCTTCTTTTTGTTCTTATATATTTATATAATGCAAAATGCTTGCCAACCATAGCAGCTTGTACAGATTTCTCATCAACATTTAACCTCACCCCATAATTTGGGCGTTTGAGTCAATTTGAGAAAGTTTTGTTTTTCGGTCATGCTATGCGATTTTTCAATTTCGGTTCGCTAACTGCAAATTTTTAAACTTTTTTCTTCAGCAATCGATTCTTATCTGGTTCATTGCGAACCGCGGGCGGTTCGCAAACAATTAACCCTCCAACGGTATTCCATATTGAGCAGCTTTTCTTACTACGGTGGTTTGACTTACATTTAACACTTTGGCAACTTTGCGGCTGCTTTTATATTCCTGGATATAGCGTTTCAACAAGTCTCTTTCATAAGCATTCACTTTTTCTCTAAGATCAATTCCTTCGCTTTCTTCTTTTATCGTATTGAATTCCATTTCACCGGCATTCATATTTCCTCCCAATTGAATTGATCGAATCACTTCATCAGGATTGGTTACGATCGCTCTTTCAATGGCATTTTTCAATTCCCGGACATTTCCCGGCCATTCATATTCCAATAAACTGGCAATCATTCTTTCATCAATTCTTTTGTTCATGCCATACTGCTCATTAAATAGACTGACAAAATGATAGATCAATGCAGGTATTTCTTCTTTTCTTTCCCGTAATGGCGGCACAAAAACTGGTACAACATTGAGGCGATAATATAGATCCTGGCGAAATTGACCGCGGCGAGTCATTTCCCAGAGGTCGCGATTGGTAGCTGTGATCAAACGAACATCGATTTTAATGGACGTGGTAGCTCCGATCCGCATGATTTCTTTTTCCTGAATGGCCCGCAATAACTTGGATTGAAGTGTCAAAGGCATTTCTCCAATTTCATCCAGGAATAAGGTGCCGCCGTTGGCCAGTTCAAATATACCCATTTTGCCACCTTTGCGAGCACCACTGAAAGCCCCCGATTCATAACCGAATAATTCTGATTCCAATAGGGTTTCGGGAATAGCAGCACAATTGATATTGATTAACGGTTTGTCTTTGCGGTTGCTGTTTTTGTGTAGTTCTCGGGCAATCAATTCCTTGCCTACCCCTGATTCACCATATATCAACACGGTAGAATCGACTTTGCCGATTCGCTTGGCCAATTCCAAAAGCTCTTTGGTTTTGGGAGAGTTGACGATCATTTCTCCAGATCGCACTACTTTTTTGAGTTCTTCTTCATAATGCCGGCTCAAGTTTTGGGCCAGTTCCACCTCTTGCTTGAGGCGCATTAGTTCGGTTATATCGCGTCCATTGGTGATGACCCAGGCCAGTTCACCTTGCTCATTAAATACAGGATTGCCTGTTACCAACATGGTCTTGCCACTGTTGATTCTTTGCGCAAAGGTAATCGGAGCACAGTTTTCAACGACATGGATGGTTGCTGAGCGATCATATACTCCCTGTTCGACCAAATCATACATATTTTTGCCGATAATTTCCTCCGCTTTGATTCCGGTTATTCTGGTGTAGGCATCGTTAATACTAATTACATTGGCTTTGGCATCAGTTACAAAAATACTGTCAAAGGAAGCTTCAATGATTGCATCCAACTCTGATTTTACTTTTTTGGTATACTCCAATTCATTGGTTATATTTTCGAGCGTTGATATGTCGTGGATAACGGCAATTGCACCAATCTGATAGCCTGCCAATTTAATGGGGTTGTTAACCGATAAATAAGTTTTCTGGTTGTGGACAAATTTCTCATTGGCTATACCCTGCTTGTTCTCTATTACCCTATGGAGATTTCCCAGCGGTAAAGCTTCGCAGTAATTCCGATTTAAAACGTATTCCTTCTTTGTTTCCAGGATTTCTTCGGCAGCTTTATTGAAAACCAATATCTGTAGGTCATTATTAATGATTATGATACCTTGATATGTGCCTTCATAAGTTGCCAGGCATGACGGGGAAAAACTATTGACTTCTAAATTACTGTACATGGCCACTAATTCACGGGTTATCACCCCTATTATTTTGTGATTTTGGATTACCGGCATAACGGTATTGTGCAAAGGATATAAATCAGCCAAATCAGAATCCGGGGATACTGTCATGACACTCTTTAACATCAACTTGTGGATGGGGGTTTGGGGATCCTTATTCTGATGGAGGGCTTTGTACAATTGTCTATGGCCGATATAGCCAACAAATGCATCGTGATCATCAACTACCGGCAGGCCGTACAAATGGTTATCCAACAAGATTCCTGCTACTTCAGCCAAGTTTAGCTTCTGGTTGCATGTCAAGGGTGTAGGTAGCATTATGTCTTTCGCCAGCATCCCAATACCTCCTGTGATATTTTCCGATCGATTATTCAATAAAATATTAACTTTAATGATTCGATTAGGATATATTCGTTATTTTATCAATGTTGGCATCATATTAACATCACATTAATAACTGCGTTCATTTTAGCCCGGTACTTTTCTCCGCAACACCCGATTAATAACAAAGCTATCCCTTCAGGCTCCAGGCCCAAAGGGATAGCGCTACTGGGGAGGGGGAAATTACCCAAACACTATCCTTCGCATTATAGCCCCAGATAGGCCTTCTTAATATGGGGATTTACCAGCAGCTCACTGGACGGTCCTTCCATGGAAATAAAACCGTTCTCCAGCACATAGCCGCGCTGGCTCAAGCCCAAAGCTCTTTTCACATTTTGTTCGACCAGCAAAACGGTTATGCCCTGCTCGCCAATTTTGCTTATAATTTCAAATACGGTAGACACCAGCATCGGAGACAAGCCCATGGAAGGCTCGTCCAGCATGAGGATGCGCGGCATGGCCATCAAAGCTCTACCAATGGCCAACATTTGTTGCTCACCACCGCTCATGGTGCGTCCCACCTGATCCCTGCGCTCTGCCAAACGAGGCAGCAAGTTGAAGACATATTCCAGGTTTTCATTCTTTTTACTTCTGGCGCGGGGCAGGGCTGCCCCGATCATAAGGTTTTCGTAAACCGTCATAAGCGGGAAAATTCTTCTGCCTTCCGGCACCTGCACAATCCCCAATTCTGTTATCTTGTGGGGGGGCAATTGATCAACCCGTTGATCTCCAAACCATATTTCACCGTTTTTGGCCGGCAGAATTCCGGAAATGGTGTTTAGCAGGGTTGTTTTGCCCGACCCGTTGGCTCCGACGATACTTACGACTTCCCCTTCGTCTACGTGCAGGGATATATTTTTTAATACCGTTACATCACCATAACCCGAGTCAAGTGATTTAATCTCAAGCATTTTCATATTCATCACCCAAATACGCTTTAATGACTTCGCTGTTACTGGTCACCTCTTCAGGAGTTCCTTCGGCGATTTTTTTGCCATAATCAAGAACAATGATCCGTTCGCAAATCGCCATGGTGGCCTGTAAAACGTGTTCGATCATTAAAACCGTAATCCCTTCCTGATTAATGGATTTTATCAAAACGATAG
>CAZACF010000074.1:9045-10661 GCA_964483565.1 uncultured Syntrophomonas sp. | reverse complement strand
CCGTTCAGTAACCGGTTAAAAGTAAAGCTGTATTTACCCGGCTCATTGTCATAATCAGCAGTTTGGGTATAAACCAGCAGGTTTTCTTTGCCGGGGCTGTATTTTTTTATGGCTTGCCGGGCGATTTGCAGTGCCTGATCACGGCTGACCAAATTACCGGTTTCAGGACTGCTTTCGTTTTTATGAAATCCGGAAATTTCACCGCTATAAGCATCTATTTCCACTCTTAACCCGGAACGGTTTCCACCTTCATCATTTTGGAGACTGTAAAACCAATGTTCATCCTTATATCCGGGGCCGCTGCCTCCTCCCCCGCCGCTTTTTACGATATCACCCTTGAATCCGGCTGCAAATAAAAACTGGCGGGCAGTCTCCTGGGCCTGTCGGGGATCAATTTCTTTTTCGGCCAAGGCTGACTCATTCATAACCGGCCCGTTTAGCAGCGGAGTAAATTCACTGCTGTAAACCTTGACTTGCTCCGGGGCAAGTTCCTGTCCTTTGTAATCCAGGAAATTACCTGTCAGCGCATCAATATACATGGCTTCGGTATTCAGTTGATAGACAGGAATAATCTGTTCGCTGATATGGCCATCTTTAGTGGCTGCATATTTATAAACGGGATAAATTCCCGCCTGCTCTAAAAGAAGAGTGATAGCTTCGTCCCGGGAAACATTAACTTTTACCGGAGGAAGCTGTATTTCTTTGCAACTGTTGGTATAATGGGTAATCAGTCCGGTAAAGGCGTCCACCCCCACCATAACCCGTTCATGGTTTACAGCCACCCCGTCTGCCATCCGGGTCCAGTAAAAACTGTAATAGGTAGACAAACTGGTATTGGGGATAAATGCCGGCGTAAAACCTTGATCCAGCTTAAGGGAATCTTTTAACTCGGGAAGTATTACAGACAAGAAGTTTTGTGCATTCAGAAGGGCCTGTTCCCGGGTCAGTTCAACCTGTTTTCCTCGATAATACTCCGGCAGCGGGTTATAGTTCATAGTTAATACCCTGCCGCTGGCCGCCTCAACCGAGCCGCCCAGTACACGGTGCCCGGAGCCCGGCCCCATCCCGCTTTCCGGTGAACCCAACCCCCAGGCAGGGCGGCCATCAAATGAGCAACCTTCCTGATCCTCTACCAGCTCTACTCCCCGGGTTAACTCCGGAAAGGCATTGGTAAAGGATCGCACCGCTTCTTCCCTGCCAATAAGGTTATCTGCTCCCAAGGCAGGATCGTTTTCATGACTAGTAATGGAGACTGCAGCCGAATCAAGGCTGGCAGCAGCCCAAACCAACTCCGGCGTCGTTATTAAGGCCAATATCATTAACCCAATCAGTACCGTTTTAATTCTAAACATAAAAACTTCCTCCCATATACTACTTTGGTTGTCGCATAAACGTAGATTATTGTTATTACTTTTATGTCAACAAACAAATAAATGGCTCGTTATACGAGTCTATAATTGGCAATTCTATGTTATTGCACGTAAATCCTTCCATTCTTCGAATATTTGATTTATTTGACTTTAAATAGGCAACTTCCGCTCAGGTTACTGTCTTCAATTTAATCAAAAGCCAAAAACCATCTCGATCCGTTGCAAGATTTTGGAAAGATAAACGTA
>CAZACF010000074.1:0-8945 GCA_964483565.1 uncultured Syntrophomonas sp. | reverse complement strand
CAGATGCACACACTAACAATCTTATGAATGCAGGGTATATTGTCGATTGTGGTAATACAACCTTATTTACATTGAGAAATGGGGACAAAGCGATTTATAAGATTAACGAAAGGGGCAAAACATCAAAGCTGATTGCTGAGTTACAAGCCAGTCAGTTGCTGGTTAATGAAAAGTATGTATTTGTAGTAGGCCACGAAGAGTTTCCCGATTCGTCTTTTGGTATTTACCGGTTTAAACCTGATAACCCCAACCCTCAATTGATCTGTCAAAATGATCGGCAAATGTTCGGAGTCTTTTGTGATGATGAGTGGGTCTATTATTGTGTTCATAATGTAATCATCTGCCATGCGGATAAACCGCCTCCTGGCGAAGAACCAAGAATGTATGAATACTATACTCTTTATAAAGTAAACTCCAGCGGCAAGCAGATTAATAAGGTCTTAAGTTATATCGATAACCTTAATCTGCCCTATATTTCTGATGGATGGATTTATTATTCCTGTAATCCGCCGGATTGGGCCATAGAACAGGAAAATTTGACTGACATGGAAAGAGGTCTTTATAAAATTAAACTCGATGGTACGGAGAAAACAAAACTGTCGGATGATATTCCCTTCAGCCCCATAGTTAAAGAAGGGAACTGGCTATTGTATTCCCTCGATGGCATCTATCGATTAAATATTGATGGCTCAGAAAAGGTGAAGCTCTGCAATGACCATGCTGCGGCAGTTAACATTAAGGATCAATGGGTTTACTATACTACCTTTGATGATAACATTAGCCTTTATAAAGTTAACTGGGAAGGTCATAACCGGCAAAAGATAAGTTTCCAGGAAAGAGTACAGGATGTCTCCATCGTGGGCGGGTGGATTTATTTCCATGTTGACAAAGGCAATACCTGGCCGCTTTACCGAATTAAATTGACTGGAACCGGAGAAGAGATAATCAGTAATGTTTTGAAGTCTTAAGAAGCGGGTTATACCCGGCGAGAATCCCACCATCAAAATACAACGATAGCGCAGGACAAACTACAGCTTCAGCCGAATAAACTTGGCTGGATTGATTTCAAGAAAAACTGGCTATGAGCAATTTGCTAAACTGGCTGACGGTATCTTCAAAGGTAAGATCGTTTCCGATAATAAAGTCCGGATTTATCACCGCCTGGATGGATGCCAGGGTAATGGCAGTGATGATGCGGGGATCAATTTCCCGCAAGACTGGGCTTTTACTTTGCAATATATATAAAGAGATGGCAGCGCGGATTTTTTCCACCCTAAAATTATCTATTTTGGCCCAAAGCTGAGGATAATGCACCCGCAGATCATTCAATCCGGCCGGATTGGTAATGAATTGACCATGGGTAAATATCTGTTTCACGATTGAAGCGATCATTTCCGGCGCGGGTTCTTCCTGTTGCAGTATTTTTTCAAATTCCAGGGTCATGTGCGCCATGAAGGTATCCAGGCAGGCTTCGATGATTTCTTCCTTGCTGCGAAAATAACGATATATCGTTCTTTTACTGACGCCGGTCTGCCTGGCCAACTCATCCATACTCATATTGTAAAAACCTTTGACCCGGGCCAGTTCCCGGCAGGCTGCCAGAATTCTATCTCTAATACCCATATCTTCCCCCCCTGCCTTTATACGATCTTCTTCTTAAATTTGAGGGTGCTGAAGGTCAGCATCACGACTGAAAAAACCAATAAGGCAGTTACCTGTCCCATCAGGTACTGGTAGCCAATTCCCTTGAGAATAATCCCCCGGATAATATCCAGATAGTAGGTTAGAGGAATGACATAACTCAGATAATAGATAAATTGAGGCATAGCCAAACGGGGGAACATAAAGCCTGACAGAAGGATACTGGGCAACATCACGAAAAAAGACATTTGAAAAGCCTGCATCTGGTTTTTGGCAATATTGGAAATCGTCAAGCCCAGCCCGAGTGAAGCGGTAATAAAAAACAAGGTCAACAGGTACAGTTGCAGCAGACTGCCCCGAATGGGAACGTGAAAAACCAGCACTCCCACCAGCAGCGCCACTGTGATTTGCAGATAGCCCAGGACAATATAGGGCAGGATCTTGCCGATCATCAGCTCCAGCGGTTTTATCGGGGTAACGATAAGCTGCTCCAGCGTACCGCGTTCCCGCTCCCGCACGATCGCCACCGCCGTAATGATAACCATGGTCATGGTCACAATAATACCCAGGATGGCCGGCACCATGTAATAGGCGGTAATTCCATCCGGATTGTACCAGGGGCGTACCCGAATATCGTAAGGGGTCTCTGCGCTAAAATTCATTTTTTTAAACAGCACTTGCTGGGATTTGAGCAAACCGATGGAGTTGGCGATAGCAACTGCCTGATTGGCCACCATGCTGTCGCTGGCATCGACGATGACCTGCACGGGTGCCGAAGTACCCCGTTGCAGATTCCGCTCAAAATCAGGCGGAAAGATAATGCCTACCAGAGTTTGTCCGCTGTCAATTTTCTGGGTTACATCCTCAAAACTGTTGACGGTATCGGTCACATCAAAGTATCCCGAAGCAGAAAATGAATCCAGTACATCTCTACTGGCCGCGGATAGAGATTGATCAAAAACTACGGTGGGGATATGCTTGACCTCGGTTTGAATGGCATAGCCAAACAGCAGCAGCTGAACCAGCGGTATCATGAAAATCAAAGCCAGGGTCATGCGATCGCGTTTCATCTGTAAAAATTCTTTTTTCAGTATGGCTGCAATTCGATTCCAACTCATAAAGATTCTGCTTCCCTTCTGGCCAAATTAATAAACACATCCTCCAGGCTGGGAGTAATCCGGCGTGGCTGGTTGTCCGCCAAGGCTTGTAAAGATGTCAGGGCACTTTCATCTGCCAGCAGCACATGGATAAGTGATCCGTGCAAGCTGGCCTCCTTCACCCCGGTATGGGCCTCAATACGAGGCAGCCATTCCAGTGGAGAGGGCAGCTCCAGTTCAACCATGATGCCGTTAATCACCTTTTCTTTCAGCCGGTCGGGACTATCCATAGCCAGCAATCTGCCCCGGGACATAAAGGCAATGCGTTGGCAGCGTTCCGCCTCATCCATAAAATGAGTGCTTACAATCACAGTTGTTCCCTCCTGGGCGAGCATGTGAATAATATCAAAAAAAGCCCGCCGCGAAGTAGGGCTTACGCCGCTGGTAGGCTCATCCAGGAAAAGCACCTCGGGATGTGAAATTAAAGCACAGGCCAGGGCCAGACGCTGTTTGAAGCCCACACTAAGACCGGCCACCAGTTCATGTTTACGCTCTCTCAGGTCAGCCAGTTCCAGCATCTCATCCACCCGGGCGGGGCGCTGGCGGGAGGAAAGACCGTATACCCCTGCGTAAAAATCAATATTCTCAATGACGGTCAGATCTTCGTATAAGCTGAACTTCTGGGACATATAGCCGATTCGCTTTTTTATCGCTTCGCTCTGCCGCAGCAGGTCATAGCCCAATACGCTGCCACTGCCTGAACTGGGTTCCAAAATACCACAAAGCATTCGTATGGCAGTCGATTTACCAGCCCCATTGGGGCCCAAAAAACCACAGATTTCGCCCCGACTGATTTCCAGATTCAAAGCATCCACGGCAGTAAAGTCACCGAAAGTTCTGGTCAGATTGCAGGTTTTTATTGCGTATTCGTAGTCCATTTAACTGCCCCTTCTTCGGCCAGCGCCACAAAAACATCCTCCATGGTAGGAGACACCACCCCCATGCTTGTTAGGCCAATGCCCTTTTGCTGCAGATGTTGCTTGATGATTTCCGAGGCTGATAAAACATTATCCACTACTACTCGGTATTTATAGCCATAAAAAGAGATATCCAGTAATCCCGGAATGTCGTTAAGAACAGCCGGATCCCGGCTATCCAGGCACAGCTCCAAGACTTGATACCCAAAAGCCTGTCTCAACCCGGTCGGTGAATCTATGGCTTTAATTTTTCCCGCGTTGATAAAGGCGACCTGTTTGCACAGTTCGGCTTCATCCATATAGGGAGTCGATACTAGAATCGTCAGCCCTTCCTGGTTGAGCTGGTAAAGGATTTTCCAGAACTCTTTGCGAGAACCCGGATCTACGCCGTAGGTCGGTTCATCCAAAATGAGAATTTCCGGGCGGGTAATCAAGGCTGAGGTAAGCGCCAGTTTTTGCTTCATGCCCCCCGAGAGTTTATCGGCCAGGCGTCCCTTAAAACTGTTCATACCGGTAATCGTCAGTATCTCTTCGGCCCGTTCAATAATAACTTTTTTGCTCATACCGTACATGGAACCAAAAAAAATGATATTTTCCATCACGGTCAAATCCCCATAGAGGCTGAACCGCTGCGGCATGTAGCCCAGCGCGGAACGGATCTCCTCCTGCGCTCCCGGCAGACGATCCAGAAGGCGGATTTCGCCTTTATCCGGTTTAATCAGGCCGCATATCGTACGTATGAGAGTGGTTTTACCGGCCCCGTCCGGTCCCACCAGGCCAAAGATATCACCCCGCCCAACTTGCAGATTGATATCATCCAAAGCCTGTATATCAGTAAAATGCTTGCTTAAACCGCTGCAGACAATCATTCGTCCAACCCCTGCTCCAATACCACATCCGCCGGCATTCCAATTTTAAGGGTCCCATCCTGGTTATCAATGCTTATTTTGACAGCAAAAACGACATTCGTTCTTTCTTTGGGAGTCTGGATGGTCTTGGGAGTAAACTCCCCTTTTGAGGCAATGTGGCTGACTATCCCACTGTAGCGATGACTGTCTCCACTAACCGTAAAATATACCTTCTGTCCTAATTTGATGCGGGGTAAATCATCGGTAGGAATATAGACCTTGATCCACATATGGCTGAGATCGGCGATGGTGCCCAGGGAGCTTCCCATCTGGACAAACTCACCAACTTCATAGTTGCGGCTCAGAACCGTGCCGCTCAGGGGTGCAAATAGCTGCAGATCGGCCAGAAGGTTCTGACTGGCCTTGAGGATGGCTTTATTTCTCTCCAGTTCGGCCTGCGCCGCGGTTATTTGTTGGGGACGGCTGCCGGCCTGCAAGCTTTCCTGGCGGGCGTGGGCAATCTCCAGCAGATGGCTTTTTTGCTCGGCGTTGATGCGAATTTGTTCCAGGCTTTCCTGGGAGATCGCCCCGTCAGCAAATAAAGACTCGGCTCTGGCCAGGTCACTTTTGGCTTTATCTAAATTGACCGAGGCGATTTGGACGTTGCTGCGCGCTTCCTCCAGTTCCTGGGTGCGTGCTCCGGATTGCAGATCATCCAATTTAGCCTGGGCTGCTGCCACCCCCATGGCATCACGCTCTTTTTGGGCAGACAAATCACTGCGGATTAACTCCGCCACCAACTGATCCCGACTGACTGTTTGCCCTTCCTGCAAAGCCAAACTTACCACCGTTCCGGGAGCCCGGGCCGAAATGTCAACGGTAGTCGCTTCAATGATACCGCTAGCCTGAATAGGTTCAATCGTTTGCGAAAAATAGGCGCGATAAACCCAGATTGAGGCAACGGATAGAAGTAAAATAAACAATATCAAACCAATTTTCCTGGCCAGTACAATCTCCCCCTATTAAAAGTATACCAGGTATCCATAATCAGTTTACCTGGTATTAAACTAGCACTTAATTAATTGCAATGCAATACAAAAGATATGTTATGATAATTCGTAATGAGTGTTAAAATTATCCTTATTAAGATTAATTTTGTCAAAAGGTAAAAGTCACTGCCAGTAATCCAGGAGAAAGAGGTTAAACCATGTCAGAAAACAGCCAGACTATTGCAGATTTGCGGAATGAAAATGACCGCTTGCGCAATAAACTTGCCGAGTTGGAAAGCCGGCAAACGAATCTTCAAGAAATGGAAGCCGTTTTTATTAATCTGACCGAGACGATTCCGGCTTCGATTCATGTTTTGCTTGGAAATCATTTTTGTTATGTAAACTCATTCTTTACAACCATGACCGGTTATAGCCTGGAGGAATGTCTGCAAATTAACTTCTGGGATATAGTTCATCCCGATTACCGGGATGTAATCAGGGAAAGAGCCTGGGCGCGGCAAAGAGGAGAGGAAGTCCTTCCCGTTCGAGAATTTAAAATTATCGCCAAATCCGGTCGTGAGCTGTGGGTTGATCATTTCGCCACCAATACCGTTTGGCGGGGCAAACCGGCCGTGATGGCAGTTCTTCATGACCTTACCGAACGCAAACATATTGAGGCCATGAATTACCATCAACATGAGCAATTGCAGCAAACCTATCTCGAACTCGAAGAAATCTATGCAGAATTACAAAGTTCCCAATCCAATCTGTTGGAAATCAACGAACGTCTGCGTGAAAGCGAAGAACGTCTGGAATTAGCCCTGTGGGCTGCTGATGAAAGTCTCTGGGATTGGAATCTGGAGACCGGGTATCTTTATTTCGGCGATCTTGAGATCAGCAAACTGGGTTACCAGGGAGAAATCATTGTTCACAATATCAGCAGTTGGGTAAATCGGGTACATCCTGATGATATATCTGCGGTTGAAGCCATCTTTGTCCAAGTTTATATAGGCATGACTGATGTCTACGAAGCAGAATATCGCCTCCTGAGCAAATCAGGAGAGTGGGTATGGATTTTGGACCAGGGCAAGGTAGTGAAACGGAATGAGGCCGGCAAAGCCCGACGTATGATTGGAACCAAACGTTTTATTGACGAAAAAAAAGCGATTCAGGAAGCCTTGCAGAAAAGCGAAACCCGTTACCGCACACTGATGGAGACCATTCCCGAAATTGTTGCTCATAATGATTTAATGGGCAATTATATATGGGTAAACAAACATGGCCTGGATTTTTTCGGCGAGGACGTATACCAGCATAGTTTTCGCGATTACTTCATCAGCAATGAGGATTATCAGCAGCTGCTGCGCACTATACTTCCTCCCCTGCAGAATAACCAGACCGCCCAGTTGGAAACCCTGCTTAAAAGACAGGATGGCAAAAACCGTCTGCTGAAATGGCAGAGCAAAGTTTTCTCAGAAAACGGCAAGCTGGCCGGCATACTCTCCACTGCGCGGGATATTACTGAAATGAGAGAAGCTGAACTAAAACTCCAGGAAAGCGAGTCCAGATATCGCCATTTATTTGAGAAGAGCCCCGTCGGTCTGATAAAGATTGACAGCAACGGTGATATACTGGATGCCAATGAATACTTTGTTAAAATGAATGGCGCTCCCTGCAAAGAAGCCATTATCGGCATTAATCTATTTAATGAAGCTTTATACCGAGAAGATGTTTCCGAAGTCATCGATAAGGTTTTTAAACTACATCAATTATCTATCAGTATGTTCAATGAAACCTCATCGCGGTCAGAAATTGCCGCATTCATTGATGAGGGCGTAAAAAAATATCTATTATCCGGAATTCTTTTTACGGAAATGAATTATCTTTCCCGATGGGGCGTATCACTTTGCATACAATGCACAATTGATCCTCTTTTTGATGATAACAAACATCTCCAGCATATGCTCGTCGCTTGCGAAGAAATATCGGAGCGTAAAAAAGCCGAAGCCCGGATAAGATATTTAAGTTATAACGATGGCTTGACCGGTCTATACAACCGGGCCTTTTTGGATGAGGAGCTGCAGCGTCTGGATTCCCCTGAACATTTTCCCTTAAGTATCATCATGGGTGATGTGAACGGGCTTAAATTGGTCAATGATACTTTCGGTCACTCCGCTGGCGACAGGCTGCTGCAGAATATTGCTCATATCCTTCGGGATTGCTGCCGGTCAGAAGATATCGTGGCCCGTTGGGGAGGAGATGAATTTGTCATTCTGCTGCCACGGACCTCATCTGCGACAGCTTATTTAATCTGTGAGCGGATCAGGATTGCCTGCAGGGAAGGAAGCTCCATTCCCATTCTGGCCAGCCTTGCCCTGGGAGCGGCCAGCAAAACTAGTTTCGATGAAGATCTTAATAAAGTTATTTCTGAAGCTGAAGATGTGATGTATCGAAATAAGCTATTGGAAAAGAAAAGTACCCGAAATGCAATCATTACTTCCCTAGAGACCAGTTTGCATGAAAAAACCATGGAAACCAGAGAACATGCCCAGCGAATTCAGAATATATGTTTACAATTTGGCCAGGCCCTGGATCTGCCCGCCAACGAAATAGATCGCCTGGTACTCTTAGCCAGGCTGCATGACATCGGTAAGATAGGTATAGCCGATGATATTTTAAACAAAACCGGAGAGCTATCAATAGAAGAATGGCTGGAAATCAAAAAACACCCGGAAATCGGTTATCGTATCGTGCAAACTTCCCATGAACTGGCAGCCATCGCCGAGGAGATTCTGTACCACCATGAAAGATGGGATGGAAGTGGTTATCCGGAAGGTCTGCAAGCTCATGAGATCCCTTTTCTGACCCGTATTCTGTCCATTGCAGATGCCTATGATGTCATGACCCATGCCCGATCATATAAAGAATCCCTAACTCACGATCAGGCGGTACAGGAAATCATCCGCTGTTCGGCTACGCATTTCGATCCTGAACTGGTTACAGTCTTTTTGGAGCTCTTTAAATAACCGATCTTGCATAATTCAAAATATCAGTAATTTATCATTCTAAAATATCTCAAGTTTTAAATATGTTTATTATGTAAAACTCTCCATAAGATAAAGACGTAATCGTATGGAGCAGCATAATCCTCTTGCCCGTTCTAAGCTGCTTCTTCGGCCATTACCGCCATAACACACCGGGTGGTAACCGCAGCCATTACAATCACACCACCTGCCAAGGCAAACATTCCAGGCGTTTCACCCAGTATAAGAAATACCCAAAGCGGATTTAGCAATGGTTCAATGATCGGAATAAGGATGGCCTCCAAGGCAGTCGCATGCTTTATCGCCCTGGAGAATAGAATATAAGGAATGCCGAGCTGTACAACCCCCA
>CAZACF010000073.1:0-10713 GCA_964483565.1 uncultured Syntrophomonas sp. | reverse complement strand
TTAATGGCAGTTCTTTCTTCACCATCAATCATAATATCAGTAAATGCCGGAACGCAAATCAGATCCATGCCGCTGGGAGCAACAAAACCTCGTGCAATAGCAATGGCTTTAACCGCCTGATTAATTGCACCCGCACCGATAGCTTGTATTTCTGCCGACCCCTTTTCCCTCAAAACTCCTGCCAATGCTCCGGCAACCGAATTTGGGCTTGATTTCGCTGAAACTTTCAATACTTCCATTTATTAACCCTCCCTCAAAAATAAAAACGATCTTTATTATGATTGGTTGCTCTTATAGAAGTATATTCTCATTTCTTTCAGTAATTCCTTCTTTTTTCCAGCGAAACTATGGATATATTTTCATGTAAATCCTTTATTGTTTAAAATATGTGATATTCTTTCTATCTTTACGGCTTGAAGGCGATCTTCGCACAGCTGGATAACAACTCCTTGAAGATGCGCCGGTCCCTCTGCCACCTGGAATCGATTTGGCCTGGCATTCAAAAACCGTTCGATAATTGATTGTTTTTCCATTCCCAGAATCGAGTCGATCGGCCCGGTCATTCCTAAATCAGTAATATAGGCTGTTCCATTTGGCAAAACCCGTTCATCGGCAGTTTGTATGTGAGTATGGGTACCTACTACAGCCGATACTCTCCCATCCAGGTAATAGCCAAAAGCTACCTTTTCAGAAGTTGCCTCGGCATGAAAATCCACCATGATATAATCTACCGAAGATTTTATTTTCTGCAAGGCATCATCCAAAGCTCGGAAAGGACAGTCCAAGGCGGGCAAGAATACCCTGCCGCTGGCATTAATAACCGCAATATTTTTATTAAATCCGGCTTTATAGATATGCATGCCCTGACCCGGACACTCACCCGGATAATTGATCGGCCTGATTAAACGCGGTTCATCATCAACAAAAGTAAATATGTTTTTATTATCCCACACATGATTACCCATGGTAAGGCAATCAATTCCCATACCCAGCAGTTCATTCTTGACGTCCAATGTCAGGCCACGCCCGCCCGCTGCGTTTTCGGCATTGGCGATGGTAAAATCAATATTGTATTTGGTTTGTACCCAGGTGAGCAAACTTTTTAATATTTCCCTTCCCGGCTTGCCCACGATATCACCAATCACAAGTATATTCAATTTTCTACCTCCAATTATTTATCAAACACGAACATTTTGCCTCCATTGCGATAAGCAAATATGTTATGGGCAAAATTGTTTTTTTGGTTGAACCTTTTTAACAGCTGTTTTTTTATATCATTTACTCTGGTGTTTAAGAGTGCATTCTCGTCGTCTTCCCGCAACAACATGCTGGAAAACTCCAGCCCGGCCATTTTAACATATAAATCAATCTCTTCTTCTGTCAAGGTAAAGGCATCCCGTAATAAAGTTAAAATAGTAATATTGCCATGATTATTCAATTCTATTCCCATATATTTGCTTTCGTTTTCTCTGAGCTTATGTAACATTTGCAGGGCCGCTTTGGTTTTTTGGCAAAAGTACCGGTTTCTCCCGGGGTCTATGTTTTCTTTGATGATCATTTCTATTTCGATAATATTTTGCCGGGCTATGTATTGGATGGAACTAATTTCCGGATTTCGGATGAAGGCAGATATTACTGCGTCTATGGCTGCTTCTATGTGCATTGAACACGATCTCCTTGTTAAACATATTCTGTTTTATTTCGGCGTTTTGAAGGACTTCTCCTGCCCTCAAAGATTGGTAATTAAAAACAAAAAACAAAGGGCCTAAATAGACCCTTTGTTGATTGGTCAAATTATTTTGCAAATTCTACCTGGCGGGTTTCTCTGATCACCATGACTTTGATCTGTCCGGGATAATCCAGCTCTTGTTCCACTTTTCTGGCGATCTCCTTGACCAGCGTTATGGTCTCAAGATCATCAATCTCATCCGGTTTAACAATAATTCTTATCTCGCGACCGGCTTGTATGGCGAAAGACTTATCGACTCCCTGGAAGGAGTCAGCCAGATTTTCAAGTTTTTCCAGACGTTTGATGTAATTCTCCAGGGTTTCTCTTCTGGCGCCTGGACGTGATGCTGATACGGCATCGGCAGCTTGTACTAGAACCGCCTCGATGGTATGGGGTTCAACATCACCGTGATGAGCCTCTATACCGTGAATTACTTCTTTGCTTTCCCGATATTTTTTAGCCAGGTCGATTCCAATTTCCACGTGTGGTCCGGCTACTTCATGGTCAACCGACTTGCCAATGTCATGCAGCAATCCAGCCCGTTTAGCCAGCGCCACATCAACATCCAGCTCAGCTGCCATAACGCCAGCCAGATGGGCTACTTCAATGGAGTGTTTAAGTACATTCTGACCATAACTGGTACGATATTTTAATCTGCCCAATAGTTTAATCAATTCCGGATGCAAACCATGTACACCAACTTCGAAAGCAGCCTGTTCGCCAACTTCCTTTAATTCCTGATCCACTTCTTTTTTAGCCTTTTCCACCATTTCCTCAATACGTGCCGGGTGAATACGACCATCGGACACCAGATGCTCCAGCGCCAAGCGCGCTGTTTCGCGCCGTACAGGGTCAAAAGCGGATAGAATAACGGCTTCGGGCGTATCATCTATAATAAGATCAACCCCCGTCAAGGTTTCAAAAGTGCGTATATTACGTCCTTCCCGCCCGATTATTCTTCCCTTCATCTCATCGTTGGGCAGCGCCACAACTGACACAGTTGTTTCAGAAACCACGTCTGCAGCACAACGTTGAATCGCAAGAGAAACGATGTTCTTGGCTCTCTTGTCACATTCCTCTTTCGCCTCTGCTTCCAGCGTTCTTATCATAACCGCCGTTTCCTGGCGTATTTGTTGTTCGACATTGTGTAACAATAATTCTTTGGCTTCTTCGGAACTCAATCCGGACAAACGTTCCAACTCTTTCAGTTGTTGGGTTAAAATCAACTGCAAATCCTGCTGGGTTTTTTCAATATCCTTTTCTTTTTCTACCAGGTTAAGTTCTTTCTTTTCAATATTCTCAGATTTCTTTTCGACCAATTCCTCTTTTTGTAAAACTCTTCTCTCGAGGCGGTCCAGTTCTCTTCTTCTCTCCCGTAAATCCTTTTCAAACTCCTGTCGATTGCGATGAATCTCATCTTTGGCTTCGAGGAGCAGTTCTTTTTTTTGAGCTTCCCCCTCTTTGGTTGCTTCATCAATGGTTCGAGCAGCTTCTTCTTCAGCAGACCCGATTTTGCTCTCCGCAACGATCTTCCTTGCGTAATAGCCGCCAGCAATACCAACTGCCAGCGCAACTATACCGATTACCAAAACGACTAACGGATCGATTGTTTTCACCTCCCTTTATATTTCTGCATCTCTTGCAAACAGAAAAGCCGAGTTCACAACCCGGCTTTAAGAAATTCCTCACTACTAATTGTTTACCTGAGCCTGAAACAAGCTTGCTAAAACAAAAGAGCTTTATCAGTTTAAGGAAACAACTCACCTAACCTTATACAGCACAAATATACAATCTATTATTTATCAGCTGCGAAGAACTTGCTAAAACTTCGACTCGCCGTCCACCTTGTCTGCCTGGAATAAATTATATATATAAATGAGTATTAAATATGGTCAAGTTTCTAAGTGAGGCTTTGTCTTGTAGCCTACTTAGATTTTAGTTAGTTTCCCGTATAGTGTCAAGCTTCCTCTGCTTCGTTCTTTGCGGCGGTTGGAAAAACTTTTTCACGAACCATTTTCTGCAAATTCAAGTAAATCTCAGGATTGTTTTTTAAATACTCCTTGGCATTTTCCCTTCCCTGTCCCATCCGTTCACCCTCATATGAATACCAGGAACCACTTTTCTGAATAATATTCAAATCGCTGGCAACATCTAAAAGGTCACCCTCTCGGGAAATTCCAGCCCCATACATAATATCAAATTCGACTGATTTGAAAGGCGGTGCTACTTTATTCTTGACAACTTTCACCTTGGTACGGTTGCCGTTAATTTCATTGCCCATTTTAATTGGTTCCCCTTTACGGATTTCCAGACGCATGGAAGAATAGAATTTCAAAGCCCTTCCACCGGTTGTTACTTCCGGATTGCCGTAAACTACGCCGACCTTTTCACGGATCTGATTAATAAAAATAACGCAGCAAGTGGATTTCCCGATGTGAGCAGTCAGTTTACGCAAGGCCTGGGACATAAGCCGAGCTTGCAGACCGACATGAACATCCCCCATCTCTCCATCCAGTTCCGCTTTGGGAACCAACGCGGCCACCGAATCTATGACAATCACATCAACCGCATTGCTGCGCACCAAGGCTTCTGCGATTTCCAGAGCCTGTTCCCCGCTGTCCGGTTGGGAGACTAAAAGGTTGTTGATGTCGACCCCTAACTGCTTGGCATACATGGGGTCAAGCGCATGTTCCGCATCGATAAAAGCAGCTATGCCACCATCCTTTTGGGCCTGGGCAATCACATGCAAGGTGACGGTAGTTTTCCCTGATGACTCCGGTCCAAAGATTTCTACGACCCTGCCTCGCGGTAATCCCCCAACACCTGTAGCTAAATCAAGCGATAAGCACCCGGTAGAAATCGATGCAATGTTCATGGATGTGGATTCTCCCAGTTTCATAATTGAACCCTTGCCGTATGCTTTTTCAATATTCTTGATCGTGTTATTTAAAGCTTCCATCCTGCCCTGCATAATTTCATTATTATCCATAGCAACCCCTCCTCAAACATATGTTCGTTTTTTCCATTATATATGCTGGTATTTATGCTGTCAACCAGTTCCTATCCATTTAATGTATATGTATCCAAAACATGATATTGCGGTCCGGCTGAATCAAGCACGCTTTGCATCAAATGGAATTGTTCCACTTTGAAATTACGCAATTTTTTCCAATCAGGCGATTTTTCCAAAAGATTGTGCATTTCCTTGAGGTTCTTTTCCGTGCGCATTCTGCCAAGGGTAAGATGCAGGCGATGGTCTTTTTCCGCTGCAAATCCCATAGAAGATAAATAAGCATCAACCCGGTCACAAAGAAATTCGGCTTTTTCAAGTTCCCCTTTTATCCCCATCCAAATCACCCGGGGGTGGGTTGGATTAGGGAAAAATCCGATTCCGCCCGCTGATAAATTAAATAATGGAGCTGATTCTGCCGCCAAACCAAGATTACGTTTGATCTCAGGCAAATCAGAGATGGCAACTTCGCCGATAAATTTAACCGTCAAATGATAATTCTGATATTCGACCCATTTAATGTCTGGTCTGACCATTCCTAATCGGTTACGCATCATACGTGCATATTGCTTGATATCATCAGGTAGCGGAATCGCTACAAAAGCTCTCATATCAACTCCTCCTCAATCAATATGGCGACGCAGCAGATCCAGTGCAGATTTGGCAGACAGTTTGCGGATTGCCTCTCTCGACCCCACAAATTTTAATTCCTTTGCCAGGCAGCCTTTGTCATAAGCCAGCGCAATATACACCAGTCCCACTGGTTTTTCAGTACTTCCACCGCCGGGGCCGGCGATGCCGGTAATGGCCAGAGCATAATCGGCAGCAGACAATTGGCGTATTCCAAGGGCCATTTCTTCTGCTGTTGGCCGGCTGACCGCACCATGTTGTTCCAACGTCGCAGCCTTCACCTTTAAAACCTTCATTTTACTGTCATTACTGTAGGATATAACCCCGCCCCAGAAATAATCAGAACTACCTGCTACTTCGGTAATCATGCTGCCCAGCAGACCTGCTGTGCAGGACTCTGCCACAGCCAGTTTTTTGCCTTTGGCAACCAGCCGTTTACCGATCTGCTCCGGCAGCGTTTCATCATCAAAACCAAAAACATGTTTATCAAGTTTCTGGCAGATTAAACCTGTCAGATCGTCCATGGTTTTGTGACTGTCGGCATGATTGGAACCTTCTGCGGTAAGTTTGATATGGATTTCCCCGTCTTGCGCCAGCAAAGCCACCGAACAACCTTGGGGATGATCGAGTACATCTGCCAGCATTTCTTCAACTTGAGATTCGCCCGGCCCCAGGACTTTAATGGTCCGGCGGCTGACTTTTTGCAGGTCACCGGCAAAATCTCTTTCCAGGCGAGGTTTAACCTGGGTCATATACATCGGAACCATTTCCCGGGGTGGTCCCGGTAAAAGAATCAACCACTTGTTTCCCTGGTGAAGATACATGCCGGGTGCTGTGCCATTGGGATTAAGCAAAACTTCTGCTTGCTCCGGAAACATGGCTTGTTTTAAATTGATCTCCGGCATGGGACGCTGACGTTGAGCAAAAAATTCCCGCAAGCGTTTTTCTTCCTCAGGTCTGATTACCAAATTACATCCCATTAATTGACAGGCTACGGTTTTGGTCAGATCATCAAAGGTGGGTCCCAGTCCACCGGTGGAAATAATGATATCAGCGGTTTTCAGTCCCGCAGCAAAAGCATGTTCGATCTGATCGCGACTGTCACCGACGGTTTCCTTGCCGATCACCCGCAACCCAATCTCTCCCAATTGCTGAGCCAAATATACGGAATTACTGTCAATGGTAGTTCCCAGCAATAATTCCGTGCCTGTGGATATAATAAATACTCTCTGCAAGAACCCCACTCCTGTCTCAACATGCATATTATTGTCATCTCATATAGCTTAGCATAGACTTTTTGGTTGCAGTTATACTATTTACACTGACCAGGCAAATAATAAATAAACCCGAAAGTTTGTGATAGACTCCTCTTTGAGCAGACACCTGAAATAGCAAAATTCAGGACTACACGAAGGGGAACTTATCATTTGCTTGCGGGTTTTACTTTGATTTCATTATTCCCAGGCATTTATCAGCGATACAGGATTTTGTCCAAACTAGACCTATCCACGCTTTCCTGCTGGCTCAGACAAGCAGCCAAGGCAAACAACCGGTCTTGATTGTCATCCAGCATGGAGCGGGCTTTTTTTTCGGCTGCGTCTATGATGCGTTTGCCTTCTTGATAAACCACTTCCGTCGGAAGACTGTCATCACCAACTACCCCCAAGGCTGAAAGACCGCTGCTGATCATCTCCCGGGCAACATTCCAGGCTTGCTGAAAATCATTGCGGGATCCGCTGCTGCGTCCGCCAAATTTCAATTCCTCCGCCAGCGCACCAGCCAGCATGGTCATGATTTGTTGTTCCAGTTCTTCATAGGTATATAGATACTGGTCATCCTGCGGAGAGCGGCGCATGTAGCCCAGGGCCTTGCCACGCGGGATGATGGTCAGTGATGCCACCGAACCATACTCCAGGTATTCACATACCAAGGCATGACCGCTCTCGTGTATGCTGATTCTTTCCATTTCACTGGATGACGGCTGGCGGTCTAGCTTTTCACCCATCATGACTTTATCAATGGCTTCCCGAAAATGGTTTTGTTTGATGATCTGACTTTCTTCCCGCATCGCTAAAATAGCAGCTTCATTGGCCAGGCTTTCCAGATGGGCGCCGGAAAAACCAAAGGTAGCCCGCGCGATATCATCCAAATCTACGCTTGGATCGAGCGGCTTGTTGCGGGTATGTATCGCCAGGATTTTGCCACGACCGGCACGGTCGGGCAAATCAACCTGAACTTGCCGGTCAAATCTGCCCGGACGCAATACTGCCGGGTCCAATAGATCAGCCCGATTGGTTGCTCCAATTAATAGAATGCGGGGATCCTTGTTCTGACTCAGCCCATCCATTTCCACCAACAGTTGGTTGAGGGTTTGGTCATATTCCATATGCCCGCTGTGACTGCCCCGTTTGGCAGCCAATACCTCCAGCTCATCAATAAAGATAATGGCACTTTTTTTATTGAGCTTTTTGGCCTCCTGGCGAGCCGAAGCGAATATCTGGCGAATCCTTTTGGCCCCGACGCCGGCATACATTTCAATAAATTCACTGCCTGATGCTGCCACAAAGGCAGAACTGGTTAAATTGGCAGCCGCTCTGGCCATCAGCGTTTTGCCTGTACCGGGCGGCCCAGCCAGCAGTATGCCTTTCAGCGGCCTGATCCCCATATGATCAATTTTTTCGGGCTGCATGACAAATTGCAGGGCTTCCTGCAATTCATTGATGGCGCTGTCCTGACCCCCGATTTGATCAAAATCCAATGGGTTTTTCTTATCCTTTTTGCTGCCGCCGTTGTTCAATTTCATCCTGCCCTGACCGGGCATCAGATATAACACAACAAAAATCAGTGCGGCAGCTACGATGACCGGAGTCATGTTATAACCATTCAGCCATAAAAATATGACGGCTGCCAGTCCTGCCCCTATTAAAATAGATTTCATAAAGCTACACCCCATTATTTACGGAAACAATGTCCGGATTATGACGATCAATGATTTCGTACAGGAATTTGTCTCCCCGGCTAATTTGTACGTAAAGCTTTTGCTGATCGATCTGCAGTTGGTATTCAAAATCTCCTTTACCTGCCGCTGCAGCAAAACGCTGCTCCAATTCCATATATCGGTTTTGAGCAATGGCTTCATACAAAGCCAGTTCCAGCTTGTCCAATTGCTTTTGCAGGAAGGGGTCACGCCGGTCAGAGATATCAATTTCATAATTCCGTTTGGCGTATTGATCTGCCATTATCTGATCGATCTCTTGATACTTTTGTTTGAGATTGCCCGCTTGTTTGATATGAACCTGGAGCGTGTTCATACCCTTGCTATTGACCAGTGCCGCCTCGTCAACATAATGAAGTGTCAGCAGTCTTGTCACAACCGGCCTTTCAATCATTCTGGCCTGATAGATTTTTTGCCCTCCCAGCAACAAACCCAAAGTAACCAAGAGAGCAAGCAGCACCAGGATTATTTTTATATCATGGTTTCTCATATCACCCATACCACCTTTACTGAACCATTATAACACGGGTATTACCGGGATTTTGAGGATCAAATTATGGTAATCAAGGCTTTCCGATGCAGTGGTTAGCTCCATATTTGCAACGCCACCTCTAGTGAAAGTTATCCGTATTGACTTTCATGAGTTTTTAACCTTTTGTTTACGATAAATTTCCAAGTGGTCAGTTTTCAGTAGACGCAAAACCAAAGTTTAGCGCAAGGCTTCACCCTGCACCTAACAGCTGCATGTATGAGAAGTCATTTATATTTTTAGCTTGACGAGCTGCTGTCAGAAGCATAACATATGTTAGTATTCTAAAAGTTAGAATTCTAACATTACGGAAGGTGATCCGATGAACTACGAAGAGCTAAGAAAATTACATGATCTGATATTTTCTACCATGGGTCTGTTTCACGAAAAGTTTCTCCATCAATTTCGCCAAAAGAATCAACGCTATCCGGGACTGAAAAAAAACCATATCAGGATCATGGGCTTCCTCCATCAGCATCCGTCTCTTACTGCAACCGCAATTGCCAAGATGCTGGATATTGAAAAAGGCAGTTTGACTACCTTAATTGATCAATTGGAGGAATTAGGTCTGGTTGTTCGTTGTGCCGACCTTAATGATCGGCGAAAATTCCTGATATCACTTACCGATACCGGAAAGAAAGAGATGCACAATACCTTGCATTGTTCCACTCAGCATATGAGTGAAATCCTCAGTGATACAGACTCTGATGAACTACAGAAATTTGCAGACAGTCTCAGATATGCGGTTGAATTTATGGAAAAGATACAGGTGAAATAGGATGAATGCTACCAATGCACTTAAAGATGAGAAAATCAGCAAACTGCTGTGGAAGTTTTCCTGGCCGGCTGTAATTACCATGGTGGTAAACTCAATGTATAACATCATTGACCGCATCTTCGTCGGACGCGGAGTGGGCGATATTGCGATTGCAGCCACAACCGTTGCCTTTCCAATTATGCTTATTCTTATGGCGGTTTCTGTACTGATTGGGGTTGGTGCTACCTCACTAATCTCTATTCGCTTGGGACAAAAAAAGCCACAAGAAGCGGAAAAAATTGCGGGAAATGCCACCGTATTATTAATTTTGCTGCCCATATGTATCAGCATACTCTATTTTCTTTTTACCGATCCGATCCTCTCATTTTTTGGCGCCGATGCTGAAGTGCTGCCTTATGCCAGAGATTTCACCAACATTATCATGGCAGCCTCAGCTTTTGGTTCGATAGGTATGGGTTTGGTGAATTTTATCCGCGCTGAAGGCAATCCTCGCATGGCTATGTATACGCAAGTAACCGGAACATTGATTAATATCGTCTTGAACTATATTTTTGTGATGAGATTAGGCTGGGGAATTAAAGGATCAGCCCTGGCCAGCGTCTGTGGTCAGGTATTTTCCTCGGTTTGGGTGCTGAGTTATTTCCTCTGGGGGCCTAGCTTGCTTAAATTACGGCTTGTGAATCTTCGTTTGGAAAAAAATTTGGTCTATAGCATGACCGCTATTGGCTTTGCTCCCTTTGCCATGCAACTGGCCAACAGTCTGCAAAATACCATCCTCAATAATGCGCTGATGACCTATGGCGGAAACATAGCGCTGTCCGCTATGGGAATTATCGGCAGTGCAGCTACCATGATGTTTATGCCGATTCTTGGAATCAGTCAGGGTGCCCAACCCATCATCGGCTTTAATTATGGCGCCCAACAATTCGATCGAGTAAAAGAGGCTCTGAAAAAGGCAGTTTTAGTAGGTACGGTATTTGCACTGGTTGGGACTTGCGCAATACAGCTATGGTCAGCCCCAATTGCTGGTCTTTTTAGTAAA
>CAZACF010000072.1:6390-10787 GCA_964483565.1 uncultured Syntrophomonas sp. | reverse complement strand
ACCGGGTCAGCAAAGCCTTCGGCCCGGCTTTATTATTTGAAAATGTCAAAGGATCGGATCTGCCGGTGCTAATCAACGCTTATGGAACCACCAAGCGTATGGCTATGAGTTTGCAGGTGGAACGTTTGGATGAAATTGGCGAGGAAATCTCCCAACTTTTGCAATTGGCTGAAAACGTGCCGACTACCATGCTGGGCAAAGTCAAATTGCTGCCGCGTTTGGCGGAGCTGTCTTCTTTCTTCCCGCGCATGGTGAAAAACGGTATTTGTCAGGAAGTGGTTTCCATGGATCCCGATCTTGACCAACTGCCCATTTTAAAATGCTGGCCGCAGGATGCCGGACGGTTTATTACCCTGCCCCAGGTCTATACCCGCAATCCCCGTTCCGGCAAGCGCAATCTGGGTATGTATCGTTTGCAGGTGTATGACCGGAAAACCACCGGTATGCATTGGCATATGCATCATGACGGGGCGTCCAACTACAGAGCCTCCAAGGAAATGGGCCGGGATATCATCGAGGTTGCCGTAGCCCTGGGCGGAGATCCGGCGATTGCCTATGCAGCCACCGCTCCGCTGCCTCCGGATATTGATGAACTGATCCTGGCCGGCTTTTTACGTAAAAAACCGGTCGATCTGGTGCGTTGCAAGACCATTGACATGGAAGTTCCAGCTGATGCGGAGATCGTTTTGGAAGGCTATGTTGATCTGGCGGAAAGCCGGTTGGAGGGTCCCTTTGGCGATCACACCGGCTACTATTCTTTGCCTGGTGAGTATCCGGTCTTTCATATTAAATGTATTACCCGCCGTAAAAATGCGGTCTATCCTACCACCATTGTTGGTCAGCCGCCGCAGGAGGACTGCTATCTGGCCTTGGCCACGGAAAGGATTTTCCTGCCCCTGTTGAAGTTCCAACTGCCGGAAATGGTTGATATGCATCTGCCCATGGAGGGTGTTTTTCATAATTGCGTGGTGGTTTCAATTAAAAAGACCTTTCCCGGTCATGCCCGCAAGATTATGAATTCTCTTTGGGGAATGGGACAAATGATGTTTGCCAAATACATTGTGGTGGTTGACGAGAATGTCAATGTGCAGAATTCCTCGGAAGTCATGTGGAAGGTTTATAATAATGCCGATCCCCGCCGGGATACCATGATCGTTGAAGGACCGCTGGATGTACTGGATCATTCTGCTCCGCTGCCGCTGTACGGCTCAAAAATGGGGATTGATGCTACTCGCAAATGGCCCGAAGAAGGTCACACCCGGGAGTGGCCCGAAGATATCGTCATGAGTCCGGAAATAAAAGCGCTGGTAACGAAAAAGTGGAGTGAATACGGAATTGAATAAGCTGCGCAAGTTCTTGACGATGATCGATATCGAACATAGCTTGTTTGGTTTGCCGTTTGCTTATTTGGGGGCTTTTCTGGCGTTGATGGGCACACCCAGCCTGGCGCAATTCGGCTGGATTACGCTGGCCATGGTCAGTGCCCGCTCGGCTGCGCTATGTCTGAACCGGCTGATTGATCGTGAAATAGACCGCCGCAACCCGCGCACGACAGATTGGATTATGGCTTCCGGCCAGCTTTCAGTCCGATCGGTGTGGGTGCTGGTATTCATATTTTTTGGCCTGTTGTTTTTGGCCGCTGCCCATCTGAATCCGCTTTGTTTTAAGTTGGCGCCTCTGGCGGTGTTGATTCTATGGATATACTCCTATACCAAAAGATTTACCTGGTGGTGCCATCTGATTATGGGGTTGGCGATCGGTATCGGGCCGGTGGGCGGATGGTTTGCCATTAGCGGAACATTTGACTGGCAGCCCTTTGTGCTGGGGCTGGCAGTCGCTTTTTGGACGGCCGGATTTGATACCATGTATGCCTGTCAGGATATTGAATTTGATCGGGCTAACCGTTTGTTTTCGATTCCCGCTCGCTTTGGTGAAAAAGGAGCCCTGCTATTTTCTGCCGCATTTCATGGGCTAACCATTGTATGTCTGGTGTTGACCGGGATTATACTAGGCTTGGGGAGATGGTATTTTGCCGGCGTTATTTTTACTGCTATGATCCTGGTGTATGAACACATTATCGTCCGGCCGGGTCAATTGGAACGGGTGAATTTTGCCTCATTCAGGATCAACCACTATGTAGGCTTGATTATTTTTATAACTGCAGTGATAGATATTGTCAGAATCTGATCGGAGGTGACCGAATGTCCAAATATATTGTAGCCATAACCGGGGCCAGCGGCGTCATATATGGTACCAGACTGACAGAAACATTGCTGTCACAGGGTCATGAGGTGCATCTGGTGGTCAGTCAGCCGGGGTGTATTGTGTTCAAACAGGAAATGGGCTGGGATCTGGGCGAAAACCCCGAGGAAAGCCTGCGCCAATATTGGCCTCATAGCAACTTGTATCTCTATAATAATGCGGATATTGCTGCCCGGCTGGCCAGCGGTTCTTTTATAACTGAGGGCATGGTGATCGTGCCTTGTACCATGTCCACCATGGCGGCTGTGGCCCATGGATCATCCAACAATTTGATCGAACGGGCCGCTGATGTAATGCTCAAGGAACGCCGACCGCTTACCATCGTACCGCGGGAAACGCCTTTGAGTGTCATTCATCTGCGCAATATGCTGCAGCTGGCGGAAATGGGTGTGTCGATTGTGCCGGCCATGCCCGCTTTCTATCATCAGCCTCATAGTGTTGATGAAATAATTTCTTTTATGACCGGCAAGATACTGGATGTTATGGGGATCTCCAATAATTCATTCAAACGTTATGAGTAAGTAAGATTCCAATGCTTGGAATTTACCGTGTTTGAATTTATAATTATAATTACTTTGTATTAAGGGGAACATAATGGCTAGCTTTGAATTGTTTCAACATGTATCTGATGAACTTGATCAGGTTGAACAACAGTTATTGGTAAATATTAAAAGTGATTTGTCGGTTTTGGAAAGTGCCTCCGCTCATTTGGTGAAGGCGGGGGGGAAAAGGCTTCGTCCGGCGTTTGCCTTGTTGTCGGCCAAACTGTTTTCCCCCTCGGTACAAAACGTCATTCCGCTGGCGACGGCCTTGGAGTTGATCCATATGGCCACCCTGGTGCATGACGACGTGATCGATAATTCATCATTACGACGGGGACAGGAAACCGTGAAAAGCGGTTGGGGCAATCGCATGTCCATTTATGCCGGAAATTTTGTCTTTGCCCGCTCCTTGTTACTGGTGGAAAGCTATCACCGCAGCGATATTGTGGACGTACTGTCGGATGCCAGTATGCGTATTTGTGAAGGCGAGATACAGCAGATGGTTAGCTGCTATAATACCCGGCAGGGTTTAAAAGACTATTTACGCCGGATCGAACGCAAAACGGCTCTGCTGATCGCAGTCAGTTGTCAGTTGGGGGCCATGGTCATGAAGGCTGAACCCCGTGAAATTATGGCTTTGAAGCGTTATGGTTATTATCTGGGTATGGCTTTTCAAGTCACTGACGATATCCTCGACTTTACAGCCTCAGAGGAAGTGCTGGGCAAACCAGTGGGCAGCGATATACGTCAGGGGGTTATAACCCTGCCATCGATATACGCGATCAAATTTGACCGGCGGGGTCAGGAACTGGCAACCTTGTTGTCTTCGCCGCAAAGCTGCCGGCAACAGGCGGAAGATATCATCGATATGATTATCCATTCGGATGGGATCGAATATGCCTATCAGGTAACCCAAAAATATGCAGATCTGGCGATCAGACAATTGCAATTCCTGCCTGACGGGCCGGTACGTCAATCATTAGCTGATATGGCTTGCTTTATATCCGGCCGGGATTATTAAGGAGGAGTACAGGTTGTTTTTTTCAGATTTAAGTGCGGATGACAAGCAGACGATTATTGAACATCTGGAAGCGCTGCGAAAATCCTTAATCATCAGCGTATTGGCGATCATCATTGCAGCCTTTGCCTGTTTTGCTTTTAATGAGCAGATCCTCAGTTTTATTATTACTCCTTTGCTTAATCTAAATGAAAAGCTGATCGTGACAGGCGTTACGGAGGCCTTTTTTGTCAAATTAAAATTGGCCTTTTTCGCTGGCTTCTGTGTGGCGTTCCCGGTGATTGTCCTGGCAATTTGGAGTTTTATCAAGCCTGCCCTCTATCCCGGTGAAAGAAAATATGTCTATATTTTATTCCCCGTCACTTTGTTATTGTTTTGCGGCGGGGTTGTCTTTGCCTATTTTGGTATCCTGCCGCTGGTTTTGAATTTCTTTATCTATATTGCTGGTGATAATTTGGATACGATGTTCAAAGTGGATCAGTATGTTTCGTTTGTGATGGCTTTTACGATTCCTTTTGGCCTGGTCTTTGAGCTGCCGGTGGTTGTTTTCTTCCTGGCCAAAATGGGCATGGTTA
>CAZACF010000072.1:0-6380 GCA_964483565.1 uncultured Syntrophomonas sp. | reverse complement strand
GTATGCCATCCTGATCATTTTTATTCTGGCCGCAGCGCTAACCCCGGGTCCGGATCCGATCTCGCAGATGATGATGGGAATACCGGTATACTTGCTTTATGAAATTAGTATCCTGGTGGCACGCCTGGCTCGGCCCAGCGAAGAGAGAAAGGCCAAGCGCGGCTTTTTTAAGAAGGGAAAAGCTGCATCCGAAAATGATTCAGCCAAAAATGATGACGATCAAAAAAACATGTCAAATGTGGATAAGGATTGGTAGGATGGAATTCCTCTTTTGGGTTTAATGTCCTTGGGCCGGATTCTTTACAAAGTGCGACAATGTTGTCATAATAACGAAAGAGATATGTTTAAACAAAGGTTTTTCAATGGCAGATGAAGAATGATTTATCATGGTGACAGTATATTGAGGAGGTTTTGGTCTTGTTTGGATTGATTGGTAATTTTGGACCATGGGAGCTAGGGCTGATTTTAGTAATCGTGCTGATCATAGTTGGACCTGGCAAATTACCCAAAGTGGGCGAGGCGATGGGTAAAGCCCTGCAGAGTTTCAGAAAAGCCAAGGATGAGGAGTTCGAAGAATTAGAGGAAAAGGATAAAAAATAGGTCTGACTCCGGATCTGTTTTTATAAAGCAATGCAACATTTATATCCTATTTATTTGCATGTAGCCGGTAAAAACTGCCTGATTGTTGGGGGGGGGCCGGTTGCGGAACGCAAAGCCGCCAATTTGCTTGAATACGGAGCCAATATAATCATCGTCAGCCCTGAAGCTGAGAAGAAGATTACCGACTGGGCCGAGCAAAATCGATTGCAATGGATAGCCAGAGCTTTTGATAGCCATGACCTGGATAATATTTTTATGGTCTTTATTGCCACTGATGACAACAGTCTGAATAAAGAAATAGCTGATTTATGCAGACAAAATGGGATTCTGGTTAATGCGGTGGACGATCCTCCCAACTGTGATTTTTTTGTTCCTTCAGTATTAAGGCGGGACTCTTTGGCGATTGCTATATCGACAGAAGGTCGGAGTCCGCTTTTTGCTGCCCGGCTGCGTCGTCGGTTGGAAGCGATCATTCCCGAAGAATACGGTCAATTTGTAAACATATTGGGGCAAATCAGAGAAGAGCTCAGACATTCCTCCCTGGATATAAACCAGCGCAAGCAGGTATTGGAGCAGATCGTTGATTCCGACTTGCTGGATTTGTTGCTGGCAGGACGACACAAAGAGGTAGAGGAGCGGATTCATCAATGTATGTCCTCTTGGCAGGGTTAAGTCATGTTACAGCTCCGGTTGAGATAAGAGAAAAATGCGCTTTCTCTCTTAAACAGATGGAAAGTGCCTACAAGCAGTTAACTGAATGCAAGGAAATTGAAGGTCTGGTTATATTATCGACCTGTAACCGGACGGAGTTATATGCAACCACCCGGGATATTTCAGCCGGCCAAAAGGTACTGAAGGATTTTTTGCTCGACTATTCCGGTCTGTCTGAGTTAGAGTATCAAAAATATATGTATCAGCCTAACTGTTATAATGCAATTGCCCATCTTTTCCGGGTTAGTTCCGGACTGGATTCGATGATTCTGGGGGAGACTCAGATCCTGGGGCAGGTCAAGGATGCTTATGAGGCAGCCAAACACTACCATGCCTCGGATTCGGTCTTGCATGCCTTGTTTCAAAAAGCCCTCTATGTTGGAAAAAAGGTAAGAACTGATACCAAAATAGATCAGCATCCCGTGTCCGTAAGTTATGCGGCGGTTGATCTGGCCCAACAGCAGTTAGGCAGCTTGCAGGATAAAACCGTTTTGGTGGTGGGCGCCGGGGAAACCGGCCAACTAACCACCCGTTATTTGATATCCAACGGCATACGTTCAGTGATCGTATCCAACCGCTCTTTTGCCAATGCACAGGAAATGGCAGCTTTATTTGGAGGACGGGCGATTCGCTTGGATCGGATCGCCGGGGAAATGGCCGGTGCCGATATTGTGATCAGTTGTACGGCTGCCAAGCGTTGTGTGATCACGCCAGACAACTGTGCAGATGCGCTCAGGGCGCGGCAAGGCCGGCCGATTATTTTTATCGATATCGCCGTACCCCGGGATGTGGATACGAGTTTGCAGGATATTGACGGGGTTACGATTTATGATATTGATGATTTGCAGGATTTTGTAAATAGTAATTATGAGGAGCGCCGCGCGGCAGCGCAAGCGGCTGAAGAAATCATTGCTGATCAGATGGAGGAATTCAACCGATGGTTGTCTTCCCTTTATGTATTCCCGGTCATTGCTGCTTTGAAAAATACCGGAGAAACAATCAAACAAGCCGAGCTCAAAAGAGCATTCAACCGTATGGGGGAGATTTCTGAGCGCGATCAGGTCATCATAACCAATATGGCTGCGTCAATCGTCAACCAGCTCTTGCGTTCACCGGTATTGGCTATGAAAGAGATGGCAATCAGCAATCAAGGTCATCTGTATGCGGAATTCGTTAAAAAACTGTTTGATCTGGAAGTTAATTGTGAGGAAGAGGAATACAATGCAGGTTTTAAGATTGGGAACCCGGGGTAGTAAACTGGCTTTGTGGCAGGCGCAATATGTTGCCCGGGAATTGTCCAGTCATCTTGACGGTGTAACCGTAGAGATCGTAGTCATCAAAACCAAAGGCGATAAAATACTGGATGTCCCCTTGGCTCAAATCGGAGATAAGGGTTTGTTTACTCATGAAATTGAAAATGAACTGCTTGACGGGCAAATTGACTTGGCCGTACACAGTTTGAAAGATTTGCCTTCGCTTTTGGGTGAGGGCTTATGTTTAGGTGCGGTTCTGCCCCGGGAAAACCCACATGATGTGTTTATTTCGACCCGCCATCAGAGCCTGGCCGATTTGCCTGAAGGGGCAATCATCGGAACTTCCAGTCTGCGTCGGGTAGCACAGCTGAAAAAAATGCGCCCCGATCTAACCTTGGCCAATATGCGCGGCAATGTGGAGACTCGCATCCGGAAAATGGAAGAACAAGGTTTGGACGGGATTATACTGGCTTATGCCGGCGTTAAAAGGCTCGGTTTTGAGGGCAGCATCAGTCAAATCATTACTGAGGAAGAGATCTTGCCGGCGGTTGGTCAAGGGGCGATTGCCATTGAATTGCGCACGGATGACCAAGAAACGTCTCGACTACTGGAGCCTATTAATGACCGGGACACTTGGCTGGAGATCACTGCCGAGCGGGCCTTTCTGGCCAGGCTGGAAGGGGGATGCCAGGTGCCGATTGCCTGTCTGGCCAGAAAAGAAGCAGATCAATTGAAAATCAACGGTCTGATTGCATCGCTGGACGGCAGCAGGGTCTATCAAGCTTGCCTGGATTGCGATCTGGAAGATGTTGCCGGCAGCGGTCGGCAGCTGGCTGAGCAACTGCTGGCCAGGGGAGCGGGACAGATCCTGGATGAAATCAGATGGCAGGGAGAATAAAGATGGAAAAAAAGGGGTTCGTATATTTGGTAGGCGCCGGACCTGGTGATCCGGGGCTGTTTACGATAAAAGGGAAAGAATTGCTGGAGCAGGCTGAGGTGGTTATATACGACCGTTTGGTCAGCCCGGAGATCATTGCCTGGGCCAATCCGCAGGCGGAATTGATTTATGTTGGCAAGCAATCCAGTCGCCATACCCTCAGTCAGGATGAGATCAATGCCTTGCTGGCTGACCAAGCCGCCCAGGGAAAAAGGGTAGTCCGGTTGAAGGGCGGAGATCCTTTTGTTTTTGGTCGGGGCGGAGAAGAAGCCCTCTTCGTCAAGGAGCGGGGCATCGAATTTGCAGTTGTGCCGGGGATTAGTTCCGCCATCGCTGTACCCGCCTATGCCGGCATCCCGGTGACCCATCGTGATGCTACTTCCAGTTTTGCAGTTATTACCGGCCATGAAAAACCTGGCAAGGAAGTCAGTTCCATCAACTGGGAACAAATCTCTACCGGGATTGGCACCCTGGTTTTCCTAATGGGAGTGGAAAACCTGGAGTATATTGTTGAGAACCTCCTCAAAAATGGCCGTGAACCACATACACCGGTGGCGTTGATCAGAAGAGGAACCATGCCTGACCAGGAAGTGGTCAGCGGACAGTTGGACAATATTGTAACCCGGGTCAGGGAAGCCGGACTGAACCCCCCGGCCATCATCATAGTGGGAGAAACGGTTGATTTGCGTACCCGGCTCAAATGGTGGGAAACCGGTCCGTTGTGGGGAAAAAGAATCGTGGTGACCAGATCCCGCAGTCAGGCCAGTGTATTGGTGAAAAAAATCCGCGAGCTGGGTGGCGAAGCCATTGAATTGCCCACCATAGAAATTGCTCAGGAAGAAAATCTGCAACAGCTGTACCGTGCTTTTGACCATATTCAATCCTATCAATGGATTATTTTTACCAGTGTCAATGCGGTGGACATCTTTTTCCAGGAATTAATCCAGAGCGGGCATGATATCCGCAGTCTGGCAGGTCTGAAATTAGGTGCCATCGGACCGGCGACCGCCGGGCGTTTACAGCAATACGGATTGCAGGTGCAACTGATACCGGAGGAATATAAAGCCGAAGGAATCGTGCAAGCGTTACAGAACAGCATTATTCCCGGACAAAAAATCCTTTTGCCCCGGGCGCGGGGGGCGCGTGAGGTATTGCCGCTCGAGTTGGCCAAACTTGGAGCTGAGGTGGAAGAAATCTTTTTATATCAGGCAGTTGTACCCCGCAACATTGATCATTTGAGAATACAAGAGATGCTTGCACAATCCGTCGATTACATTACTTTTACCAGTTCTTCGACGGTCGCCAATTTTGTTGAAATAGCAGGAAGCCAACCGGCTGAAATGTTGGCGCAAAGGGCGAAAGTTGCCTGTATTGGCCCGATTACGGCCGAAAAAGCCCGGGCCAATGGACTGAAAGTCGATCTGGTTGCCAGTGAGTATACGATTGACGGATTGTTACGATCAATCCTTGCTGATCTGGCTGAAAAGTAATGAGCTGGCAGAAGCAGCTTCCTTCCTCCAGTTTGCTTGACTGATACATAACGTTATGGAGGCATTAAAATGACTTACCCGATCCAAAGAATGAGAAGACTGCGCTCCCATGAAACACTGCGCGCTATGGTTAGGGAGACCAATCTTACGGTCAATGACCTGATCTATCCCCTGTTTATTCTAGCGGGCCAGAACCAAAAAAAACCGATCCACTCCATGCCCGGGATTTTTCAGTTTTCAGCCGACAAGCTGACCGAGGAAATTAAAGAAATAGAATCTTTGGGAATCCCTGCCGTTCTTTTGTTTGGTCTGCCTGAACACAAGGATGAAATGGGCAGCGAAGCCAGTGACCCCAACGGTTCTGTCCAGCAAGCCATCAAAAGAATTAAAGATCTGTGTCCGCAGTTGATGGTTATAACCGATGTATGCCTTTGCGAGTATACCAGTCATGGCCATTGTGGTGTTTTAAAGGCAGATCAGACGGTCGATAATGACCGAACCCTAGACTTGTTGGCCCGGGAGGCGCTCTCCCATGTGCAGGCTGGTTGTGATATGGTGGCGCCGTCCGACATGATGGACGGAAGGGTCGGTTATATCAGGAATTGTCTGGATCAGAACGGCTATGAAAACATCCCCATTATGTCGTATGCGGCGAAATTCGCTTCCAGTTTTTACGGACCTTTTCGCGATGCTGCCGATTGTGCTCCCCAATTCGGTGACCGCCGCAGTTACCAGATGGATCCAGGCAACTTTCTGGAGGCCATGCGGGAGGTCGAATTGGATATCCAGGAGGGGGCTGATATCGTTATGGTCAAACCAGCGCTGGCTTATCTGGATATTTTGAAAGAAGTTAAAAACAGATTTGGCATGCCTACGGCAGCCTACAACGTCAGCGGTGAGTATAGTTTAATCAAAGCTGCCGCCGCGCAAGGCTGGATTAATGACGAAGCAGTGACCATGGAAGTGCTTACCGCTATAAAACGGGCCGGAGCAGATCTGATTATTACCTATGCAGCCAAGGAAGCCGCCCGGCTCATATAAACCAGGGAGACTGCAATCAGGGAGGGTAAATATGCTGGTTTCATGGAATACCACCAATCAGTGCAATATGTTCTGCGATCACTGTTATCGCGATGCAGGGGCAAAATTTGATGACGAATTGAATACTGCTGAGGCCAAAAAGCTAATTGATGAAATTAAAAAAGCCGGCTTCAAGATCATGATCTTCAGCGGGGGAGAATCATTGATGCGTCCGGATATATACGAACTGGGCAGTTATGCTACCCGCCAGGGATTGCGTGCTGTATTGGGCACCAATGGTACCCTGATCACTCCCGAAGCGGCTAGAAATCTTAAACAAGCAGGTTTTATGGCTGCCGGGGTAAGTCT
>CAZACF010000071.1:6029-10877 GCA_964483565.1 uncultured Syntrophomonas sp. | reverse complement strand
CCCTCATCTGCCCCGGCCCAGGCTTTGATGTCCAGGAAACGATATTCTCACTTAGGCACAGAATCGCCACCTTTGGTTGACGATAAATTTCTATATTGGCAATACCAAAAGCTGCCAGCAAACTTATTTCTGCCGCACCAACGATTGAACCTCTGCTGATAAGCAGATTGCCCTTGAGGAAATCCTCACCCGCCTGCTTTATATTGTTCCCTGGCTTGATTTGTTCCCGCGAATAAAGACAATTGTATGATCGTTCTGTTTTTTCGTGGGGGATTACTGCGGTTACCCCATCGGGAAGATTCTCTCCGGTGGAAACCGCACATGCCTGTCCTGGTTGAAGCAGCCCGTGCGAGATCTCATCCGGCTTTCCCCGGCCGGTCAGTTTGTATTCATCTCTGATCCCACTCAAAGCGTATCCATCGACCGCTGATTGATCTCGTCCGGGCAAATCCAACGGTGCGTTGATGTCGACTGCACAAACTCTCCCCAGAGCAGACAATAACGGTATATTTTCTGAATCCAGGGGATGGCTGTGTTGTAAAATTTGATTCTGCGCTTCTTCCAGGCTTATATTAACCAGCACAGCAAATCTCCTCCTTCCTTAAAGGATTGTTGTTTTGCCAAAAGGACATTGCGGAAAATGGCATTGCTGACACTCCTCACATAATCCGCCATGCCCCATGGCTACGATATCGGAACGCTCAATTCTATCTTCAGCAAAAATGCGGGGCAGCAACAGATCCAGCGTCGTTTTGCGGCTGAACAGCGCTCCCCCGGGAACTCCACAAATGGGGACATGGCCCTGATAAGCCAGCATAAACTGAGAACCCGGCAGAATCGGGGCCCCGTAAAAAACGACCTCTGCACCTGATTGGCGAATCGCCTGGGGAGTGGCATCATCCGCATCGACTGACATCCCCCCGGTTACAATGACCAATTGGGCCCCCTCGGCCACGAAATTATGAATTTCGCGGCTGATGAGCTCGGGATCATCGGGTACAATGACCTGGCCCATCCAACGTCCTGAATAGGGAGCAATTTTATTGCGGATGACACCGGCAAAACCGTCTTTGATCCGCCCGCTGTTGACTTCTGTTCCGGTTGTTACAACCGCTGTCCACAAAGGCTTAAATGCCTTTATGGACAAGATTGAGGCCTTTTCCGTACAAATTTTTTCCGCTGCCTGCATCAGTTCTTGCTCAACCGCTACCGGAACTACCCTGGTTCCGGCAACGGCTTGACCCTCAACCACGACTCGATCATTATGCAGGGTCGCAAAAACAATATCCTCCAGATTATTGAGCATATTCAGGCCGTCAACCTGTACCTTTAGCAGTCCCGCATATTCTGCTTTAAGATTTACCCGACCCTGATTGGGTTCTCCCCAATACAAGCCCGGTCCGGCAGCGCACTGGGCCAGGCGCAAGGCCGCATCATCTTCGTGGATCATATGATCATCAGGATCCCAAATATAAATATGTTCCTTACCTATATCCTTGAGTTTGGGTATGTCTTCGGCAGCAATCACCTGACCTCGGCGAAAGGCCCGATATTTTTCACGTCCCGGAACGATTTTGGTAATATCATAACCCAGGGTTAATCCCACGGCTTCTTCTACCGGTACTTTGCGCATATTAAGCCTCCTACATCTGTTACAGTCAATCTCGGAATACAGATGGTTTTATTGTAGAATAAATCCGTAAATAATAAAACACCTCCTTCACTATCACTTGAGGTGTTGTCATCTGCGCAACCTTATTTAAATATTTCCATCCGGTGCCGGGCTTAATTATGATCCTGCTGGCTTATCTTCCAACCTCAATCCGCAACAAAAAATACACGCTCCGGGTCCAAATAGATGTAGAATGGCTGAGCCATACTTTTAATGAACTCGCTTTGATCTCGGCTGATTTCCCATTGGAGATGATAGTCATTCGCATGATTGGCGGCGGATTTTATTTTCATGTATAATGTGGTACGGAATGGCGATTGGCTCTCATCCGCAATCCAGACCGGGAAACAATTCTCTCCGGCGCTCTCTGCCAACATGATATGGTTAGCCCTTATCCCGACAAATCCGTTATGGTTAGCAATTATCGTGTCGGTCGTAGCGGTTATATCCCAATCTGGTATTTCAGCCGTATAAGATGATTTGCGCACGGCTGCGGCAATGTTTTTACACCCCGTAATCTTGGCCGTTTCCAATGAAGCGGGATGCAAAAAAACTTCTTCCTTGGAAGCAAACGTCTCCACCTGACCCGCGTTTAATACCGCGATACGGTCACAGAGTCGATAGCCTTCCTCCATATTATGGGTTACAAACAGGGTGTTTCCTTTAAATTCCTTGAGAGTGAGCTGCATATCCTTCAACAGATGATTTTTTAAATGATTGTCCAGGGCGGAAAAAGGTTCATCAAGCAGCAATATCTCTGGTTCTACGGCCAGCGCCCGGGCTAGTGCAACCCGTTGCTGCTGTCCCCCGGAGATTTGCGACGGATAGCGTTGGCCCATATCTACAAGATTAAACCGCTCCATTAACGCAACGGCCTTTTTTTGCTGGTCGGATTTGGATAATTTAACCAAACCAAAGGCAATATTCTCAGCAATCGTCAAATGTGGAAACAAGGCATAGTTTTGAAATAAAAATCCCACATTTCGGTCCTTTGGCGCCAAATTAATTTTTTGGGCAGCATCAAAAAAAGTCTTGCCATTTACGATGATCTGGCCTTCATCAGGACGAACCAATCCGGCAATACAATGTAACAACATACTTTTTCCTGCGCCGGAAGCACCCAATACGCCAATAATTTCCTGCTCACAGGAAAGTTCTATCTGTAATGTAAATCCGGAGAGTTTTTTCTTTATGTCAATATATAAACCCATTTTATTTCCCTCCGGCACCCAGCTTTAATTTTCTCTGGGCATTATTCCAGTTATTCATGATTACAATCACCGTCAGCGAAATGGAGAGAATGACCAGTACCCAGAAAAGAGCGACTCTCATTTCCCCGCCCAAGGTGGCAAAATAAATTGCAATCGGGATGGTCTGGGTTTGACCCGGAATACTGCCTGCTACCATTAAGGTAGCCCCAAACTCACCCATGGATCGGGCAAAAGCCAGGGCTGTGGCAGCAGCAATACCGGGTCGGGCCAGCGGTACAGATACGCGCCAAAAAACTTTCCATTCTGATACCCCCAGGGTTCTGGCAGCATTGAGAATATTGGGGTCAATCTGTTCAAAGGCCCCCCGGGCAGTTTTATACATCAGCGGAAAAGCCACCACAATTGAGGCAATGACTGCCGCATGCCAGGTGAAGATGATATTAATGTCAAACATTCCCAACAATTTCCCGATGGGTCCATTCTTGCCAATCAATAGCAAGATTCCGAATCCGGCTACCGTAGGGGGCAGAACTAAAGGCAGGGTCAGGATGCCGTCCAGCAGCCCCTGCCACCTGCCTCGATAATTAGCCATCCACCAAGCCGCTGCCAGCCCCAGAAAAAAGATAATGATCGTTGCGATGAGCGTGATTTTAATTGAAATGAACGCTGGGGACCAATCAAAATGCATGGCGATTACTCCTAAAACCTAGGTCATTCTATAATACTTCAAACCCATACTTGTCAAATATTGCTTTGGCTTTATCTGAGGTCAGGAAATTCAGAAAATCCCTCGAAGCCGTATAGTTATTGGTAGACTTGATTAACGCCGCCGGATACACAATGGGCGTATGAGATTCTTCCGAGGCGGTCGCAATGACTTTAACGGTATCAGAAATTTTAGCGTCGGTTAAGTATACAACTCCTGCGTCAACATTACCGGTCTCAACCCAATTTAATACTTGTCTGACATCCTGGGCATAGACAACTTTTTCTTTCACCTTATCGAGGATATTTAAGAATGTAAATACATTTTCAGCGTATTTCCCGGCCGGCACCGTTTTCGGTTCCCCTAAAGCCACTTTCTTAACGGAAGGATCCGTCACTACCACCGAAAAACTGCTGTTGACAGGAACTTTTGAATGATTGGGAACCACCAGAACCAACTTGTTGCCCAGCACATTACGAACCGTACTGTCAATCAAAAGGCCTTTGCTTTTTAAAGTATCCATATTGGAAGTAGCTGCCGAGAAAAATAAATCAACATCTGCCCCTTGTTCGATTTGTTTTTGCAAGGTACCCGAGCCGGCAAAGTTAATCGTCAAGGTTGTTTTAGGTTTTTCTTGCAGATATAAAGCCTGCACGTCGGTTAATGCATCTTTTAAACTGGCGGCAGCAGCTATGCCAAGATTGACCTTGGTGGTGATATCTGCGGTTACAACCCCATTTTGGTTGGTAGCAGAGACCCCGTAACCCATGGCATTGGCGACAGATCTGACCGGGATATAAATGCGTCCGTTTTGGTTAACTGCGGTTGTATCCATGGTAATGACACCATAGGAAGTCGTTATTTCATTGGAACCAACCTTGATCTTGATCGTTCCGTTAATGGTTGCCGTATTGTTGGCCCCATCCCAATCAACCTTTGCTCCCAGTTTTTCGGCAATGACTCTGATCGGCACTTGCATCCGGTTGGCCGAATCGATAAACGGCGTACCATAGACAGACGAAATCGAAATAGGATTACCGTCAAAGGCAACCACCGCTTTGTTTGCTGCCGATGCTGACATTAGGCCAATCCCAAAGACCATCATCAGCACGGCACCCATCACAAGCATTCTTTGCAACAACTTCAAACCGTTCTCCCCCCATTCATGTTTTGTTAATTTATGTTATGTTTATTTACGTAATATTATGGTTTGTGTTTTTTGCAAAGTCAACCTTGATTTTAACAAGCCGTGTTCCCAA
>CAZACF010000071.1:0-6019 GCA_964483565.1 uncultured Syntrophomonas sp. | reverse complement strand
TAAGCAAACCCATTCCCAAGCGTTTCCAGCAACATTTTTATGTAAACTGCTAACAACTGCAGATTCCTAAACTTAACACAACTAAACAGAACATAGCACAACTCGAATGCTTTATCTGCAAAGCACCAACAAATATGATAGTATTTTACTATGGTTAGTTTATGAGGTGATCGTATGAATGCAAATCAAGATTATTCTTTGACCCCGCAAGAAGTAGCCCAGCAATTACAGATAACCAAAAATACAGTTTACGAATTGGTGAAACGGGGAGATCTTCCCGCCTTCAGAATCGGCAGAAAACTTCGATTTGACCAACATGATGTAGATATGTATAAACAGACGGGCAAACAGGCCCAGTCACCTGGCCCGGTCAATCCACCGCACACGTCTGCCAAAGATAACCGGTTTGCTTATGCCGTAGCAGATCGTCGGCAGGAACTGGTGATTTGCGGGCAGGATATCATCCTGGACATTCTTGCCCGACATCTGGAACGCTATGCTGGCGGGATGAAGATATTGCGCAATCAGATTGGCAGCTTTGATGGCCTGATGGCGCTTTATCACAATCACGCTGATATGGCTGCAGTCCATCTTTGGGACGGCGTTTCCGATAGTTATAATGTTGCTTCCGTACGTCATATGCTGCCTGGCATCCCGGTTGTTCTGATCCATCTGGGCATGCGTATGCAGGGTTTTTATGTCAAAGCCGGCAACCCCAAGAACATCCAAAATTGGGCCGATCTCATCCGCCCCGAGATCCGCTTCATCAACCGAGAAAAAGGCAGCGGCACGCGAGTTCTGTTGGATGAAAAATTTCGTTCTTTGGGATATGATCGCTGGCAGATTCAAGGTTATGAACAAGAAGAATTCAGCCATCTGGCGGTCGCCAGCGCAGTAGCCCGGGGTGATGCAGACGTTGGCCTGGGCAACCAGAAGGCCGCCATGCAGGTAAGGGAAATTGAATTTGTCCCTTTGCAGCGCGAGAGATATGATCTGGTGGTGAAACAGGAAGATTGTCATACAGCTTGGTACAGAGCCATTCTGCAAATTATCAATTCCAGCGAATATGCAGATGAACTGAAAGGGCTTGGTGACTATGATTTACATGAAACCGGCCGAACCATTAAACTGTAACCTGCTTATGGGTCACTCTCGGGCGCTAATGTTCTTCTCCTGCCAAACCAAGTCTGGATGCCAGTTTATGATATAATAGACTTGTACATCAGCTAAAGAGGTGATCATCATGTCATTGGAAGTTAAGCGCACCAAAATAAAAGAGCTCCTCAACCGAAAAATCATTACCCCCCTGGAACACGACAAAATTGTTGCCCTTTTAACCGAAATGGCGGACGAGGGGGAAATCATGGCCGAATACAGAAGCATCTACAATACTTGCAAGAAAAATACCACCAAACAGCTGATTGCACCTAAATCAGCAGTATATCCCGATTTCTCTGTAGACATGATCGAGCCGTTGGATGACCATAGTTATTTGATTACATTTTACGTCGACAGCGAAAATAAAAAAGGCGATATGTTGCGCACTGATATAAGGTGCAAAGTAGTAAACGGTCAATATGAAGGAACCTCTTTTCAGATAAAAAAAGTTCGAACCCGATTCAGCGGCGTAAAAATAGCCGACGAATGGTCAAAATTTACCAAGCCTAAAATAAAATGAATAGCTTTTCCCATCCCTCATCGGGCATACTACACTGTTGCTCTCGGATGAAAAAGCTGTAATGCAGGCACAGCAACAACCGGAAAACTTTAACACAATTTTGTTTATTACATAAAGGTTGATATATTTGTTATAATTTAATTACAACGTGTAGTCTCGGTGACTTAAATCCTGTTGTCGGGACTGCTTTTTTTACGCAGAATTATGCTCTGCTGATACTGTTAGTAATATTACCAAAAGGAGGAATGTCGATGTTTAAGGTAAATGATTATGTCGTTTATGGATCAACCGGAGTTTGCCGCATTACTGCTATTGGCAAAGACGAATATACCGGAAACAATGACATCGAATACTATGTTTTGCATCCCGTTTACAATGATAATATGACGATAAAAATACCCGTCAATAACCCCAAAGTATCAATGCGACCAATCCTTACCAAAGAAGAAGTGCTGTCTCTGATCGCTGCCATGCCAGACGAAGAAACCATCTGGATTGATGATAGTCGGGAAAGAAGCGAGTTATTTAAAACCATTCTGAAAAAAGGGAACTGTGAGGAATGGATAAAGCTTATTAAAACTCTGCATTTGGAAAAAGAAACCCGCTTGGCCACTGGTAAAACCTTGACCAACACCGATGAAGAAATCATGCGATCGGCTGAAAAACAACTGAATGAAGAGTTTGCCATCGTACTCAATATTTCTCTTGACGAGGTACTTCCATATATTCTTGCACATATTCCCTAATTGCCAAGAAAGCATATCTTTGTTCAATTATGAAATGATTATGCAACGTGTAGATTGACAAAGCATCCTTTCAGATGTCAAAGCTGCACGTTTAGTTTTTAACCAAGGGGGTGAAAGGTTTGGATTTGACGAATGAGTCGGTTACACATAAAGTCTTTGGGCAGGGAATAGTAACCTGTCAAGAAAACAACCGGATAACCATTCAGTTTGCCAGAGAGATTGGGATCAAATGCTTTATTTACCCGGATGCCTTTGATGGTTTTTTAAAAATGCGCGATCCCAAAGTGGCAAAATCGGTATTGAAGGACCTGCGTACCAAAAAGCAAATAACCCAGTCACAGCAACAAGAAGATTAACCAGAACCGTCTGCCGGGAAGCGGACGGTTTTTTTATGGTGCAAAAGTAGCTTACACTAATTTCTTTCGATATTTTGACAAAAGATTTGATGATATAACAAATTAATCTCCTTTTTTAAACAGCTTTGCAGGAATTTATGTTTCACAATAGAAATGTATTACTATTATAGCTTTCACAATAATCAACCCACTACGGTCGAAACAGATCTACTTATTGAATTGACGGTAAAAGGAGGCCCGCGCATGCTTGCCATCGACGGGGTCATTCCGTTCACCCTGCAGGCTGTTATGGCCCGTATCCTGCAGTATCCTTCTAATTTAACCATGCTATTTCGACCAAATACCACCATTGATTAACGACTTTCTTGGAGAGAGGAGATTGACAAAATGGCATTTAAAGCATGGGACAGATTTTGGGAAAAAACTTATACGGACGAGTGGTTCAAGGAAGGGTATATACACGGCAAAGATCCTTTGTTCAGGCATATCTATAACAACTCCCTGCATTTACGGCATAGGACTGCCATCAACTTTTACGGACGTCGCATATCCTGGGATGAATTCCGGGACTTGATTTTGCGGGCAGCCGGAGGACTAAAGAAATTAGGGGTTCAAAAAGGAGATCGTGTCTATATTGGTCTGCAAAACTCTCCCCAATTTGTTATCGCCTACTATGCAGCCCATTCCATTGGCGCTGTCACCATGTCCATCTCCCCGGCTTATAAAGCCGGGGAAGTCAGCTATGTGGTGAATGATGCCGCTGCCAAGGTGATGATCATCGAGGAATCGGTGGTACCTGTATACATGGAAATCAAAGACCACATCCCTTCGGTGGAACACGTAGTCCTAACCGCACTGGATGAATATCTTCCCGAAGATCCTTACCCGGCTTTTCCTGCCGACCTGAGGGCACGGGGAGTGGATTGCCCCGGGGCGATTGCCTGGAAGGATTTCATTGCCTCAGATCCCATTACCGAGATGGCCGATGTTGATATTAATGACCTGGCCCTGCTGCAGTATACTTCCGGAACCACCGGACGTCCCAAGGGAGCCATGTTGACCCATAAAAATCTGGTCAACGGTGCCTGGGTCAACAGTGTCAACTACACGATGACGGTAGATGACAGAACCATCGTCGTCCTGCCCATGTTTCACGTCACCAGTATGAATGACCTGCTCAACAATCCTATGTTCACGGGCGGTGAATTGATCATCATGACCCGTTTTGACGTAGAGTCATTTTTGCAGGCGATCGAACGTTACCAGGTAACCTATACGGTACTGGCCACCCCGATCGTCATCATGATGGCCTATCACCCTGCCTTTGGCAAGTACGATATTTCCTCCATGACCAAGGTCGGTATCGGTGGAGCATCGTTGCCGCCGGCGGTGGCAGACAAATATATGGCGATGGGCGTAAATCTTACCGAAGGCTATGGCATGAGCGAGACGACTGCCACCACCGCCATGAATCCACTTGGAGCCACTGTTTTTGGCAGCATCGGGCTGCCGTCTCCGCAAATGGATATCCGAATTGCTGATTTGAATGATATCAGCCAGGATGTTGCCATCGGCGAGGAAGGTGAACTATGGGTCAAGGGTGCCAGCAACGGCCTCGGCTATTGGAATAACCCGGAAGCCACCGCCGAGACCTTTGTGGAAGGCTGGGTACGCACCGGAGATATCGTTAAAATGGATGAAAAAGGCTACATTTATATCTGCGGACGGCTCAAAGAAATGATCAAGGTATCCGCTTACAGTGTTTTCCCGGCTGAGGTGGAACAATATATGTATGCCCATCCTGCCATCATGGATTGCTGCGCCATCGGCATCCCGCATGAAACCAAAGGCGAAGAAGTCAAGGCGTTTGTCGTGCTTGAACCAAGTTATATCGGCAAAATCAGCGAGGAAGAAATTATTGAGTGGGCCAAAGGCCAGATGGCCCATTACAAATATCCGCGCTCCATTGAGTTCCGAGACAGCCTGCCGAAAGGCAATACCGGCAAGGTGGAACGAAAAACGCTGGTGGCTGAGGAAAAAGCCAATCGCGCCAAAGCTTGATAATAAAATACTGATAGGAAACAAAGCCTGCCAAGTATAACCAAAAGTAATCGGGAAATCCTTGGTTTTTGCCACAGATATTGTAAGGGGCCAACCCTGAAAGGGGTAGGCCCTTGTACATGTTCATTAAAAAGTTTTCAGCATTATGGGGTAATAGACTTTTTGCCAGTCTGAGAATCTGATCCCAATAAAAGCCTCTTTTTAGAGCTTATTTATCTTTTCCTATACCTTCAATGATCAATGAAAATTACCGTAACCTCAGCAACGGACATAGCTTCCATTTTTCTCCGTTACCAAACCCTGCTTGAGCAGTCTTTGCATATGCTGCCTGACCATATACCATTCCCAGCAATAAACAAATTCGTCCTTGAAGATCCTGGGGCCATAGAATGTACCTTCTTTAATAAGCTCCTCCTGGGTCATTGGCTTGATTAGCTTCTTTAGCAAGATTTTGTCGCGGCGATCGATCACCTCCAGGTATTGATCCAGACGGGAGATGAATTCGCTTTTGGATACGATACCGCTTTCATGGCCGGTTACAAAAGTATCGGCATCCAGTTGGGCGATTCGCCGAGCAGATTCAACAAATTGATCATAATCTTCCCCCCAAGGTCCAAACCCAGTTAAATCAATATCACTGCAGTAGACAATTCCTTGGCGGGGAAAAAACATGACACTAAAACCCTGGGAATGACCGGGGGCAGGAATCACTTCCATCCTCACCTGGCCAAAGTCAAAAACATCCCCCCAGCGGTAGGTGCCATCCAAACGGGCCATGGAAAGGCACCATTCATGGCGATAGGCGATGGTTTTACTTTGCAAGCCTCCCGGTTGGGTTGTCCGTTCCAGCCATTGATCGACCCATTGATCACCCCACACCTGTTGGGTACCAAAATCCTCGATAAATTTACGTCGGTTGCGAAAATAGATGGATTCCGGTTCGTTGACCATGATGCGGGAATGATCGAAAACATAATTGAACACGATATGGTCAAAATGCACATGGGTATTGAACACGATTTCAATGTCGTTGCTTTCATTGATTGCCCGCAGTTGCTGCAATCCGGCTCCGGGGTCAATCACCGCCTGCACCGAATCATCGATCAGGATGGAATTGCAGAAGGGAAAGCGTCCGCCATTTTCCCCCAGTATCACTTTGATGGGCCCCAAATCCTTCC
>CAZACF010000070.1:0-11085 GCA_964483565.1 uncultured Syntrophomonas sp. | reverse complement strand
CAGGCAAAATTCTTTGCGATTCAAACCAATATTTTTATTTATGGTGTTGACAATCCTACTACCAATGGTTTTAGCTGAGGAAGAGGGATAATAAATGAGGGATTGTCCCACCGAAGGGGAGGAAGGATTCTTGACATAATCATAGCCTTCGTGCATGTCCATTACCCAGTCGACATCGTACGCTTTGATTATTTTCAATATGGATTTGGCCAGGGTGCCCCGAGCTACACCGGATTTGGTGCTGGGAAAGGCCCGGTTTAGGTCAATTTGTCCGGGGGCGACCCTTTCTCCAGCCTTGATTGCCAGAACATTGGCTTTGGGGATGACCAGCAAGGTGCCGCGGGTGGGCTGGTAGTTACAAACTTTAAGGGCAGCTTTGTAGCCGGCCGTTTCGTTGCCGTGTACACCACCTACGATCAATACTACCGGACCAGGCTTGCCGCTTCTGATCACGTACAGCTTGGTTTCATATTTGGTGCCGGCAGCCAGTTTTTTTACCTGCACCGAAGAGGCTGCTTCTGCCTGCAAGGGAATAGACAAAGTGGAAGTAAGTATGAAAAAAGCCAATATGTAAATAATGATTCTTCTATAATTGCTGCGTAAAATAAACGATCACCCTTTCACAAATTACATTTAATGCAAAATACTATACATAAATCCCAGCCCCCTTTTGCAACATTATACGACAAACAAGTTAATGGATTCAGTGGTAATTAATGCTGGAGCCATACCCCTGAAAGATATTCGCTTATTCAACGTATGACGGGCGTTTAAGCCGCTATCATTTAATTGTTTTGTTGTAAAATAACGGTGATAATACCAGTCCAATAGAGGACAAGTTATTAATTACCAGCAATTGCCGTCATTGTTTCCGGGGCAAGTAATCCGCGACGCTTGTTTAAATGGAAGAAATGGCTATGATTTGGTTGATAATAGAATGAGGAAAGGAGAATCCCGTACTTTGACAGGCAAGCTGGAATAAATGGATTAAAACATGAACATAACAAATAATAAGAAATAAGGTTAGGTTATCCGAGGTTCAATAAAATGATTGTGTAAGGAGATTTTTCTATTGCTTGATAATGCCCAATCAGTGAATCAGTTGATCAATCAAAAAAGCCCATATTTACTCCAGCATGCACACAACCCAGTGGACTGGTATCCATGGGGAGAGGAAGCCTTTGGAAAGGCTAAAAACGAGGATAAACCAATATTTCTAAGTATAGGTTACTCGACCTGCCATTGGTGCCATGTGATGGCGCACGAATCTTTTGAGGATCAGGAAGTTGCCGATTTATTAAACCGACACTTTATTGCGGTGAAGGTTGATCGGGAGGAACGCCCCGATATTGACCATATCTATATGACGGTTTGTCAAGCCCTGACCGGTCATGGCGGCTGGCCGTTGACGATTATTATGGATCCGGAAAAGCGCCCCTTTTTTGCGGCTACCTATTTGCCCAAAGAAAGTCGGACAGGGATGATGGGGTTGATGGAATTGTTGCCCCGAATCGTCCAGTTATGGGCGCAGGACAAGCAAGCATTGCTGCAGTCAGGACAACAAATCAGTCAATTTATCGATGAGAAACCGAAAAAAGACGGTAAACAAACGGTTGATTTATCTTTGCTGGGCACCGCCTATCGTCATTTTGCCCGAACTTTTGACAGTCAATGGGGTGGGTTTGGCCCTCCGCCCAAGTTTCCAACTCCGCATAATCTGCTGTTTTTACTGCGCTATTATGAAACCATGAAAGAAGACCATGCCTTGGAGATGGCAGAAAAGACCTTGCAAAGCATGTACCGGGGCGGTATTTATGACCATGTAGGATTTGGCTTTGCTCGTTATTCTACCGATCAGCGATGGCTGGTACCTCATTTTGAAAAGATGCTCTATGACAATGCCTTGCTTGCCATGGCTTATTTGCAATGTTATCGGCTTACCAACCAAGCGTTTTATGCTGCGGTCAGCCGGGACATTTTTACCTATGTTTTGCGCGATATGACTGGAACCGAAGGGGGATTTTTTTCGGCCGAAGATGCGGATTCTGAAGGAGAAGAGGGCAAGTTTTATCTGTGGAGCAAAGCCGAGGTTGAGGAAGTTCTGGGCCAGCAAGCCGAACCATGGGCGAAGGCTTACGATATTAAAGAAAAAGGAAATTTTGCAGGCAAAAACATCCCCAATCTGATTCATACAACTGATTATTATGAAACTCTTCTGGACATGGAGGCTGAAAGACAGAAGCTGTTGGCTTTTCGCGATCAAAGACCCCGGCCTTTAAAGGATGACAAGGTATTAACGGCCTGGAATGGCTTGATGATTGCGGCGTTGGCCCAAGCAGCACGTATTTTAAAAGAGGATGCATATAGGCAGGCAGCTTGTCGGGCGGTGGATTTTATCTATGCCAATCTGCGCCGTGCGGATGGCAGATTATGGGCTCGTTACCGCGACGGACAGGCGGAACACCTGGCTTATGCGGCTGATTATGCTTATTTGATCTGGGGTCTGCTGGAGTTGTATGAGACCGGCCAGGAGGAAAAGCATCTGGACATGGCCAGGCAATTAAATCAAGATCTGCTGGATTGTTTTTGGGATCGAGAAGACGGAGGTTTGTTCTTCTACGGTCATGATGCAGAAACACTTCTCACTCGGCCCAAGGAAGGCTATGACGGGGCCACCCCTTCGGCCAATGCAGTAGCGGCCCTTAATTTTCTCCATCTGGCCCGGTTAACGGGGGAGCAGGAGTTGGAAAAGAAAGCCAGGCAAACGCTGGATTGTTTCGCCGTTCAGATTCTGGATCAGCCAACCGCGCATTCCTACTGGCTTTTAATGGTAAGCCAATACTTTTTCCCGCAAGGTCGAATCGTTTTGTCGTAAATATTTTGAAAATTCGTCAAACTGTCTGAGGCAGAGATTGGCCGGTATGCTATAATGGGCCTAAACAGCCATTAAGCATGGTGAGGAGGAATTTATTTGGAAACCAGAACGTGTATAAAAGAACGGCGCAGCATGAGAAAATTTACGGAACAAGAAGTAACTGACGAGCAGCTGCAGGAATTACTGGAAGCGGTTCGCTGGTCACCCTCCTGGGCCAATACCCAGTGCTGGGAAGTGGTCGTCATAAAAGATCAGGCTCGCAAGCAGCAACTGGCCGGCATGTTGTCGGATAAAAATCCGGCCACCAAAGGTGTGATGCAGGCTCCGGTGGTTTTGGTGGTTTGTGCCAGGGTAGGTGTGGCTGGTTATGAACACGGAGAAGATGCTGAACACGTTTTTGCAACAGACAAAGGCGACTGGTTTATGTTTGACGCCGGCATTGCCAGTCAGAACATATGCCTGGCCGCTTATGACCTGGGATTGGGAACGGTTCATGTGGGGCATATCAACCATCAGGAGATTGATCAATGGTTAGGCCTGCCGAAAGATGTCTGCTCGGTAGAGGTGATCCCGGTCGGCCATCCCGCCAAAGAGGGCAAGGCACCACCCCGCAAGCCGATGGAGGATTTTGTTCACTTTGAGATATTTGGACGGAAAAAGAGCTGATGGGCCTCATTGATTTTTGTTTATAGTAATTGATTCCGCTGCAGCAAGTTATTCTTGCATGTTCGTGCCACCATGACCTGTATAACCGCAAATTTTTTAAACGCCATTTATAGTGGCAGTTGGCATAGGAATAAGTAAATGCATTATTTGAAAAAACAAATCCATGGGGGGAGGAGCCGGGCATGGCAGTCAGTTTGTTTGATGTGATCGGGCCGATCATGATTGGACCATCCAGTTCACATACGGCTGGCGCAGCACGTTTGGGAAACATGGCGCGCCGCATATGCGGGCATGCTTTTCAGAAGGCAGAGTTCCTTTTGCACGGTTCTTTTGCCCGTACCGGCAAAGGCCATGGCACCGAAAAGGCGCTGCTGGGCGGTGTGCTGGGATTCAAGGCCAGTGACGAGAGGATCCGGGATTCCTTTATTTTGGCAAAGCAGCGGGGAGTGGCTTTTTCTTTTGCGGAAACAGATCTGGGGGATCACCACCCCAACAGCGTGAAAATCTTATTGCATGATGGGGGAATGATCTGCAGTATCATTGGCTCATCGATTGGCGGCGGGAAGATTCTAATCAGTGAGATAGATGGCATGGCGTTGGAAGTCGGCGGCGAATACCCGACCATTATTACCCGGCACCATGATGAACCGGGGGTAGTGGCGAGGGTTAGCTCGATTTTATCACAATATGGTGTCAATATAGCTTTCTTGAAAGTATTCCGCCAGTATCGTGCCGGCGAAGCCTCGATGGTAATCGAAACGGACCAGCCAGTGGGGGAGGAGATCTTGGCCAAACTGGAGGCTGTAGATGGAATAGACAAGGTCATATTTATCGACGTGGAAGAATAAGAGAGCGGGGGAAGCGCATGTATCAGTATTCAACAGCCCAGGAATTACTGGCCATTTGTGAAAAGGAAAATGCCGGTATTGATGAAATCACCTTACGCTCTGAAATGGAAGCTTCCGGCCAGTCCAGGGAATGTATTTGGAACAGAATGGAAAGTCATTACCGGGTTATGCAGGGCAGCATTAAAAACGGACTGACATCTGATATCAAATCTTTGGGCGGCTTGATCGGCGGTAATGCCTATAAATTGCAGCAGTATATGCAAGAGGACTGTCTTAGCGGTCAAACAGTGATCAAGGCAGCCAGCTATGCGCTGGCGGTGACCGAGGTCAATGCTTCCATGGGCAAAATCATTGCCGCTCCTACCGGGGGAGCCAGCGGGACGCTGCCCGGGGTGATTACCGCTTTTATTGAAGACCGGGATATGACAGAAGAAATGGCGGTAAAGGCGTTATTGGTGGGGGCGGCGATCGGTAAGATCATTGCCAGTCAGGCTACGCTGTCAGGGGCAGAAGGAGGATGTCAGGCGGAATGTGGTTCGGCGGCTGCCATGGCGGCGGCGGCGCTGGTATATTTGGCCGGCGGAACGCCACAAATGTCTGTGGATGGAGCTGCCATGGCGTTAAAAGGTCTGTTAGGGTTGGTATGTGACCCGGTAGCCGGCCTGGTGGAGGTTCCTTGTTCCAAACGCAATGCCATTAGTACGGCTCATGCCATGCTCTGTGCGGACATGGCTCTGGCCGGGATTACCAGTTTTATTCCATTTGATGAGATGGTGGAGGCAATGTCCCGGGTGGGCAGGATGATGTCGCCAGATTTGCGGGAAACGGCCCGGGGAGGATGCGCAGCCACCCCGACGGCCCGGTCCTATGTACTGAGGATCAATCATTTGCAGACCGAGCAGTAGCATTTTTAAAAGTTTTATGCTTTTTTTGTTTTTCGGGGAATATATCTACTAACAGAGAACATTTTTAGGAGGTAGATCTGTGGTACGTAGATATATTCTTTTTATTTGCCTGGGCTGGCTGATATTTTGTTTCTTCATAAGCCCTGACGTTCAGGCTGAACAGAATGCCAAATCAGTACCAGCCGAGCACATACGTGTCGACAGGACTGATTTTCCGGTTTTATATTGCGGGCAGCCCCGGCTGGAGGGCGAAGCAGTTTGGATGGTTCAGGCCCGGTTGCAGGAACTTGGTTATGGAATCATGCCCAGCGGTCAATATGATGAAAAAACAGCCGAAGCAGTCATCATGTTTCAGACTGCCCATCGTCTTCAGGCCGATGGTGTAGTCACCCAAACCGTATGGGAAAATTTGATGTACGATGGAGGCAGTGAACCTTGTTTGACCAGTAATGAACAGCCCAAAAAGGTGCGTATTGAAATCGATTTGATTAAGCACCGTCTAACTGTTTTTCAAGATGGCGATATTATCAAGGAATACCCGGTCGGGGTGGGCAAATCCTCCACGCCTTCACCGCTGGGTGAATGGAAAGTGGTGCACAAGGGGCTTAACTGGGGCAACGGCTTTGGTACTCGCTGGATGGGGCTTAACGTACCGTGGGGGATCTATGGCATTCATGGAACCAACAAGCCCTATTCAATCGGCAGTTCCATGTCGCACGGCTGTATCCGTATGCAGAACCGTGATGTGGAAGAACTATACCCTTTAATTCCGATTGGCACTCGGGTGAAAATCGTTGAAAATGGCCAAATCTTTCCCCGGAATTTTGCCGGCCGGCCTTTGAAAATGAAAAGCAGCGGTCAAAATGTGGTCTATTTGCAGAGCCGCCTGAAGGAAAAAGGGATTATTTTCGACGCCGCCGATGGACGTTTTGGTCATATGACCGAACTGGCGGTCAGATATTATCAGGTATGGCATGGCCTTGAACCTACCGGTGTCGCTGATGAAGCAACCTATCGTTCCCTGGGGATGATACAATGAATTCGGCCATAACCAGGCGATCTAAAATTATACGCAAGGTATTGAGGCTGATCCCGATTCGGAACAGGATTTAGGGGTAACAGCCTCTTTTTATTATGATTGTGATTCGCAGGTGAGTAAATTAAACTGATATTATATTTCAATTATATAAGCGAGAGGTGGATTCATCTGGCGAGTATTGGTATTCGGCCTGGGTGTATGGGGGACAGTGGTATTTATGCGTACCCAGCGAATAGAATGGATACTCCCATTACCAACAACCATAGTCAACGTGCTCAAAGCTAAGGAGGCTTTAAACCTAAAGGGTTGCATGTGGTTGATGGGACCAATATGTAATAAAACCACTGCAGGCAGCGTAATCTCAATTATAAAATGTCCAACATAAATATTTTGTTTAGGGATGAACGCTTTTCGCTGCCAAAATAAAGGACTATGGTTTAAAGAGGCATGGAAAGATTTTGTACGAGGGAGGATACAATATGCAGCGTTTGCTTGCAGCATTCAAAGGGGTTGTCCAGGGGTTGGTTAAAGCAGTATCCCGTTTTCCTTTAACCGTCATTTGTCTTATCGCTGCCACCAGTTTGGTATGGTACATGATCTCACTTCACAAGAACCCCGATATTATGATCGAAAAATTATTGTTTACCTGTTTAATGGGGGCATTTATGGGGGTGGCAGCCCAATTCAGCTGTGAAAGATTTGAACGCCTGGTCAGGCTGCGGCTCTGGGTCTATCTAGCCGCGGCTTTATTGGTGGGGGCCTATTATGTAAGCCTGGGTTCAGCCCAGAGCATAGAATTTGATGTCCAGATCAGAACCTTTGTGGCAGTCTTTGCCATGTTCAGTCTGGCCCTGTTTATACCGTCCTATAAGGACGGATTTGATTTTGACAGTCTGGCCTTGATTCATTTCAAGGCAGCGTTTACTTCAGGGCTATATTCGGCGGTATTATCAGTCGGCTGTGCCAGTATCATAGCCGCCATTGATGTTTTGCTGTTTAATATCAATGAAGATGCCTATGCTTATACGATGAGCACCATCTGGATCTTTTTTGCGGTGCTTTACTATTTGTCACTGCTGCCGCGCTTCAATTCTCAAGTCCCGGCTGATCGGGAATATGCTCAGAGTGAAAGCAATTACCCGCGTATGCTGGAGATTCTAATATCATATATTGCCATTCCTTTGGTTGCCGTTTTCAGCCTGGTGCTGGTTGCATATTTCATTAAGATACTGGTGACCTTGCACTGGCCTGCCGGGCAGCTCGGCCCGATGGTGCTGGCTTATTCGGCTGCCGGTCTGGTCATTTACATTCTGGCGGGAAAGCTGGAAAATCGCTTTACCTCACTATATCGCTTGATTTTCCCCAAATTGCTGATCCCGATCGTAATCATGCAATTGGTATCGGTGGGGATTCGTTTAGATGCGTTTGGGATTACCGAATCACGCTATTACGTTGCTTTATTCGGCCTCTTTTCAATTGGTTGCGCGGTACTGCTGAGCTTTAAACCAATGGCTCGGAACAGTCTGATCGTAGTATTGGCGGCGGGCTTTGCGATTATATCGATTATACCGCCGATCGATGCTTTTACCGTATCGCGGGTTAGTCAGACCGCCAGACTGGAAAAAATGTTGCAAGCTGAAGGAATCCTGGTTGACGGCAAGCTCAAACCCCGGGCCGATGTACCGATGGAATTAAGAATTGAAGCCACCAGTATTCTTAATTATCTGCAAAATAGAAAATATATTGCGGGGATTGAATGGCTGCCGGCTGACTTTAATACCCACCAAGACATGCCAAAAACGTTGGGTTTTGAAACAGCTTATCCGGAATATCCAGGTGAGGCAAAATATTTTTATGCCCATCTGGACATGGTCGATGCCATTGATATCAAGGGCTACGACATCATGTACAACGGTCATTCCTATCGGGGCCAGGGAAAGAATGAGATCGTGCCGGTGGATTTTACAGTGAATGAGGTGAAATATCAGCTGCGTGTGGGCAGGGTTTCACCACAGGAAACCATTGTTACGGTGCAAGACGCGGATGGGAAGGAAGTGGCAGCTACCGGCCTGTATGATTTTGCCAAGTCATTGCGGGGTATCACCGAATCGTCCAAAGGTTCGCTCAGTCCGTCGGAAATGACTCTGTTGACGGAGAAAAACGGCGCTAAACTATATGTTCTGTTTCAGGATGTGAATATTACTTTTGGCAATGGTTCGGACGCAGGAGGCGATTATACATTTTTGGTATTCTTCCGTGCGCCGGACTAAAACCGGTTGAAAACATTGATGAAGGTAAAAGGATGGGAGAACGATTGAGTTGCAAAATCGCCTGGGAAGATGAAGAACAGCAAACCTTTCCGGAAAAATAAAGTAACGGGGCTGATATAAATTATCGGCCCCGTTTGGTTTATTATTTATTTGCCTCTGTAATCCCTTTTTCAATATTGTTGATGTGTTCCAGCATAGCGTTTCTGGCAAATTCCGGGTCATGATTGCGAATGGCTAGAAATATGGCATCATGTTCCCGGAGGATCCGCTGGCCGGTGGGAGGATGGGAATAAAGATTTTCCCGATCGGTTCGCAGAGAATGATGCATCAGATCCGCAATCGTATTCATCAGTCGCAGCAGGATTGTGTTCTGAGTGGCTTCCGCTATGGCAAAATGAAAACGTAAATCTGCATCTACTGCGTCGTGGGTGTTTTTGGCTGACTTCATTAAAAGCAGCGATTTTTCAATTCTGTCCAGGTTTTCCGCAGTAGCTCTTTGGGCTGCCAGCGAGGCCATTTCGGTTTCCAGCACCCTTCTGACTTCCATCATCTGCGCCTCGGGATTGCGTTCCACCGTCAATAACAGCGTCAATGGTGCAAACGTTTCTGCATCACTGGTCTGTCTGATGAAGGTTCCCTCACCGGGATTGATTTCCAGTATGCCGATCGCTTCAAGCGTGGTTAGTGCCTCCCGGACAGAAGCCCGGCTTACATTTAATGATTCAGCCAGATCGCGTTCGGAGGGTAATTTATCCCCTGGTTTAAGCTCGCCATTGGTAATCATGGCTTTTAATTGATCAACGATTTCTTCCCAAATTTTTTTGGTTTTAATCGGTTTAAAAATCAAGCCCACACTCACTTTCGTCATCCTGCTATTGGTGAAAACCGCCAGCCAGTCCCTTACACTCTATTTTGCTCTTTTGGGTTGATTTATTCAAGCCAATCAGCGCATTATGTTACTCAAAACCGGCCATAAAGCGATCAAGCAGACTACATCGTGATCTTGGCCCGCTCCCGCATAAAAGCAATTTCCCGATCAACGTCACTTTGAATTTCAGCGATGCGCTGGGCAGCATCGGAACCTTTGAGCAGACGATTAAATCGACCTTGCTTTTTCAAATATTCATCTACCGGAGCGGGGTCTTTTTTACCGCTGATAATATTGGTGCTGGGGCTATTAAAGTTGACCTGGCCATTTTCTGCTTCCCATAACAGCCATGCCCCGCTGTTTACAGCCATCCGGCTCATCTGCACAGTTTCCGGCATATCAAATTGCCAGCCTAAATAACAAGGGGCAAGGATTTCAATGTATTTCATACCGGGAATGCTTTTGGCTTTCATTACCTTGTCGTACAGGTCGCCGGGGTAAGCCACAGTAGCGGTAGCCACATAAGGAATATTATGCTCCAACATTAGCAAAGCCATATTTTTTTTGGGCTGGCGCTTGCCGGTAGGAGTAGTAGTGGTGTAACTGCCGCGCGGGGTAGCACCGCTGCGTTGCACACCGGTGTTACTGTAGGCTTCGTTGTTATAGCAAAAGTGGATCATATTGTCATTGCGCTCGGCGGCAGCTGATAGGGCCTGGAAGCCTATATCATAAGTACCGCCGTCACCGACCCAACTGAACACCGTGGGCAGTTCGCCTTGCAGACGCCCCTTTTCCTTCATGATTTCAACCGCGTGGGTAATCCCGGAGGCGGAAGAACCGGCGGTGGCAAAGCAAATATTAATGCAAGGCCAGTTGTAGCCAAGCTTTGGGGTCATGCCCATGCTGGCTACCGAGCAGGAAGGGGTCAGCAGCATGATGGCATTGGGACCCAAAGCTTTGCCCACGATACGCAGCGCCATGGTGGCAGGGCAACCGCCGCAGGCCCCGTTGCCGCTTAAAACCTGCTCCGTATCAGGTAGTTTTTTAATACTGGTAGTCATTATGTAATTCATTCCTTTCCTGGTCTTGCTGCTATTCATCCATCATGGCACGGATCTCATCTGCCATGAAGCGACGGGTCAGGTCAATGCCGCCGATACCCATGACCCGGTTTTTGACCTTGATGTCATTACGCCGGCCAAAGAGAACGCTCTTTAACTCGGCTGCCAGAATACCACCGGGGTGACCAAAGTTATAGTTGCGATCCAGCACCATCACCTGCGCATTAGGCGGGAGTGCGTTGATAATATCGTCGGTCGGGAAGGGCAGGTAAATACGAGGCCGCAGCAAGCCCGCTCTGATGCCTTGCTCACGCAGAATATCGACGGATAGTCTTAATTCTGCCGCCATGCTGTTCACTGCAAAGGCAACCACCTCAGCATCCTCCAGCCGATAGGTGTCGATCGTATCTCCATCCCACATACCGGTAATTTCTTTATACTCTTGCGCTGCCTGCTTGACCAGCGGGAGGGCTGCCATGATATCATCAGACAACATGGCGCGGAAGGGTGCGTATTCAGCTGCCATGGTCACATTGCTGAAGGAAGAGGGCTG
>CAZACF010000069.1:2573-11103 GCA_964483565.1 uncultured Syntrophomonas sp. | reverse complement strand
CGACCGTGATTATGTGGTCAAGGAGGACCAGGTCATTATCGTCGATGAATTTACCGGACGTCTTATGTTTGGGCGTCGCTACAGCGACGGTTTGCATCAGGCCATCGAAGCCAAGGAAGGCGTCAAAATTGAAAAAGAATCCCAGACCCTGGCCACCATTACCTTCCAGAACTATTTCCGTATGTATAAAAAACTAGCCGGCATGACTGGAACAGCCAAGACCGAAGAAGATGAGTTCCGCAATATTTATGGCATGGATGTAGTGGTTATTCCCACCCATATGCCTATGGTCCGCGAAGACAAACCGGATCTCGTCTATCGCAGCGAGTTGGGTAAATTCAAGGCAGTAGTGGAGGATATCGTGGAGCGCCACCAACACAACCAGCCGGTGCTGGTGGGTACCATTTCCATTGAAAAATCAGAACTGCTGAGCAGCATGCTCGGCAAACGCGGGGTAAAACATCAGGTTTTAAATGCCAAACATCATGAACAGGAAGCGCAGATCATAGCCTTGGCCGGACAGGCCGGTTCAGTCACCATTGCCACCAACATGGCCGGTCGGGGAACCGATATCGTGCTGGGGGAAGGGGTAAAGGAGCTGGGCGGCCTTTACGTACTGGGTACCGAAAGACATGAGTCAAGGCGGATTGACAACCAGCTGCGCGGTCGTTCCGGACGTCAGGGAGATCCCGGCGAATCACGTTTTTATGTAGCGCTGGAAGATGATCTGATGCGTCTGTTTGGCTCGACCAATATCGAAGGGCTGATGGATCGCCTGGGGATGGATGACAGTATGCCCATTGAGAACAACATGATTACCCGGGGACTGGAAAATGCTCAGAAAAAGGTGGAAGGCCGCAACTTCAGCATTCGTAAAAATGTACTCGAGTACGATGATGTAATCAATCAGCAACGAACGGTTATCTATAATGAGCGCCGCAAGGTGCTGTATGATGAAGACCTCAAGGAAACCGTCCTGAGCATGATCAAGGATGTCGTTGGGCAGGTGGTGGACAGCTACGCCGGTGAGCTCAAGTATTCAGATGAATGGGATCTGGACGGTCTGCTCAACTACATCGAACAGCATGTACTGCCATCTCATAATTTTTCCCGGGAAGAATTGTTGGGAATGACCAAATATCCCATGCGGGAAATGATCGAGGAACGAACCCTGGCGTTTTATGACCTGCGTGAGCAGGAACTGGGCTCGGCCACCATGCGTGAAATTGAAAAGTATATCATGCTGCGGATCATAGACAGTAAATGGATGGATCACATTGATGCCATGGATCAACTGAGAAACGGAATCAATCTTCGCGCCTACGGGCAGCGTGATCCGCTGATTGAATACAAATTCGAAGCTTTTGAAGCGTTTCAGGCCATGATCTACAGTATCAAGGAAGATGTAGTCCGTCACATCCTGCGGGTACGGGTAGTGGAAAGGCCGGAAGAAAGGAAAATGATCGTTAACCAGGGAGAAGAGACGGAAAAGAAACCGGTCAAAGTGGGAGAAAAAATCGGTCGAAATGACCCCTGTCCCTGTGGAAGCGGCAAAAAATATAAAAAATGCTGTGGCCGCGACGCCGTCTAATCTGCCGAGTTTAATAATTGGAGGTCTGAAAATTGATTGAGGATCCTATGGGCACTCTGGATGAAATCCTCAGTACACTGAACGAAATGAGGGTTTCTCTTTGACGTGGCTGGCAAGCAACAAGAAGTGGAACTGTTACAGCACAACACCTTAAAAGAAAACTTTTGGGACGATAATCTTAAAGCCCAGCAATTGCTGAAAAGAATCAGTGATTTGCAGGAGGTCATCACCCAATGGGAAAAATATTGGCGGGAAGCCAATTATTTATCCGGAATGCTGGAGATGGCGGAAGAAGAAAACGATGCTATTTTATATAATGAAACGGTCTACGAGCTGGAGGCACTGGAGAAGAACTTCAGAAAATATGAAATGCTGGTTTTATTTGCTGCACCGCATGATCATGCTGACGCGATTCTCTCCCTGCACGCCGGGGCTGGAGGGACAGAAGCGCAGGATTGGGTGCAGATGCTTTTGCGCATGTACACCCGTTGGGCGGAATCATCCGGCTATGAAATCGAAATCATGGATTTCCTGGCTGGTGATGAGGCCGGGGTCAAAAGCGTTACCTTGCTGGTCAAAGGGCAGTATGCCTATGGCAAGTTAAGCTGCGAAGAGGGAGTGCATCGCCTGATTCGCATATCTCCGTTCGATTCCACCGGCCGCCGGCATACTTCATTTGCGTCACTATCAGTCTTGCCGGAGATCAGCGCCGATGTAGAGATCAGCATCAATCCCGATGATTTGCGCATTGATACCTATCGTTCCAGCGGAGCGGGAGGGCAGCATATCAATAAAACCGACTCAGCCGTACGTATTACCCATTTGCCTACTGGAATTGTGGTACAATGTCAAAATGAGCGTTCCCAGCACAGCAATCGTCTGACGGCCATGAAATTGCTTCAGGCCAGGTTGTACGCCATGAAGCAGCAGGAGCACGAGGATAATTTGCAGAAGCTCAAGGGAGAATATAAAGAGATTGCCTGGGGCAGTCAAATCAGAACCTATACCATTAATCCCTTTTCGCTGGTCAAGGATCACCGCACCAACCTGGAAATTGGCAATGTTCAGGCGGTATTGGACGGGGATATTGATCCTTTTATCAACGCCTATCTGCATCTGCGGCAAGCAGAAAAATAACAGCCCGGGTAACAACCAATCTTAGGAGGGTTAATGTGAGAGAGATCAACGATCAGGCCATTCAGACCGTCAATGAAAAAGCCCGTCTGCTCAGACAGTATATAATCAGAATGCTGGGAGAAGCCGGCTCGGGGCATACCGGAGGTTCATTGTCGGCGGCTGATATTTTGGCCTGTCTATACTTTTGGGAAATGAATGTCGATGCCAATGACCCCCAATGGGCAGACCGGGATCGGTTTGTGCTCAGCAAAGGACACGCTGCACCGGTGCTTTATGCAACGCTGGCGGAGAAAGGCTATTTCCCGCGGGAACAACTGGCTACTTTGCGGAAATTGGGCAGCCCCTTGCAGGGACATCCAGATACACGCAAACTGGCGGGAGTGGAAGCCTCCACCGGTTCCCTGGGGCAGGGAATCTCCTGGGCGGTGGGTATGGCCCTGGCTGCCCGCATGGATCAGCGTGATTACCGGGTCTATGCTTTGCTGGGGGACGGCGAACTGGAGGAAGGATTGGTCTGGGAAGCGATTATGGCAGCCGGCTTCCATCGCCTGGATCAATTGGTGGCCCTGGTTGACTATAACGGTCTGCAGATCGACGGAGCGCTGGCAGAAGTCATGTCGCCCGAACCCATTGCGGATAAGTTCAAAGCATTTAATTGGCATGTGGTGGAGATAAATGGCAATGACACCCGCCAGATCATGGAAGCCTTACAGTCCGCCCGACAAATAAAGGGTGCCCCCACCGCCATCATCGCTCGTACCATTAAGGGGAAAGGCTGCTCCTTTATGGAAAACCGGGCCGAATGGCATGGTACCGCTCCCAACCGCGAACAGGTGGAAAAAGCGCTGGCCGAATTGGCCTGAACCATAAACCCAACCTTTAATCAGCAGCTTAAGGAGGAAGAATTTTTGGAAAAGCAAGCAACGCGGGATGCTTATGGCAAGGCCTTGGCGGAGTTAGGAAAACTGCATCAGGACGTGGTGGTGCTGGATGCGGATCTTTCCAAATCGACCAAAACAGCTGATTTTGCCAAAGCCTTTCCGCACAGATTTATAAATGCGGGAATCGCCGAACAAAACATGATGGGTATGGCAGCCGGTCTGGCGGCTTCCGGCAAAGTGGTATTTGCCAGTTCTTTTGCCATCTTCGCTGCCGGCCGGGCATTTGAGATCGTGCGCAACTCGCTGGCGTATGCCGGTCTGAATGTCAAAGTTTGTGCTACCCATGCGGGTATTACAGTCGGTGAGGATGGAGGTTCTCATCAGTCCGTGGAAGATATTGCCTTGATGCGCAGTCTGCCCGGCATGACGGTGGAAGTGCCGGCCGATGGTTCGGCTGCCCGTCTGGCCCTGTTTGCGCTTTACGATCGTTCCGGTCCGGCTTATCTGAGACTGGGGCGTCCGGCTGTGCCGACTCTTTATCCCGCCGATATGGACTATCAAATAGGCAAAGCCATAGAATTACGCTCCGGTAAAGATGCCACCCTGATCGGCTGCGGGATCATGGTCGCCAGATGTATGGAAGCAGCTGAAATGCTGAGCCGGCAGGGGATCGAAGTCGCGGTGGTGGACATGCATACCATCAAACCGCTGGACGAAGAAATGATCGTGCGCCAGGCCCGCCAGACCGGTGCGATCCTGACCGCGGAAGAACATAGTATTATCGGCGGTTTGGGCAGTGCGGTATGTGAATCGGTCTGTGCTCATCATCCGGTACCGGTTGTGCGCATGGGAATTGAAGATGTTTTTGGCCAATCAGGCAGTCCGGAAGAACTGATGCAGTTTTATGGTTTAACCGCGGATAAAATTGTTGAAAATGTACATCTTTTATTAAAAACCAAATAATGTATGGAGGATTTGCTTGCTTTTTGTAGAACCACCTTTAGTTAGGTGGTTTTTTTTCTTACTTATGAAAGGTTTTTTGTACCAGGCGGGTAATGAATGTAGAGCCTTTCCATTGGTTCTTTTTATGAAGGTGAGGAAGATAGATGCTGGTTCAGTTTTATAACGTCTCCAAAGTGTACAATAACGGGGTGAAAGCTCTCAATGATATTTCACTGAAAATTGACCGGGGGGAGTTTATTTTTTTGATGGGTCCCAGCGGGGCAGGCAAATCAACTCTGGTCAAGATGCTGATCCGGGAAGAAGTGCCGACCAGAGGACAGATCTTTGTGGCGTCCCGCAGCATCGTGCGCATGAAACGCAGTGAAATTCCAGTCTTGCGTAGAAATATCGGCATGATATTTCAGGATTTTAAACTGCTGGAGAACAAAACCGCGGCGGAAAACATAGGATTTGCCATGAAGGTGGTGGGGGCAGGTGCCTCTGACATCGGGCAAAGAGTATCTGAAGTGATTGAGATGGTGGGCTTAAAGGGGAGAGAAGATTCATTCCCCAATCAACTGTCAGGGGGTGAGCAGCAACGGGTAGGCATTGCCCGGGCGCTGGCCAACCATCCCTTGATTTTAATTGCCGACGAGCCGACCGGCAACCTGGATATGGATACTTCCCTGGAAATCATGGAGTTGCTGTACGACATCAACCGTAAAGGGACGACAGTGATTATGGCGACCCATGCCCGGGAACTGGTTAAGAATTCTCACAAACGAGTCATCAGGCTGGATAACGGAGCGGTTTGCGCGGATGAAATACCGGGGAGCGTGAGCCTATGAGCAGTCTTCGTTATTTTTTCGGTGAAGCCCGCAAATCCCTGCGCCGCAATAGCTTATTAAGCATCGCTACCTTGTCTACGGTTACGATCTGTATTCTTATTTTAGGGGTGGCAGTGCTTCTTACCATCAATGCCGGCAATTTCATGAACCAATTGGAATCTGACCTGGAAATGATGGTTTTTGTTGAAGACTCGCTGGACAAGCGTAATCTGCAGGATTTGCAGCGGCAAATCCAAAGCTTGAACGGGGTGCAATCGGTAAAGTTTATCAGCAAGGATCAAGCCCTGGCCAACCTGCAAAGCAAATTTAATGATAAGGAATATGATCTTAGAAAGACGGTGGGAGACAATCCGCTGCCCAACAGTTTTGAAGTGAAAGCCAAGAACCCCCAGGACGTGGCCCAGATTGCCAAACAAGTCTTCAAGCTGGAGGGCGTTTACAAAGTCAATTACGGTCAAGGCCTGGTCGAAAGACTGTTCCAGATCACCCGCTGGGTTCGGGTCATCAGTGTGGCTTTGATCATTCTGCTGGCTCTGGGCGCAATTTTTCTGATCGCGACCACCATCCGCCTGGCCATCTTTGCCCGTCGCAAGGAGATATATCTGATGAAATTGATCGGAGCAACCGACTGGTTCGTGCGCTGGCCGTTTTTCATCGAAGGCATATTGTTGGGATCGGTGGGTGCATTGCTGGCAGTCATTCTGCTGGCTTTGGGCTATGGCTCCCTGGTAAACAACGTGCAGACGACCATGTTTTTTATTCCCCTGGTCAGCAATCATCAGGAACTGCTGAAGATCTATCTGGCTTTGTTCGGCACTGGGGCCGTGCTGGGATGTTTGGGAACCATCATTTCCCTAAATCGTTTTTTGGATGTATAACCCCAGATGGGGAGGTAAACCCATCCGAAACGCAAAATGATCATAAAATCAGCCATTTTTCTTGACTATTATAGGGTATTTATTTATTCTTGGGCTTAGGGAGGGGATATTTTGCGGTCAAATCATCGAATTACAGCAATTTTTGTGGCAGTGCTCTTTATTTTGACGATGATTATACCAGTGTGTGCGGATGAAATTTCTGAAAAACAGCAGCAATTGGAAGAAGTCAGCCGTCAAATAGAAGACCAAAGTCGAAAGCTTACTACCGTAAAAAAGAAAGAAAGCAGCATTTTGGGGCAGGTGCAAACGCTGGAAAAAGATATGCAGAAAACCCAATCTGATTTGCAATATATTTCCGGCCGGGTAGATTATCTGCAGTCCAGTTTGGCAGTAACCCAGGATGAGATTGGCATTTTGGAAGCGGAATTGGAAAATCAAAACGAAATCCTCAACCAGCGATTGGTGTTTATTTATGAAGAAGGAGACATTTCCTATCTGGAGGTTCTGCTGGGGGCGGAAGATATGCAGGATTTCCTGGTGCGTTATGACCTTTTGAACCGCATCCTGCAGCAAGATCGCGAATTGATCACGGCGGTCCAGGCGAAAAAGGAAGCCCTTACTTCCAAGAAAAGCTCATTGGAAAACCAGCGGGCGGAACTGGAAGAGAACCAACAGAGCAAAAAAGAAAAACAAAAGAAACTGGACGAGCAGATCGATGAAAAAAAAGAGATTCTAAGTGATGTCCAAAAGGAGAAAAAGGCCTATCAGAAGGCGCTAGAGGAATTGGAAGCGTCTTCCCGTCAATTGGAGGCCATGATCCAGCAGATGCAAAGCGGCGGTGAGCCGGACCAGGCGGGCACGGGCACTTTTTCCTGGCCGGTGCCAGGCTATAAAACGATTACTTCGGATTATGGCATGCGTTTCCATCCGATTCTCAAGGTCAATAAAATGCATACCGGCTTTGACATCGCGGTTCCCTCCGGGGTCAACATTCTGGCCGCCGACAGCGGGACGGTGATATACTCCGGCTGGATGGGCGGTTATGGACAAGTTGTCGTAATTGACCATGGTTCCGGCCTATCCACCCTTTACGCCCACCAATCAACCATTTTGGCCGGTAAAGGGGCAGCCGTCAACAAAGGCCAGGTTATCGGCAAGGTTGGCAGTACGGGCTGGAGCACCGGGCCTCATCTTCATTTCGAAGTGAGGAAAAATGGTACGCCGGTCAATCCCCATTCCTATATTTGATGAAGCTTACGCAGGGAGTCAAGAGGCTTATACTCTTGACTCTTTTTTATGATCAGTTTCCGGGGCGGGAATAAAGGAATTGTTTTCCTCAATTATTTGTGTTGGATATGTAATTGCGGTAACATATTAAAGATAAACAGGGAATAATATTAAGTATGGTGGTGTGATTTTGAAGAGTAATAAACTGTTTAAAGGGTTATTTTCATTTTTTGCTTTACTTGGCCTGCTGGGATTTCTGGCACTGGCTTTTATTTTTGTTACTAATTCCAACGGTTTAAGCAGTATGTTGACGGTGGTCGGATTGATTAAATCACAGTCATTATACGAAGCCCAGCCGGATAAAATGATTGAGGGAGCTACCGCTGGAATTGTGGCCTCATTGGAAGATCCCTATTCCAAATACTTGAACAAAGCGGAATGGGAGAATTTGGAGTTGCAGTTGCGCGCTGAGTTTGGCGGGATAGGAGTTTATGTGGTGGAACTGGGGGATGGCCGACTGGGGATCGTTTCTCCCATCAAAGGGACTCCGGCGGCTCGGGCCGGCTTAAAAAATGGTGACATTATTATTCGTCTCAATGATCAGAGCGCCTTGCAAATGAGTCAGGATGAGGCCGTCCATGTGATGCGGGGCGAGCCCGGTACTCAGCTGAATATGGAAGTCCTGCGCCCTTCCGAAAATAAGACCTATGAGTTCAAAATCATTCGTGAAATCATCAATGTGCCTTCCGTGGAAGACAAAGTGATAGGGGAGGGCATACCCATCGGATATATTAAACTGAATCAGTTCCATGCTCATTCTGCCCAGGAGATAGCCGATAGTATGAATCGGCTCAACCAGCAGGACATCAAAGGCATTATCCTGGATTTAAGGGACAATGGCGGCGGCGATTTTGAAGCATCGGTTGCGATTGCCGATATTTTCCTGGAGGATCAGGAGGTGGTAAGCGCCCAAGATGCCCATGGCAATGAAACTGTACATCGTGGTGAAGCGGGTAGTGTGAAATT
>CAZACF010000069.1:0-2563 GCA_964483565.1 uncultured Syntrophomonas sp. | reverse complement strand
GGTTGTTTTGGTGAATGGTGGTAGTGCCAGTGCTTCGGAAATATTGGCCGGGGCGATGAAGGACAATAAAAGGGCGGTGCTGGTAGGAGAAAAGACTTACGGCAAAGGTCTGGTGCAAACAGTTTTCCCCCTGCGTGATGGAGGAGCATTAAAACTGACCACCCAGAAGTACTTTACGCCGGACGGAACGGATATCAACAAAATCGGTATAAATCCTGACTATGTAGTCAAGAATTCGGAAACAGAAGGACAGGATCAACAAATGGACCGAGCTTTGCAGATTATTAAAGAGCAGATCCTGTAAACCTGGAGGTGGGTTTTTGCAACTGGTCGCCACAATAACGCAAATGATGGGGCAAGTATTGGTGGATACCTTTACTTCCCCCTTTTTTGTAGCCATATGGGGAATGGTTTTTCTGCTGGTTCTATGGCAGAACAAACGTCAGCAAAAAATAACCGCTTCTATCATCCCCGGTTATCCGGATTTTTCCTTAAAAGCTGCTTTCTATTCTTCCCTATTGGGACTGCTGGGTGGTTTGGCAGGCAGCGTTCTGCTGATATTTTTGGGGATTGATCTGGGTAGTATCAACATTACTGCCTTATGGGTAACCGCGTTGCTGTTGATGTTGATCCAGCCAAGATTTATTTGTTTTGCTTATGCGGCCGGGGTGATTGCCGTCGCCAATTTGCTCTGGGGATTTCCTCATACCAGCATACCGCAGCTGATCGGACTGGTGGCCGTCCTGCACATGATCGAAAGCCTGTTGATATTGCTGAACGGCTCTTATCGTCCTCCCGTGGTGTATATAAAAAGATACGGACAGCTGTGCGGTGGATTCAACCTGCAATACTTCTGGCCACTGCCGTTGCTGGCATTGATCAGTGTCGGCTTTCCTGGGGCCGCCGCCCCGGGACTGGAAATGCCTGCCTGGTGGCCGTTGCTGAAAGACTACAGCAGCCTTGCCGGGCAGCAGGTTTTTACCATTGTTCCAGTTATGGCGGTACTGGGTTACGGGGAGATCTGCACGACTCGTACACCTGTCCAGGCCAGCCGCCGCTCGGCCTTGCTCCTTTTTCTTTTTTCCTTGCTGCTCTTGTCCCTGGCAGTTCTCGCGGTGCGTATGCCGGTATTTCTATGGCTGTCAGCTCTATTCAGTCCTTTGGGACATGAGTTGGTGATTTGGCTGGGAATGCGTGCAGAAAGCAGGCCGCCGTTATATATTCAGGCCGAGCAGGGATTGATGATTATGGAAGTTTTGCGCGGCAGCAGTGCCCAAAAGGCTGGGATCAAGTCGGGAGATATTATTTTACAGGCCAATGGCGCTCCAATCCAAAACCAGACCCAGTTGCAGGAAATGATAAAAAATCATCGCCAGCAACTCGATTTGTTGATCCAGCGTGCTGATCGTATGGTTAGCCTGACCTGGCAGCCGGGACGAAAAAGAGCCAAGGATATCATACCCGCTCCCGGGAAGGAGGCCGTCACGTATCTGGTCTGGCAGGAGGATCGATATTTTTTCATGGCTCGATCTTGCTGGCGAAAACTGAAAGCCCTTTTTGCGTAGTCGGCGACAGACCAGCAGTCGTCTGCATCATTTAAAACATTTTTACCCACCGGTCAAATTTCCAGACTTGGTGGGCGTCCATCGTAATACGGCAGTATTACTCTTTTCTTCGCTGGCCTTGACCTGCAAAAATATTCAACGAAACCTTAAAACGAGCCGGACTACTAAAGAACGAACGAGTATTTTTGTTCACCTTTTGTTAACGTTGTGAATATAGTAAAGCATACTTGGTGAAAAGAGGGATGCAGGTGAACAACCGGGGTTTGATCCGCTATGTATTTGCCAGCAGTCATAGCACCCAGGGATATTATACATTCATCCCTGAGCTGATCAGGGATCTGAACCGGGTCTATCTTCTCAAAGGGGCTCCCGGAACCGGCAAATCAACTTTTATTCGTTTAATCGGGGAAGTTCTCGCGGAACAGGGCCTGGAGGTCGAATACTGGATCTCGGCGCTTGATTCGATCACTCCCGATGGAGTATATGTTGCCCAGCTTGATCTGGCAGTTGTCAACGGCAGTATGCAGGTCGGCATTGAACCGCGGTATCCAGGCGTGAAGGAACACCTGATTCATTTGGATGATTACTGGAATCAGGCTACCATCGAAGCACAGCGGCAATTGATCATCGAGCTGGTCGACAAGATTGCGTATTCCCGGCAAAAGGCCTATGATTTGCTCCACGAATTGGGCCGGCTCAAGGCAGAAAAACGTTGTCATAATTCCCGCTATATCAATAGGGAAAAAATAGAGCAGCTGATCAAACAGCTGGGGCGCGAGATGGTGGAAAATCGTTCTGGTGAAAAACATTATTTTGCCGGGGTTTTAACCATTGACGGATGGGTTGATTATGTACATGAATTGAGCCATAGTTGTCAAAAACGTTATATTTTTAAAGGTCCGGTGGGCAGCGGCAAGAGTATGATGATTGCTGAATTGGCCCGGCTGGTCAAGGAGCGAGGTTATTTTCTGGAGTATTACCATTGCGGGTTGGAAGTG
>CAZACF010000068.1:9686-11153 GCA_964483565.1 uncultured Syntrophomonas sp. | reverse complement strand
CCGATGAATTGTTCTCCGTAGAGCGGGGTAAATTGATTGGCTTGGTCATTCATCCAGAACTGCTCAACAGTATTCGTACAGAACGTCTCAAGACTCTGGGGTTGTCCCACCAGGCCAGCTATGCCAATGAAGAGAGAATACTGGAGGAATTGGAGTATTCAGACAAAATCATGAAAAAACTGGGCTGTCCGGTCATTGATGTAACCAATCGGGCGGTGGAAGAAACAGCCAGCAAAATATTGGAAATATACTATAGGAGGTTAAGTAATGTCTAGCAAGAAGTTTATCTACCTGTTTGAAGAAGGAAAATCCGACATGAAGAACATACTGGGCGGCAAAGGAGCCAATCTGGCTGAGATGACCCGCATTGGTCTGCCGGTGCCCCCAGGCTTTACCATAACCGCTGAGGCCTGTAATGTTTATCAGGAATTGAAAGGTGATTTTCCACCGGGCCTGATGGATGACGCTTTTTCCGCTCTGAAAAAGCTGGAAGAAAAAACCGGCAAACATTTTGGCAGCCAAAAAAATCCTCTTTTAGTATCAGTGCGTTCGGGAGCAGCAGTTTCCATGCCGGGCATGATGGACACCATCCTCAACCTGGGCCTCAATGATGAATCCGTGCTGGGGCTGGCTGAACTAACCGGTGATGACCGCTTTGCTTATGACTGTTACCGACGCTTTATCCAGATGTTTTCCGATGTAGTATTGGAGATCAGTCATTCCCGCTTTGGAGAAATCGTTGAAAAATATAAGCGCAGACTCAGTCTTATTTTTGATTATGAAATCCCTGCCGCCGAACTGTGCAACATTATCCAGGAATACAAAGATCTGGTCTATAAAGAAAAAGGCTTCTCCTTTCCGCAGGATGTCAATGAACAGCTGGAAAGATCCATTCGTGCGGTATTCGATTCCTGGAACAACCAGCGTGCCATCGTTTATCGCCGAATCAATAAAATACCTGATGATCTGGGCACTGCTGTCAACATTCAATGTATGGCTTTTGGCAACATGGGTCAGGATTGTGGAACCGGCGTGGCCTTTACCCGCAACCCTTCTACAGGGGAGAACGTCCTGTACGGAGAGTTTCTGGTCAACGCGCAAGGCGAAGATGTGGTCGCTGGTATTCGTACCCCCATGCCCATCAGCAAACTAAAGGAAGAACTGCCCGGTGTATATCAGCAGTTTGTGGATACCTGCAACAAACTGGAACAGCATTACCGTGATTTACAGGACATTGAATTTACGGTTGAAAAAGGCCAATTATATATGCTGCAAACCCGCAGCGGCAAAAGAACCACCCGGGCAGCCGTAAAAGTTGCGGTGGACATGGTCAATGAAGGCCTGATCAGCAAAGAAGAAGCGCTGCTTCGGGTTGATCCCGAGCAGATTAACCAATTGTTACATAGACAAATCGATACATCGGTAAGCCTGGAGGCCATTGCCCAAGGGCTGCCTGCCTCGCCGGGG
>CAZACF010000068.1:0-9676 GCA_964483565.1 uncultured Syntrophomonas sp. | reverse complement strand
GACATGGCAGAAAAACTAGGTGAAGCAGGCGAAAAAGTAGTTTTGGTACGAAGCGAGACCACCCCCGATGATATCCACGGTATCGTATATGCTCAGGGGGTTCTGACCTCACGCGGAGGGATGACTTCCCACGCAGCAGTAGTAGCGCGCGGTATGGGCAAGCCTTGTGTGTGCGGCTGTGAGAGCATCAAAATAAGCCCGGCAGCTGATCAATTCATGGTAGACAACATCGTGGTCAAAGCGGGCGATATTATTACCATGGACGGTTCCACCGGAAAAGTGATGCTGGGTGAAGTGCCCATGATCGAACCAACCCTTTCAGATGAATTTGAAATCCTGCTCACTTGGGCCAACCAAACCAAAAAACTGTCCGTCAGGGCCAATGCCGACACTCCCCAAGATGCTGCCAAAGCACGTGAATTCGGTGCTGAAGGGATAGGCTTATGCCGCACCGAGCATATGTTTATGGCCCCGGAACGACTGCCCATCGTGCAGGAAATGATCCTCTCCGAAAACCTCGCCGATCGGGAAGCAGCCCTGGCCAAATTATTACCCATCCAGAGACAGGATTTTTACGGCATTATCAAAGCCATGTCACCATTGCCGGTATGCATCCGCCTGCTGGATCCGCCCTTGCATGAATTCCTGCCCTCCCACGATGAACTCATCCTGGAAATCGCAGAAATGAAGCATAATCAGGCTCCCCTGCGGGAACTTGCAGAGAAAGAAGAACTGCTCAAAAAAGCCAACAAACTGCATGAAGCCAATCCTATGCTGGGACACCGAGGCTGCCGCCTGGGTATAACCTATCCGGAGATTTATATTATGCAGGTCAAGGCCATTTTCCAGGCCATGGTGCAACTGCAGCAGGAAGGCTGCCAAAACTTTGTGGAAATAGAAATACCGCTGGTTATGGACCAGGCAGAATTTCTGCTGCTGAAGGGCCATATCATGGATGTTTATGCGGGTATTAAACAGGACAATAATATCGAACTTGATTTTGCCCTGGGGACCATGCTGGAACTGCCACGGGCCTGCATGGTGGCCGATGAAATTGCTCAACAGGCCGAATTCTTCTCCTTTGGAACCAACGATCTGACCCAAACCACTCTGGGATTCAGCCGCGACGATGCCGAAGGCAAGTTCATCCCGGTTTATCTGGAGAAAAAGATTATCAAGGACAATCCCTTTGCCGTATTGGATCGCAAGGGAGTTGGCTCACTGATGAGATTGGCCGTCGACAAAGCCCGCAGTACCCGTCCGGAAATCCTCATAGGGATCTGTGGAGAGCACGGGGGAGAACCAAGTTCGGTGGAATTCTGTCATATGTTGGGGCTTGATTATGTCAGCTGTTCCCCCTACCGTATTCCCATTGCCCGTCTGGCCGCCGCCCAGGCCGCCATCAACAACAAGCTGCAATAGGAGTAAAGCAAGGGCGATCATACAGAAATATAGATAAAATAAATTCATAGAAAAGCAAGGGTATTGTCACCTAATGATTAAGTGACAATACCCTTTTTTATTAGTTTTGTTGGGATTACCAGCCGTTTATCTGATTAGCAGGTTGAGTTAATAATTATTCTATAATTGAATAAAAAAGTTCTCATCTCCTCAAATTAACCCTAAACCAACTTGAAAGGATGTCAACTATGAATGAAGATACCATTAATCTGTTAAAGGAATGCAATGCGGGGTGTAAATCAGGTACAAATAGTATGGAGCAAGTGCATCCTTATATTGAAAACGAGAAGCTTAAATCTATTATTGATGAATACCATGATAAGCATGTTCGTATTGGTGATCAATGCCATCAAATTCTAAATGAATACCATGAGGAAGAGAAGGACCCGCAAGTGAGTGCCAAGGCTTTTTCATGGATAAGTACGGAAACGAAATTAAAAATGAACCATGATACTCATAAAATTGCTGACATAATGGTTGATGGCTGTAATATGGGGATTAAATCAGTCAGTGAGTATATCAACAAATACCAGGCCGCATCTGATGAAAGTATGGAATTAGCCAAGAAACTCGTTAAGATGGAGCAGGAATTTATGAATGAGCTGCTTGCATATTTGTAAGGAGGTGAAACGCCTGAAATCCCAGGTATAAATGATATGGCTAAGGGAATGCGTATGATGCTTATTCTTAAAGTTGGTCAGAGCAGTTATGAAATAATGCTTTACAAGAAGTGTTCCATAATATGAAAAAAGATACCGTACCATGTTGTTTCCAGCAACCGCCCGGGCCGCGATCAATAACAAGGCGTAATAGGAACAGACTTGTAACAGTTCGGGTACTATGATATGATGCATAGGAGAATTTGATAGGTAAGTTTTATAGGGTTCCGCAGTGGTTATGGAAACCGCTGGTCTGGACCGAGATAAAACGCACAGATTCGTCTGTGTTCACGGAAGGATAAAAGCCTGGGAGATAATAAAAATATCTCCCGGGCTTTTTTATTTTAATTAATTATATAAGAGGTGAAGGGTATGCAATGGTTATGGTTGGTTATAGCGGGAATTCTAGAAGTGGGTTGGGCGGTAGGTTTGAAGTATTCGCAAGGGTTTTCAAGATTTGTGCCGAGTATATTTACCCTAATGGGGATGATAGCCAGTTTTTATTTTTTATCTTTGGCATTAAGAAGCCTGCCGTTAGGAACAGCATACGCTGTTTGGACCGGAATCGGTGCAGTTGGCACTGTATTACTGGGAATAATTCTATTCAAAGAACCAGCTGATCTCATAAGGTTACTCTGTATTGGGTTGATATTAATGGGAATTGTAGGCTTGAAAATGTCATCACCTCGTTAGATAAGGGAAGGAAACTTGGCAGTTATATTATTTAACGATTCGATATAACCAAGTTCGGTGGAATTCTGTCACCTGCTGGGGCTTGATTATGTTAGCTGTTCCCCCTGCCGTATTCCCATTGCCCGTCTGGTGCCGCCCTGGCCGCTATAAATAATAAATTATCAGGAAGTATATAAATAAGGGTAATACAACTTGATTTTAAGGTGCATTACTCTTATTTGCTGACTCCTGGGCATGTGTATGGAAAAAGCATGCTACAATAAGCATCTATAAAAAATACGCCGTTGAATAGACATTAAATGGGAAATATTGCTCGGCCGTGATATAATAATTCTAGAGTGCTCTAATTCAAAAATAGGGAGGGTTTATCTAATGATGTATCCGTATATGGTTTTATCTGATGAGACAGAGATAACCCATTCGCATATTATTGAAAAAGATGACATGCAACATGTGGAAGTTCATTTTGAGCGTCCAACTGAAGAAGGTTTTGATATGGCGAGATGTGTTTTGCCAGCTTATACATGGATTAAACGCGTAGGATTCTCTGACAAGGAGATTGCTAAATTTGAAAAATTTCTTCGTTGCAATGCACATTTATTGTATAAATATGCCAATAACGGAGGGGTGAAAATTGCCTAGCCTTTTTAGAATTGGGTCTTATTTAGTTTTTTTTTGGTCGAATGAAAATTTTGAACCAATTCATGTACACATAGGTAAAGGAAAACCAAGCCCCCATGCCACTAAGGTATGGTTAACTGCATCAGGAGGCTGTATAGTTGCTAATAACATAAATAGAATACCACAATACGAATTAAGCGAGATGCTGGAGATTATTGCGGCACAGCATTCTATGATATGCGAAGAGTGGAAGAATCACTTTAAAGTAGATGAAATTAAATTTTATTGCTAATAGTATGATTGTAAAGTGTGCCAAAAGTTTATGTGGAAGCAATGGTAGATACCCGTCATTATGGCTGGTTATTGTAAGCAGTATAAACAGAAAGTGTAAGAGATTAAGGGGCGGGGCTATCGACACGATGGTGATGATAACCCCGTTTCGTATTGCTAATAGCTTTATGGCTCAGAATTTGACTGCAGTGTCATAGTAAAGGCCAATTCAGAGAAGCATTCCGTTACTGTACCAAGCCGAGCAGATTGGCACCTTGAGCAACCAAAAAGCATAATACAATTCCCGTCACGGTTGGCACCAGGAATGAAATCCCGGTCCATTTCCAGCTTTGCGTTTCTTTGCGTATGGTCCACAAGGTAGTCGCACAAGGCCAATGGTTTAAAGAAAACAGCATCATGCAAACAGCGGTCAGCCAGGTCCAGCCATTATCGAGCAGTAATTGCCGCATTTCCGACAAATTGTTGAGCTCCAGCATGGATCCTTGGGACAGATAACTCATGATCAAGACGGGAATCACGATTTCGTTGGCAGGCAGCCCCAATATAAAGGCCATCATGATATATCCATCAAAACCTAAAAGCTGGGCAAATGGATGCAGGAATTGAGCGCAAAGGGTCAAAATGCTTGCTTCTCCGACGGTGAGGTTGGCCATTAACCAGATGATTAAACCGGCTGGTGCAGCCGCCGCCACAGCTCGGCCTAATACGAATAAAGTACGGTCAAAGATGGAGCGGACAATAATTCTCCCTATTTGCGGTTTTCGATAGGGCGGCATTTCCAAGGTGAAGGAAGAAGGCAGACCCTTTAAAATGGTTCTTGATAATAATTTAGAGATAAACAAGGTAAGGAATACACCGAGGATAATCACGACCAATACGGACAGGGTTGCGGCGATGGAACTAAAAGAACCGGCTGCCCTGGCAATAAAAATGGTTGCCAGGGCAATTAAAGCGGGGAACCTTCCGTTGCAGGGAACAAAATTGTTGGTAATGGTGGCAATCAGTCGTTCCCGAGGAGATTCAATGATTCTGCAGGCAATCACCCCGGCCGCATTACAGCCAAATCCCATACACATGGTTAGGGCCTGTTTACCATGGGCACAGGCCTTCTTGAAATAATGATCCAGGTTAAAGGCCACCCGCGGCAGATAACCCAAATCCTCCAATAAGGTGAACAGGGGAAAGAAAATTGCCATGGGTGGAAGCATGACTGATACCACCCAGGCTGAGGTGCGATACATGCCCAGCACCAGCATATCATGGATCCACCGGGGGGTACCAAGCCAGCCAAAAAAAAGCGTTAATTTTCCTTCCATCCAGAATAAACCATGGGCCAACAGGGCGGATGGATAATTTGCACCGACAATGGTGATCCAGAAAACCAATCCTAAAAGAGCAATCATAATAGGAATACCGAATGTTTTTGAGGTTAGGACGCGATCTATTTTGCGATCCAGATGATTATGAGACTGGTTTTTTGTGGAGATGACACTCGTACTTATGCCTTCGGCAGTGTTAACAATATTGGAAACAATGCGATCGCGTAAATCCTCGAGTTTCGTTTCATCATCTTCCAACGCAAGGCGAGTTTTTTTTAATTGGTCTTGTAATAACTTATCATTTGATACATTGAAATTGAGGTATTCATCCATAGCGTTTAAAAGCGACTGATCCCCATCGATGAGACGAAGCGTTACCCATTTACGATTGATTGGCTTATCAATCAGGTCATGAAGGTGGGGTTCTACCTGGTGGATGGCTTTATCCAGAATCTCATCATAGCTTACCTGGGCAGGGGTTGGATTGATTTCTCCCCCCGCCACCTTCTCAATGATGTCCTGGAGTTCAGTTAATCCTTTTCCACTCCTGGCACAGGTTCCGACGACCGGAACGCCTAGTAAAGCAGATAGTTTAGCCAGGTCAATGGTAATTTTTTTCCGCCGGGCTTCATCCATAAGATTGACACAGACAATCACTTTACTGGTAATCTCCATAATCTGGAGAACCAGATTTAGATTTCTTTCCAGACAAGTGGCATCAGTTACCACTACGGTTGCCTGCGGTTGGCCAAAGCAAATAAAATCCCTGGCAACTTGTTCTTCTACAGAATTGGCTAATAAAGAATACGTTCCGGGAAGATCAACCAATATATATTTTTTATTGCCATGGGTAAATTTTCCCTGCGCATTGCTTACCGTTTTTCCGGGCCAGTTTCCAGTATGTTGATTCAAGCCGGTGAGACTGTTAAATACGGTACTTTTCCCCGTATTGGGGTTACCGGCCAGGGCGACTACGATATCATCAGCTGATTCCCGCTTGAGTACCAGCGTTTTCTTTAAAGCAGCCGTGCCGGTGGATTGTTTGGTTAATCCCACTTTTATGACCTCTCTTCTATATCAATGGTTAGATCGTTTCCACCAGAATTTTGGATGCTTCTTCAGATCGCAGCGCAATGACAGCTCCTCTGATCTCATAGGCAATCGGGTCACCTGCCGGACTTTTGGTTAAGGACTCAACGGTTGTATCATAGATGAGACCTAGATCCAGCATTCTTCTGCGAGATATTCCCTCCGCCGCCAGTTTTTTAACCTTAGCGGAGGAACCAACCGGTAACTTGTTTAGTGGAATCAGAAAATGGTTCATAAATGACCCCCTCATTATTTTTTAATGAGTTCGAGCATAAATTAGTTGTGGGAAACTTAATTTGCTGCATCTAATAACTAAGATATGAATGGATCACTATGCTTGTTACATCTGTAACTAAAAGGAGTTGATTGGTTTAAAATGAATAAAGAATTTCATACGGTGAGAGGTTATCAGATGTTGAACAGCGAGAATAAAATATTAACTTCCGCGCTGGAAGATTACCTGGAAATGATCTATCGAGCTTGTTTGGAAGAAGGATATGCCCGTACCAATCAGTTGGCAGTCAGACTGAACGTAAGGCCATCATCAACCACCAAAGTGGTTCAGAGATTGAGTGAATTGAAATTGGTACAATACGAAAAATATGGAATTATCCAACTCACCGAGGAGGGTAAGGGCATAGGAGAATTCCTTCTGCAGCGACATGAAATCATTCAAGAGTTTCTAAGTAATTTGGGGATAAAGGAGACTCTCCTTAAGGACACCGAGCTTATTGAACATGACGTGAGTCCTGGCTGCTTGCAAGCGATTTATACATTTAATAAATTTTTGTCTGACAATCCCAAGATAAAAGGCCAGTATGAAGATTATAAGACCCGTATGATTAGTCATCACCGCCGGGAATAAAGGATTTTATAGCGGAGCCTTCTAAACAAAATCAAGCCCTCTTGCAAACCGATGGAGAAGGCGTAAGCTCAATAGCATGAAGATTACAGCTCAGTATTTCATACTGTCTTTTGGTACGATTAAAATAGAGTTAATTCCTCCGTAGCTAAGCTTAAATAGTAATATGATTTAAGTTCTCATATAACTTTTATGAATATATCACAAAAGTTTGCTGAATTAAGAGGATTTCAACTGCATATTGTAGTATTTAATGAAAAATGGTGAACTAATGTTTGCACACAATATCTGGTATAACCGAGCTGAGAAATGTAGTATAACCACAATTTAACGAGGTGAAACGGATGATCAGGAAAGAAATTGAACAACGGGAAAAAGTAATGCTGCATCCGCTGGCTACCCCGGCTGTTTGTTCCCGTGGCAGGAGCATGGCGGAGGAGCCCGATCCCATCCGTACTTGTTTCATGGTTGATCGGGACCGGGTGATTCATTCCAAATCGTTTCGCCGGCTCAAGCACAAAACCCAGGTATTTATCGCCCCCCCGGGTGATCATTATCGAACCAGATTGACCCACACCTTGGAAGTCAATCAGATCGCTAAAACCATTGGGGCTGGATTGAACCTGAATTTGGATCTGATTGAAGCCATTGCGCTGGCGCATGATGTAGGTCATACCCCCTTTGCCCATGCCGGCGAGCAGATATTGGATGAGCTGGTTCGCGGCCATTTTCGCCATAATGAAAACAGCATCCGGGTTCTGACCCGGGTAGAACAGCACAAGGAGCGCAGCGGGCTGAATCTGAGCGAGGAAGTGCTGGACGGGGTATTGCATCACAGCGGGTATGGTGAAAACGTCCCCTTGGCTGCCACCCTGGAAGGACAGGTGATCAGGCTAAGTGATAAAATCGCCTATGTTCAGCATGACATAGACGATTCTATCCGCGCCGGGCTGCTGGTGCTGGAGCAGATTCCCCGGGAATACCGTGAAGCATTGGGTGAAACCCACAGCCAACGGATTGCCACCCTGGTCACCGATACCATCCACCACAGCCGCAGATTAATGGAAGAAGGAAAGAGTCCCCGGGTTGAACCCGGACCGGAAAAACAAAAGGCTTTGCTGGGTTTGCGGGAGTTTATGTTTGAAAATATCTATCGCGGTTCGGTTTGTTCGGCGGAGAGACAGCGGGCCATGTTTATTATTGAACAGTTGTTTAGCTTTTATAAAAAACATCCCAGCCGAATGAGCAGCTTGTATCAATGGATCGCTGATGAAGAGGGCATTGAAGCAGCAGTGGTGGATTACATTTCAGGGATGAGTGACGATTATTGCATTGCCATGTTCGAGAATATTTTTATTCCTCATTCCCATGTTTTGTTTCCGGCAACATTAAAAGATGAAACATAAATTATCCATAATAGTCATTGCATTTTGACAAAATTCTATAAATTAAGCAGGGATTTTGTTTTGAATATAGAAATGATGGTGAGTAATGGGAAATTATTTTGATGATCAGCTCATACGTGAAATAGAATCAAAAATCGACATTGTGGAACTTATTTCCGAGAGTGTCAGTCTTAATCGTAAAGGCAACCGTTACTGGGGACTCTGCCCGTTCCATCAGGAGAAGACCCCTTCCTTCAGTGTCAGCCGGGAAAAGCAAATGTATTATTGCTTTGGTTGTCATGTGGGCGGCAATGTATACTCCTTCTTGATGAAACGTGACGGTCTGGATTTCAAAGAAGCTCTGGAATTACTGGCGGCCAAGGCCGGGGTGGAACTGACCGTCAACCAGAGCAAAAAAAATCAGGATCTCAACAAACAAATGATTGCCGTTAATAATGCTGCGGCTGTATTTTTTCAGCAACAGTTGCGTTCGGACAAAGGCAGACTGGCGCAGCAATACCTGGCCAAACGAGGGCTCAGTGACAGGATTATTGAGATGTTTGGGCTCGGTTATGCCCCCAATGAATGGCAGGCACTGACAGATTACCTGTCCAGAAAAGGGTATTCACTGGAACTGATTAAGCAGTCCGGGTTAATCAAACGTAATGAAAATCAGGAGCGCTATTACGATTTGTTCCGTGACCGCATCATTTTCCCAATTACCCATTACAACCGCGATGTAATAGGATTTGGCGGACGGGCAATGGGAGATGCTATGCCGAAGTATCTGAACACGGCAGAGACTGACATATACTCCAAACGTAAAAATCTGTACGGCTTGACCCAGGCCCGTGAAGAGATCCGCAGCCGCAACGAAGTGATTCTGGTCGAAGGCTATATGGATTGCATTAAATTGCAGCAAACCGGAATACTGAACGTAGTGGCCTCACTGGGAACATCGTTGACGGAGGAACAAGCCTCACTTTTGCACCGCTATGCGGAAAAAGCGATCATACTTTATGATGGTGACGAAGCCGGTCAGAGGGAGACGATGCGGGCGATCGAGATCTTGCGCCGGGAGGATCTGAAAGTTCACGTAATTGTGTTGCCAGCTGGAAAAGATCCCGATGATTTTATAGAAATAAATGGTAAAAAGGGATTTTTGCATTATATACAGAATAATACCTATAGTCATATTGAATTTAAGCTGAACAGATTAATAAATGACATTGTCAGACTTGACTTGGATGCCAAAATCAAAATCATCGGGCAGTTAAAAGAAGATATCAATTCACT
>CAZACF010000067.1:3553-11169 GCA_964483565.1 uncultured Syntrophomonas sp. | reverse complement strand
AGGACGCCGCCCTCTCAAGGCGGAGACAGGGGTTCGACTCCCCTTGGGACTACCAAAAATAACCGGGCATTAAGCAACCCGGATGAGTAGCAAATCCCGCCCTTGAGCATACTTACGGTATGTTTTCAGAGCGGGATTTTCGTAACGAGATGAGGTGAAGACAAATTGCGAACGCTAGTGGCGACCACTCTGGTCAACTCCAAAGGCAAGGATATCTATTGTACCGCTAAAAAAATTACTGACCGGCACATGGACTATATCAGAAACTATGATCGTAAAACCCTGGAAGCAATCGGTTTTGTTTTTATCAAAATGATGTCGCTTGATTATCCCAATGTTAAAGGTCAAGCTATCTTTTTTGAAGGTCACATCGACGATATTATGCCGGCGCTTAAATCGCTGGATAAACGTTATTAATAGCCTTCCAAGCAATAGAATAAACATTACTCATCGACTAAAAAGGCTTAACGCCAAGCCAATCGGGAAATTCATGCAATCACGGATTTTCCCTTTGCTTTGCCAAAGCCTTTTTCTGTTATTATGTAAGTTCCGGCATTGAACATACCATCTTCTGCCCTTAGCTGCCGGCAGATTGCCGGTTTTCTGCCAGAGGTTAAGCTATGAGCCATTGCAATACCAAGCAAAGATGCAAGTTTTGTTGCGGCGCGACGTAATATGGCAAAAGAAAGTTATTTATCGAGCTTTGAAGTTATGTAATAATGAAACGAGAAGACACCAAAAGCAATATTTCATTACGGAAAGGTTTTCTTATGCCGGACAATTACTATCTTAATTACCAATATGAATACCAGAAGCCTCCCCAGCGCAGCAAATGGAAGACCATACTCGCCTTCTTGCTGTTTGCTTTTCTGGGTTTGTTTTTGGGTATCATTGTCTACTCAGCTTATGCTCTGCCAGCCTTTAACGAACAACAACTAACTGGCGCCAACGCCAGTCTGTTGTATGATGACCAGGACAAGCTATTCTGGCGTGTGCATGCCGAAGAAGACCGCACCTCAATCGAACTGTCCAAGGTTCCCGATAATTTGATCAATGCTTTCATCGCCACCGAAGACCGAGCCTTTTACAACCATCACGGGGTTAACTACAAAGGCATCGCCCGTGCCCTGCTAAGCAATCTTCAATCCCGCGATCTCACCAGCCAAGGAGCCAGCACCATCACCCAGCAATTGGCTCGCAATGCCTTTCTCAGTCAAGAAAAAACCTGGCAGAGAAAAATCAAGGAGATCTTGCTGGCCTATAAACTGGAGTCCATGTATTCCAAAGACGAGATTCTTGAGCTCTATCTTAATAAAATCTACTTCGGCGCCGGGGCCTATGGAGTGCAGGCAGCCGCCAATAAATATTTTGCCAAGGATGTTTCCGATCTGAATCTGGCAGAATCGTCTCTGCTGGCCGGACTGGTACAAAGTCCGAGTCGTTATGATCCCTATCAAAACCCGGAAGCGGCCAAAGCCAGACAATGGCTGGTTTTGCTCAGCATGCGCGACAGCCGTTTTATCAGTTACAACGAAGCAGAAGAAGCCCATCAGGAAGAACTGATCTTTAAATCAGGCCAGAGCAGCTCGATGAACTATGGCTATTTTATTGATGCTGTAATTGATGAGGCAGTGAAACACCTGGCCCAGGTAAAGGGGTACAAAGATGCCGATGCCATGATCTACAGTTCCGGTTTGAGGATCTATACTACCATGGACGCGGCCCTGCAAAAACACGCCGAAGAGTATTTCAAAGAACCAACCAACTTCCCCAGTGAAACCAAAAATGGCAACCAGATTCAAGTTGGCATGGCTATATTTGACCACAGCAACGGCGAGATCAAAGCCATCATGGGAGGACGCGAATATACCAATCAAAGGGGATTTAACCGGGCCACGAGCGCATACCGCCAGCCTGGGTCGGCAATCAAACCCTTGACGGTATATACTCCGGCTTTGGAAAAAGGCTTCATGCCTTTTATGGTTCTGGATGATTCGCCGATTTCTTACAAAATCAACAACGAAGTTTGGTCTCCCCAAAATTATGATTACAAGTATCGTGGTCTGATTCCCATGCGTACCGCAGTGCAGTATTCGATTAATACCTATGCTATTCAGATGTTGGATAAAATCGGTGTTAGTACCGGTTATGAAGCCGGCAAGGCCCTGGGGTTAAATCACCTTATCAATACTCCCGGGAAAAACGATCTGGGATTGTCGCCACTGGCGCTGGGCAGTCTTACCAAAGGTGCTTCGCCGGTGGAAATGGCAGCCGCCTATGGTAGTTTTGGCAATGGCGGCTACTATGCAAAGCCTCATTTTATAACCAAAATTACCGATCACAACGGCCGGGTTCTCTATACGTATAAACAGCAGATGCAACGGGCTATGAGTGCTAATACTGCCTGGCTGATGAACAATATGCTGCAGACCGTGGTCAACAGCGGAACCGGAACCAATGGCAGGGTTGCGGGGGTGCCCACCGGAGGAAAGACCGGCACCTCAGAGAACAACAACGACTGTTGGTTCTGTGGTCTTACTCCTTTATACTCCGGGGCTGTCTGGATGGGTTATGATGAAAAATATACCATGCAGAATCAATATGGCGGCGGCTATCCGGCCAAATTGTTCCGTTCCATGATGCAGAAAGCGCATACCGACAAAAAGTATCAGAATTGGTCCAAACCTCAGGACATAGTATTAACCAGTGTTTGCTCCAAGTCCGGCAAGTTACCGTCTTCCAGTTGCCCGGATGATCAGATCGTCAGTGAATACTGTGTCAGTAATAATGTTCCCAGTGAAGTATGTACCATCCATCAGCATGTATATATATGCAAAGAGTCCGGCCAATTGGCTACCAAATACTGCCCGGATATTTATGACCAATCCCTGGTGCAGGCCAGACCTGGCAGTTCTGAAGCCAGCAAAATACCAACTGAAACATGCACCCTTCATAATAGCTTTACGATTCAAAGCCTGTTTAAAAACACCGTCAAGGTATGTACTGATCCACGTCATGAAGGGAAATTATACCAGGCCGTCATTGCTCATGGAGGCCAAAGCGGAGGCTGTCCTCCGACAATGATCAAAGAAGTCATGAGTAAAACCGGGCTTAAATATCCACCCTGCCCCCTGGAGGATCACCATATTTACAAAGGACCCGGCCATGACCTGATTGGGAATTAGCTGCATCACTAACAAGGGAAGGAAGATATCCCACGGATATTTCCCTTCCCTTATGCTTGTCTTATTGATTTGATTATATGGAATCTATTTTAGGGTTATCACTGTCACCCCAAAGCCTCCCTCGGCGATGGCGCCGTCACGGAATTCGCTGACAAAGTGGTGGTTCTGCAAATGGCTGCGGATCGCCCGGCGCAGCGCCCCGGTTCCTTTGCCATGGATGACTCTGACCTTGTCAATCCCGGCCAGGGCTGCATCATCCAGGTATTTATCCAGTTCTTCCAGCGCCTCTTCAGCGTATTTGCCGCGCAGATCAATTTCCGGCGAGATCTGGCGGGCCTTCTCCAGAAACGTCTGCTGATAGCGCTGCGTTTTTTCCGGTTTGAGTTGAGCGGGCAGCAGCTGTTCGCGATTGACGGAAAGCCTGGTGGCACCGATCTGCACCATAACATCCCCCTGATTGCTGGGTTCTTCAAGTACATAGCCGATCTGCCCGATGCTTTTTAATTGCACATAGTCGCCCGCTTTGAAATCGCTATGAGCAGGACCGTCCTCGTTATTTTCAAATGACACGCTCAGATTCCTCAAACGCTTGCGTTTTTCTTCAATTTCATGCCATTTGGGCGGCTTTTCCTTTTCCTTTAAAATTTCTTTCAACTCGTCAATGGCTTCATTGGCCTCCCGTTTGATGGCTCGCACATAACTGTCCGCCTCCTGACGAGCTTTGCGTATGATCTCCTGCTTCATGGCAGCCAGGGTTCTCTTTTCTGATTCCCATTCCTGACGCTCTCTGTCAAGATCACGCCGGTCTTTTTCCAATTCGCGGCTGTTTTCTTCAAAAGTGTATCGGCTTTCTTTTAATTGACGGATCATATCTCCGATCTCTCTTTCCCGTTCCGGGACCAGGCTCCGGGCTTGCGCAACGATTTCATCGTCTATCCCCAGCTGGGAGGCAATCGCAAAAGCATTGCTCTGCCCGGGTGTACCGATGGTCAACTCGTAGGTCGGCATCAGAGTCACGGGATTGAATTCCACACAGGCATTTTCCACTCGTTGATTTTGGTAGGCAAACGTTTTCAATTCACTCTGGTGGGTGGTGACGATGACCTTGGCCTGCAGGTTTTTAAGCCGCTCCAGAATCGCCCTGGCCAAGGCTGCTCCTTCGTGGGGGTCGGTTCCGGCACCCAGTTCATCCATTAACACCAGCGAACCTCTGCCCGCCTGCTGTAAGATACCAATGATGTTCTTCATATGGGATGAGAAAGTGCTGAGTGATTGCTCAATGCTCTGCTCATCCCCGATATCAACATAAATATTTTTAAATACGGAAAGTTGACTGTCTTCTCGGGCCGGTATAAACAAACCGCACATGGCCATTACGGTCAGAAGCCCGACTGTTTTTAAAACCACCGTCTTGCCGCCGGTGTTGGGACCGGTAATAACCAAAATATCGAAGGTCTGCCCGAGGCTTATGTTGACCGGCACCGCCTTTTTGCCCAGTAATGGGTGGCGGGCTTTTTGCAGATCAATCAGACCGCGGTCATTGATGCGGGGACGAAAGGCATTCATATTGTAGGCCAGATTGGCCCGGGCAAAGATAATGTCCAGGGTCTCCAGGATTTCATTATTGATTTGCAGTTCGGCGGCGAAGGCCGAGACCGAGGTGCTCAGTTCCCGCAGGATACGTTCGATCTCCCTCTGTTCTTCGATTTGCAGACTTTTTATCTTGTTGTTGTGCTCGACTACCGGCAGTGGCTCGATAAATACCGTCGCTCCACTGGCCGATTCATCATGGACGATGCCCTTTACTTCACTGCGGTATTCCTGTTTTACCGGCACTACATAACGTCCGGCTCGCTCTGTCACCAGCGCATCCTGGAGCAGGTTCTGATTGTTGCCGGAACGAATAAAGTTCTGCAAGTAATCCTTGATCCGCAAGCGGCTGGTTTCAATTTGTTTACGGATGCTTCGCAATGCTGCGGAAGCGTCATCGCGAATCGTTCCATCTTCATCCACCGCATCAATGATCATCTGTTCCAGGGTTTTGTTTTCAGTTAAGCTAGTACTGATGCTTTTTAAGATCCGAGCGGATGGCGTGGCGGTGTATCGAATCGCTAATCGTGATGAGCGCAGCAGCTGATAGACATCAATCAGCTCAGCAGGGGACAGAACCCCTGCCACCTTGGCTTTTTTCAAATGCAAGCCGACGGGTCTGAGCGAGTTTAAAAAACCAGGCTCGCCGAACCTCAGCAATTCCATGGCCTCCTCAGTTTCATCCAGACGCTGATTAACCAGGGTCGTGTCAGCGGAGGGCATGAACTGCTTGATTTTCTCTTTGGCGCCAGCGGTGTAGGCCAACTGAATCAGTTCAGCCAGGATTTTTTCGAATTCAAGTTTTACTAGAGTCTCCCGATCCATTTATAATACTCCTCGATAATAATGACCTTTGGTAAATTCCTGGTCTGCTCCAGGCAACTGACCGGCAAGCTTTGTCAAATCAAGCTCAGCAGCATTGGCCAATTGATTCAAGGCCTGGCGATACAGTCTGACTGTCCCGATTAATTCCGCTTCATCCATCAAACGGCCTTCAATGCGCAGGGCCAGCGGGCCCAGATTAACCAGCCGTTTCAAATCTTCCATCATGCACAGGGTACGGGAATTGAATACATAAAAACGGCAGTCAGCATCGGTTGCCACTGGGAATTGATACTGTTTTTCGTCCTGCAGATAAAAATGATCCCGTCGACAGGGAGCCATGCAATGATCCGGTTCTTCACCTAGAACTGTGCACAGCATGCAATGCTGCGATTCCATCAACTGCAGCTTCCCATGAATCAGCAATTCGACTTTAGCAAAATCAGGCCAGCTTTGCAACTGTTTGAAGTTAAGTTCAGGAGAAAGACATACTGAAACAACTCCCAATTCCTGCAGATAATGCTGACCATAAGTATTAAACACATTCAGACTGTAATCGGTCATGATGCTGCATTCCTGCTTTAACCCCCAATTGAGATCTCCCCAATTGCCGACCATGATTTTATGGCATCCAACTTCGATGATATCCCGATAATTATGAAGATCTCCCGGCAGATGAATGCGCGGTAAAATCGGAATTATTCTATCAGCGTTGGCCGGATTCCGCACCAGCCAGTCATTGATTTGCTTTTTGTTCGGTCTTCTGCCGCTGCCCAAGCCTTCCATTGCAAGCAGCACCTGATCGGCGCCGTTGTGCAATGCCACACGGGCTTGCTCAAGGCTGGCTACAGCCACGTTCAGCATAGGCAAAGAGAAATTTTGGCTGCTGGACAACTTAAAATAGCTGCTACAGCGTTGATTATAATCCCGGCGATGGGCAGTCGAATGACTGACCGACGCCAATCTTTGTTCGACCAGCCGATCAACCGCTTGACGACGCACTTCATTGAGTTCACTGAAAGGAAGCATCAAATGATCGCCTCCCTTGATGGTCAAATCGCGCAGCATAAAAGGAGTATTGCCCATACGGCCCAGTTTGTCCCGCAGCACCGTTTCATCCAGCATCTGATTGCGGGCCGGTTGAGCCACAGTCTGCGTCCAGGCCTCGGCTTGGTTGCCCTGATCATCGCGCAATCTGATCAATAATGGCTCACCCAGCTGCAAATGTACTTCTGCGTCGACCGGCACTCTGTTCGACTCATCACGAATGCTCTGCATGGCTTCCTGCAGAATTTGTTCATCGTGGGTTTTAAAAACGCGATCATCCTTGGATACTTTCCCCTCCAACGTTACGGTAATGATATCTCCGGCTTGGGCTTCATTTTGCACACAATCATTAACGATCAGATCTTTCACCAGCAAAACCGGATTTTTTCCTTGGTTGACCCACACTACCAGACCGTCGCCTTGCTGTACCCGTTCGCTCAGCTTGATTTTGGTCTGCAAGCGCTGATCCTGGGATAACACCCGACCGACAAAGACGCCGCGGTTATTGGGTCGCTTGGTGCTGAGAAAATCAGCCGGCGTGGGAATAAAATAGCCGCTGCTGAAGCGACGATTGAAAATCTTCAATAATTTATCCTTGACTTCAGGTTGAGGCCGTTCCCCGCAGGCTTCCATCAAGTCAAGCGCCTCGCGATAGGCTCGGGTCACAACCGCTACATATTCAGGCCGTTTCATGCGGCCTTCGATTTTCAGGGAATGAATCCCGGATGCCTGTAATTCGGGCAAATAATCGATCAGACAAAGGTCCGCCGGACTGAGCAAATAACGACCATTCTGCGCCGGATCAGGGCTGTATCTCCCCGTACTGCTTTTTAATTGATATCCCATACGACAGGGTTGAGCGCAGCGTCCCCGGTTGCCGCTCCGGCCTCCTACCATGCTGCTGAACAGACATTGGCCCGAGTACGAGTAACAGATGGCACCGTGAACAAATGCTTCCAGTTCCATATCATC